>DAOTUS010000145.1:0-8458 GCA_034437415.1 Herpetosiphonaceae bacterium
GGCCACGCCGCCCCCAGCCACTCCCACAATTGTGGTCTTTCCCTCCGATACGATCTCGCTGGAGATTGTGACCTTGCGCCAGGATCTCCAGCGCACGGTCGGCAGTCTGCATCTGCTCAAGGCCGCCTCGCGCCTGCAAACCGCCCGCCTGGCCCTGCTCGACAACGATCTCTCCGCTGTGCTGCGCCAGCTCACCGTCGCCCAGGAGGATCTCGATGCCGCCGCTCCGCTGGTTCGCGATGATATCAAGGGCGATGTCCAGGCGCTGATCAATGATATCAATCTGCTCCGCGATGATGTGCCGGTCCGTCCCGAGACCGTCAACTCGCGCCTGACCAGCCTGTGGGAAAAAGCCACCACGCTGGCCGATCTGGGCCTGCCGGAGTAGCCTCCCGCGCCCCTAACCCCCACAGCGCATGCCTACAAATTCCATCCACTCGGTAAACTCCTGCGGCGGCGGCAGATCGCTGGTCGTTTCAGCGCGACCCTGCGCGTACAGCTCGCCGTAGCGATCGGTGATGAACCAGCCGCCCGCCGCCGGGCTGGAGAGGAACTGTTGGCGGACTGTCTGCTCGGGATCATGCAGCGCCAGGCTGTGGCCCAGGGCTGGCAGATCGGCGGCGGCGATCACGAGCGCCCGCTGCTCGCGGCTCCAGCTTGCGACCGCCGCATCCAGCGCCGCCAGATAGGTGGCGGTCTCCTGGTCGGCTGGCGGCACGAACAGAACTAGTAGACCGGCTTTGCCCCGGTAGTCGCTGCGGCTGACCCGCTGGCTATCCGCGCTGGTCAGGGTGAAGTTTGGAATTATCTGGCCCGCCTGAAGGGTTGTCATAATCGGCCTTTCCTTTCATACATTCACCCTCTCTCTGCAAGCAGTGTACCACTCCAAATGTTGGCTTTGGCCCTGAGTTTGCTATACTGGCCGTAGTTGACCACTGGAATGTGGTCGTTCAGCGCTACTTTTGGAGGACCTATGCACACTCGTGATCGTTTGGGCTGGCTGTTGAGCGGGATTCTGATCGGCATTATCTTTATGGCGAGCTGCGATATGTCCGACTCTTCGCCGACCACTCGCCCAACCACCGCCGACGCCGCCCAGAGCCGCCCGCTGCCGACGTCGATCGAGCAGCTCCCGCCAGATGCCCCGCCAGATGCCCCGCAGCGGCTGCCAAGTGGCCAGGGAGGCGCCGATGCCTATAGCGACACGGTTGCGGCGGTGTTTGCCAAGGGCAATCCTTCGGTCGTGCGGATTGATGTCTCCAGCGGCCAGGGTGAGTCGCTTGGGACGGGCTTTGTGGTCGATACCGAGGGGCATATCGTGACCAACTATCACGTCATTGCTGGCAGCAGCGATGGAGCGGTAATCGTCCAGTTCGTTGATGGCGAGGCTGAGGTTGGCGATGTCATCGGCTTTGATCAGGATGCTGACCTGGCAGTGGTGAAGATTCGCAATCCCAACTCAAGCATCCTTTTTCCGGTCGAGCTTGGTGACTCGAGCGCGCTGCGGGTTGGCGATATGGTGTTGGCGATTGGCAATCCCTTTGGCGAAAACCGCACTGCCACCGCTGGCATCATCAGCGCCGTGCGGGCCTCCAAGAGCGAGGGCGGCAGCAGTGTATTTTCTATTCCAGGCGTGTTGCAAACTGATGCGGCGATTAACCCTGGCAACTCCGGCGGGCCGCTATTCAATAGTCGCGGACAGGTTGTTGGGGTCAATACCTTTATTCTTGATCCTTCAGGACGAGGCGCGAACATTGGGATTGGCTACGCGGTACCGATCAATTTAGTTAAGCGAATTGCCCCAGCCTTGATCGCCAATGGATCCTATACGCACCCTTTAATCGGGGCTGAACTTGCCGCTGTCAACAGTTTGGCTGCCCGCCAGAACAATTTACCGTCGAAGGGAGTCCTGGTCGCCAAACTTTACGAGGGTCCAGCCGCCAATGCCGGTATTCGCCAGGGCGATGTAATTGTGGCTGTTAATGGTCAAGCGATCCTGGAGCCTGGCGATCTGATTTCGTTCCTGGAGTTCAATACGACTCCTGGCGATACCATCACGATTTCGATTGCCGAAGAGGGCGGTGGCACCCGTGATGTGCAGGTACAGGTTGGCGCTCGCCCAGGCCGCTAGATCGACGTCTACTGCTGCGCGCGGCAACTCGAGTTGCCGTGCGCATGCTTTTTAGACGGTATAATTTGCCGTAGCTGATGTTTTAGCAAGGAGTGGTTGTGGATTTGCGTGCTGAACTAGTTGATCTCACCCGCCGTCTGGTTGCGGTTCCGAGCGTCTCAGCGGAAAACCGCGATCTGAACGCCGTGATCGATCTGGTGGTGGCCGAGCTGGCCGATCTCCCCGGCCTGCAGCTGCACCGCCGTGATGCGGCGGGCTTCCCAATGCTGGTGGTGGCCTTTGATGAGCGCCGTCAGGCCGATATTATTCTGAATGCGCACCTGGATGTCGTGCCAGCCCGGCCGGAGCAGTGGGCCGCGCAGGAGCGCGATGGCCGCCTGTATGGCCGGGGCACCCAGGATATGAAGGGCGCTGGCGCAGTCTACATTCGCCTGATCAAAAATATTGCGGCCCTGCCCGCCGCCGAGCGCCCCAGCGTGATCTTCCAGTTTGTCACCGATGAGGAGATTGGCGGCGCCCACGGCACCGCGAAGCTGCGCGATGAGGGCTGGAGCGCTAACCTGTTCATCGCGGGCGAGCCAACCGACCTGAATATCTGCCACGGGGCCAAGGGGATCTTGTGGATCGAGATCGAGCAGCCCGGTGTTCCGGCGCACGGCTCGCGCCCGTGGGAGGGCGTGAACCCGATCGAGCGGCTGGCGGCGGGCCTGCGGCGGCTCCTCGACATCTATCCGACGCCGAGCGCGGCGCTCTGGCGCACCACGGTCACGGCGGCGATCATCAAGGGCGGCGATGCCGGCAATCGCATTCCCGCCGACTGCATGCTGCGCCTCGATGTGCGCTGGACCCCCGAGGAGGGCGTCGACGCGGTGATCGCCAACATCGAGCGGGCCTTTGCCAGCGCCACCGACCCCCAGGCCAGGGTGATCGTGCGCCAGCAGGGGACCGCGCTGCTTACCGCCGCCGACGACCCGCAGCTTGAGCGGATTCGTCAGGCCCAAACTACGGCGATCGGGTCCGAGCCAGCCACATTCCGCGAACACTTTGGCTCCGATGCCCGCTTCTACAGCGATGTGCAGATTCCGGCGGTCTGCTGGGGCCCGGTCGGCTCGGGCCTACACACCGACGATGAGTGGGTCAGCATTGATGGGCTGGTGGACTACTACAACGCGATGCGGGTGCTGCTGGGGCTGCAATAATCTAATCCACGAAGGGTACGAAGATCACGAAGAGTAGCAATCTAGCAATCCTTCGTGATCTTCGTGATCTTCGTGCCCTTCGTGGACAGCGACGATCATAGGTTTGACATCTACCCAGCCCGATGCTACAATATCCGCCGCAACCCATTACATATGCCGATGTAGCTCAGTTGGTAGAGCAACTGTTTCGTAAATAGTAGGTCACGAGTTCAAGTCTCGTCATCGGCTCCACTCCAAGCACTCCGTCAAGCACGGGGTGTTTGGCTTTTAAGGTGCGCCTTTGGCCGTGCGAAAGCCCTCGCCCAGCACCTCAGCGGCCTCGCTGATGACCACAAAAGCTTTCGGATCGATCTCGGCGATCAGCTTTTTGAGCTGGCTGATCTCGGACTGGGTGACAACGCACATCAGCACACTGCTCTCCTGCCCGGTGTAGCCGCCGCGGCCCTCCAGCACCGTCACGCCCCGGCCCAGGTCGGCCAGCAGCACCGTGCGAATCTCCTCGGGATGCTGCGAGATAATCAGCGCCGAGCGGGCATAGCTAAAGCCCTCGATCACAATATCGACCACGCGGCTCTCGATAAAGGCCAGCAGCAGGGCGAATAGCACCGGAGTTGGCCCATAGATCCAGCCGGCGGCGGCAAAGATCACCACCCCGATGACAAGCATGGATTGGCCGGGCCGCACCCCGCGCCACTGCTCAATCAGCCGGGCCACAATATCGACCCCGCCGGTGGTGCCGCCGGCCCGAAAGACCAGGCCCACCCCCAGGCCGCTGATCAGCCCGCCGTAGCAGGTGTAGATCAGCGGATCGGTCTGGACGAAGCGCCCGACCTGGCCGGCGGTCAGGTCGATCAGCAGCGACAGCATCACGGTGGCATAGACGGTGCGCAGGCCAAAAGCAAAGCCGCCCAGGCGCCGCAGGCCGATCGCAAACAGGGGAATATTCAGCACCAGCGAGGTTATGCCAATCGGCAGGCCGAACAGGCTGTTCAAAATTGTGGCGATCCCGGTCAGGCCGCCAAAAATAACATTGTTGGGCACCAGAAAGATATTCAGGGCCAGGGCGATACAGGCTGTGCCAATCGTCATCAGCAGGTAGTCGCGGGCGATCCCAGGCAGCTTTTCGCGGGTGATTAATGGTTGACGTGTGCTCATATGGCCCTCGTTGCGTGAATAAATCTGCCGACAATCATACCCGAAAGCGGCGCCTGCGCTGTGGCCGGCCGCGCCCAGCCCAACGCCGCCCGAACAGCGTGCTCTGGCGGCGTTGGGGTGACGGCTTCAGCGCTGACGTTGGGCGGGCGCTAGACCACCATTGGCAGCTGCGGGACGGGCAGATTTTCCATCTCGGCGTAGTCGAGGATAATCTGGCGCACGTGCTCAAGGCTGTTGACGATGAAATAGTGGTCGTGGTAGCCGTAGGGCGCCGAGGCGGTTTCGGCCACCTGGCGAATATCGAACTCAAAGCGCGGCGTGTTGGGATCGAGCGCGTGGAGCAGCTCGCCGGGCGATGAGAGCAAACCGGCGCCGAGAATCTTCAGCTCGCCGTTTTCGCGGATCAGGCCAAACTCGGTGGTGAACCACCACAGCCGGGCCACCGCCAGCCGCTGGCGCTCCTCGGTGGCCGAGAGATACAGCGGGCCAAACAGCTGGGCAATATCGCCAAACTCCTGGTTGGTAAAGAAGGGCAGGTGGCCAAAATATTCGTGAAACAGATCGGGCATCGGGGTGTATTCCAGCTCTTCCATCTTGCGGATGTAGTTGGTGACCGGAAAACGGCGTTCAGCGATGTGATCAAACCACTCGGTTGCCCCAAGATATTCATTCTCGGCATCGCCCAGCGCCCAGTTCGTCATGCTATTGGTGTGCTCGCTGACTTTGACTGGGTCGGGAAGTCGCTGCCGATCGAGGTTCAGCTTTTCCATACCTTCAAGATGGAATGAGCAGGCATGTTGTTTGGCCAGCGGGAGCTGACGGACCCAGAGGGCCGCCCAGACAGCGTGATCTTCTTCCGTATAGTTGGGACATACGAGGGTCGGTGATGGTGTCGCCATTTCAGCAAACTCCTTGTGTTTGAGAATCGCGCCGCCCATCGCCTGGTACACCGAGGTGATTCCGGGGAACTAGGGTGGCAGCGTTGCCTATGAGATTATGCCAAGTATTGTACCAAAAAGTGGCGATTTGTACGAATGATCGCGAATGTGGATTGCGGATCAGGGCGCCTGTTTCGCGCGCCTGGCGCATGTTCAAGCATGATCGCGCTTTTGCTCAATTCGTCAGTCTGTGGAGCTATCTGTATGCAAACTATTCTCAATGTTCTGGTCTTCAGCGTGGGCCTAATTCTTGTTTTTGCGACCCTGCTTGGCGCAATTCGGACCTTTGTGCTGCCCCGTGGTGATAATGTCTGGCTGACCCGGATTGTGTTTCGCTGGACCTTTGCGCTGTTTCGGCTGCGGCTCAAGCGCATCAAAGATTTCCCCACCATCGATCGTATCCTGGCTCTGTTTGCCCCCAGCACGCTCTTTATCCTGCCGCTGGTCTGGATGATCGCGGTGATGGCGGGGTTTATGGCGATGTTCTGGGCCGCTGGGGCGCGGCCGCTCAGCGCCGCATTCTTACTCAGCGGCTCCTCGCTGCTGACCCTTGGTTTTGCCCCGGCGCATGGTATTTTGCAGACCTGTCTGGCCTTTGCCGCCGCCACCATCGGCCTGGGCCTGATTGCGCTGCTGATTGCGTATTTGCCGACGATGTATGCCGCCTTCAGCCATCGCGAGATGGCGGTGACGCTGCTGGAGGTGCGCGCCGGCAGCCCGCCCTCAGCGATCACAATGATCGAGCGCTATCATCGAATTCACAACCTGGCCCATCTGCACGATCAGTGGGTGGCCTGGGAAGTGTGGTTTAGCGAGCTGGAGGAAACCCACACCACCTTTGCCGCCCTGCCGTTTTTTCGCTCGCCCCAGCCCGACCGATCGTGGATTACGGCAGCTGGCGCGGTGTTAGACAGCGCCGCCCTCGCCAACTCGATCCTGGATCTTCCCCGCGATCCGACCGCCGATCTGTGTATTCGAGCGGGCTTCCTGGCCCTGCGGCGCATCGCCGATTTTCTGCGCCTGCCGCATAACCCGACGCCAAAGCCCGACGACCCGATTAGCATCACGCGGGCAGAGTTCGATCAGGTCTGCGTGCGGATGGCGACCGAGGGTATCCCGCTCAAAGCCGACCGCGATCAAGCCTGGCGCGATTTTGCCGGCTGGCGGGTGAACTATGATGACGTACTAATTGGCCTGGCCAAACTGATTATCGCTCCGCCAGCGCCCTGGACTGGCCACCGGCCAATCAGATTTGAACTGCCCAACTATCGCGGCTGGAAAAAGTGAGACTTCAAGGCGTGTTAGAGAAAGATTAGAACTATTCTGCGGGCAATTGCCCCGCCTAAAAACAGCATCGATTGCTTTGACAAGCGTACTTACTTCGCCTATAATGCCCGAACGGTCGCGCTAGATGGGGCGTTAGCGATTCCCTGTAGCCAGCATTCGCTTTACTGGTGTTGAATTCCCGTTTTCGGCTTGATTTTGTGGGACTGCTGCCACTGCGGTGGCGTTACGGGAGCGGGTCTCGTGCGGCGTACATCAGCTAACCCCGCCAGGGTCGAAAGGCAGCAACGGCGTGTTGGTCACTGCGGGTGTCACGGGGTCGCCTGGTCCTAGTCACGGGTGAACAGTAAGCCGGAAGGTTATTGTCAACAATGGGTGCGCGACCTACAGAAATTCAAACGGCGGAGCAACTGCTCCGCCGTTTATTTTTAGCCCCGGATCCCTAGAGCGCATAGACGCTGAGCGGCACCGAGATTTGCACCACCAGCCCGCCATCAACCCCCTCGTACACCTCCATCTGCCCGTTGATCTCCTGGACCCGGAAGCGCAGCGAGCGCAGACCGTGAACGCCAGGGCGCTGGGTGGTTCCCTGAGCCAGGCCAATCCCATTGTCGCGGACAATCAGCAGCACGCTATCATCTTCGGTGCGCAGCTCCACCTCAACTTGGGTGGCCTGGGCGTGCTGGGCGATATTGGCCAGGCTTTCCTCCAGCGCCCGCACCAGAATGCTCTCGGCCAGGAGCGGCAGCACCCGTGGGGTTGGCTGGGCCAGCCACTCCACGGGGATGGCGTTGGCGATCTGCCAGCGGCTGATAATGCTGTAGAGGCGCTCGCTAATCGACGCGGCATCGGCTTCGCTGGGGGCGACGAGGTCCAGCAGCGCCTGGGTTTCACGAATGCCTCGGCTGGCCTGCATTGCCGCATCGAGCATGGTTGTCGCCTCGTAGCCAGCCCGCTCAGGCCCGAGGTCGGCTTTGATCTGCTCGAAGCGCCGCAGCAGCGTCTGAAGTGGCACCGCCAGGCGGGCATCGGCTGGCGAGGCGCTGGAGCTGCTGGGCTGACGGATGGTGTAGACCAGAAACACGGGCACACTGAGCAGCAGCAGCGCCGGGGTGGCTAGATCGCCAAAGTATGGGCTTGTGCCGGCGGCCAGCACCAGCGCGTAGCCACCCCACAGCCCAAGCAGCCCGAGGGTCTGGCGCGGGCTAGCCTGGCGAGCGACCAGCGCAACCACCACCCAGGCATCGAAGAGCCACGGGCTGCGCCAGCCACCACTAAACAGCGGCAGCAGCAACGCCAGCCCAACCTCAACCCACAGGCCCACCGCCCGCCCGCGCCAGAGCGGACGCGGCCAGCGCTCCCCAAGGCGCAGCACCTGCGTGAGCAGCACCGCCGCCGTGAGCGCCAGGGCCAGCAGCAAAGTCTGCGGGGCGGCGCTGGCGGTCCAGAGCAGCAAAAAGGGCAGCGCCAGCAGCCGGAGGGTCAGCAAAGGCCCCTCGCTGAAAAGGAAACGGCGTAAATTATGGTGAAGTGCTTGCACTGGCGATCTCACAGATTTGGGCAGATTTGGGCTGCTGGTGGAGTTGAATGAAGTCGTTCTAGGCTTAGTTTAGCAGAAAGCACCCCACGCGACCAGGGCATGTGCAAAGTCGCGATTCGGGCCAGTTGTACCCCACTGCCACCCCTCGCCCGCGCACGGGGCGGGTGCCCTCTGGGCGTGGTGGCCGCCGCTGCGGCCGGGGTGAGGGCGG
>DAOTUS010000146.1:0-35136 GCA_034437415.1 Herpetosiphonaceae bacterium
GCCAGCGGCAGCGGCGGCATAGCCAAGGCGGCTCGGGTGCCGTCACCCGTCGGCCCATCCGCCGATCTCGGGCGGCTGCCCAATGGCGATGGACGTGACAAGTGACCCACTAGCTGCTACGTCACCCACCCCTCGATGATCGCACGGGCTTGGGCGGCGGCCTGGGCGCGGTGGCTGATACGGTTTTTCTCGGCGGCGGGCAGCTCGGCCAGGTGCTGATCGTAGTCCAGCAGATAGAACACCGGGTCGTAGCCAAACCCACCGCCGCCCCGTGGCTCCTCGGCAATCACGCCCGACAGGAGTCCCTCAACCACCACGGTCTCCGCGCCCGGCCGGGCCAGCGCAATCACGCAGACGAAGCGGGCGATGCGGTCGTGAAAGGGCCTGCCCTTCAGCTCCTCCAGCACCCGCGCATACGAGCGATGCGGGTTGCTCAGGTCGGGGAGCGCCCAGCGCGCTGTGTAGATGCCTGGGGCACCGTCGAGCGCCGCAACCTCCAGCCCCGAGTCATCGGCGAGGGTCGGTAGGCCGCTCATGGCGGCATAGGTCTCGGCCTTCAGCCGGGCGTTGGCCTCGAAGGTCGTGCCCGTCTCGTCAACATCGTGGTCGATGCCCGCCTCACTCAGGGTGATCAGGCGCATGGGCAGGCCCGCGAAAATCGCCGCGAACTCCGTGACTTTGTGGGCATTGTTTGAGCCAAGCAGCAGTGTATCGAGCATACAAATTTCCTTTATCGAAAACCTTTAGCTAAGGAGGGCGTAGCGATGGATTGCGACGGCGACCCCGCCGAGCCGCGCCGACGGCGAGATCCAGTTGGCGGCCGCCAGCGCCTCGGGCATGCTGCCTTTCGGCGAAACGCCCACGCCGGCCCAGCGCAGCATCCCAACATCAGCCTCGGCATCGCCAAGCGCCAGCACCTCGCTGGCGTCACAGCCCCAGCGGCGGCACAGCTCGGCCAGCGCATTCTCTTTGGTGGCCATGGGATGGGCCGCAATGGCCGAGTAGATCTCCCCATCGCGGGCGTACTGAAAAAAATGAATGTTCTGCTCGCGGCCGAGCGCCTCGATCAAGAACGTCGCGGCCTGGAACCCCTGCGCAATGATGCGGGTCGGCGGCAGGGCCACTGCGGTGATCAGCGACGGCACGGCGGTGTGGTCGACGTTCATCGAAGGGGTGCCCTGGGTAGCGCGGGGGTTGAAGAGATTGATCTCATCGATGGTAAAGATAAACGGCAGATTATGCTCATCGGCGAGCGCGGCCAGGCGGCGGGCAGTCGCCAGATCGATGGTGTGATGGATCAGTTCACGATCTTTTTCGTCCCACACGCGCCCGCCGTTGTGGCAGACGAGGGTCACCGGCACACCCAGGCGCCGGGCCACCTCCTGGGTCGGCTGGCGGCGGCGGGCGGTGGCCAGCACAATCCGAATCCCACGGGCGGCGGCGGACTGGATCGCCTCGACGTTGATCGGTGGCAGCAGGCCACGCTCATCAACCAGCGTATGATCGATATCGGTTGCAATAACACGAATCATAGCTCACGTATAAAGCGCGGCGGATGCAGGCCACGCGGTTCTGCATCCGCCACGCTTCCTCCTTAGATTAAGTTGGCCAAACGCGATGCCCAAAACGTTCGAGCGTGTAGCCACGCCCCTCAAGATAATCAATAATTTCCTGGCCGTGCGATTCGTCGCGAACCTCGAGAATCATTTCAATCCCAACCCGGTCGAGCGGGAGCTGCCAGACCGCCCGGCGGTGGCCGATGTCGATCACATTGGCGCCACACTCGGCGATATCGTTGACCAGCGGGGCCAGGTTGCCCGGTCGGTCGGGGACGCTCGTGCGCAGCCGCAGATAGCGCCCCTGCTTGACCAGCACCTGTTCGATGATCCGCGCTAGAAAGTTGCCATCAATATTGCCGCCGCTAAGCACTACAATCGTGGGCTCGTCTGGGCGGATCGGAATAATGCCTTCGAGCAGCGCCGCCACCCCAACTGCGCCACCGCCCTCGACCAGCAGTCGGCTGTGCTGCAGCACGTGCACAATCGCCCGCGCCGTGGCATCATCGTCCACAGTCACCACCTCATCGACCAGCTGATTGATGATCGGCAGCGTCAGGCTGCCAGGGCGCTTGACGGCGATCCCATCGCAGATGGTGCTGGCGTGCGGCACGGTCACCGGGTGGCCGGCCGCCTGCGACATCGCAATCGAGGGGCACCCGGCGGCCTGCACGCCGATCAGGCGAATCGAGGGTTTCAGCGCCCGCAGCGCCAGCGCAATCCCAGCCATCATGCCGCCGCCGCCGATTGGGACAATCACCGTGCCGCCCTGGTCGGGCAAGAACGGGGCGATCTCCAGGCCCAGCGTGCCCTGGCCGGCCATCACCCGTGGGTCGTCGAAGGCGTGGACATAGGTTGCGCCATTTTCGGCCTGGAGCTGGCGCGCATGTGTCCCAGCATCATCAAACGAAGCCCCGTACAGCACAACCTCGGCGCCCATGCGCTTGGTCGCGCTGACTTTGGCCAGCGGCGCAAACTCGGGCATCACGATGGTGGCCTTGATGCCGTGCAGATGGGCGGCCAGCGCCACGCCCTGGGCGTGATTGCCGGCCGAGTGGGCGATGACGCCGCGCGATTTTTCTTCCGGCGACAGTGAGTTGATCGTGTTGTAGGCGCCGCGAATCTTGAACGATCCGGCGCGCTGGGTATTTTCGGCCTTGTAGAAAATCTGGCCGCCGACGTCCTGGCTCAGCCGTTCGGCCGGCAAGGTGGGTGTCTGGGTGATAATTGGCTTGAGAACGGCCTCGGCGGCCCGAATGTCAGCGAGGGTTGTCATAGGTTGTGATTCCGTCAGCATTAAGTCCTCCACAGTGAGGAAAACAGGTCGCGGCAGTGCGACCAGCGCATTGTACTATAGTTTACGGACTTCAAGCTGTTCGATGCGCGGCCCGCTCATCTGGGTGACCACGAAGCGCAGGTTGCCGAAAACAAAGCTGTCGTCGGGCTGGGGCAGGTGGCCCCACTGCTGGAGCAGAAATCCGGCGACGGTCTCGTAGTCGCCCACCGGCAGGCTGGCGTGCAGCTCGGTGTTGAACTCGTCGATCCGCATCTGGGCGTCGACAACAAAGGTCGTATCGTTGATCGGCCGGACATCATCAACATTTCGATCAAGCTCGTCCTGCAGCTCGCCCATCACCTCTTCAACCATATTTTCCATGGTCGCGATGCCAGCCATCCCGCCGTACTCATCGACCAGAATCGCCATGCGGGTGTGTTTGCGGCGCATCTCGTTGAGCAGCTTGCCGATGCGTTTTGTCTCGGGCACAAAAAAGGCCGGGCGCATCAGCGACGCCACCGTGGCCGCCTGATCGCCGGGGGTGTCACGCAGGTGGATGAGGACATCTTTGGCCGAGATCACGCCGCGCACATCATCAACGCCACGCTCGCCAACCACCGGGAAGCGCGTGTGCCCGGTCTGGGCAAACAGATCGAGAAACTCGCTGGTGGTCGCGGTGTCGCGAATCGTCGTCACCTGCGGCCGGGGCACCATCACCTGATAGGCGCCGCGCTCGGCAAAATCAAACACATTGATGATCATCTCGCGGGCATCTTTTTCGCTGGGATCGTACGAGGTCGAGGTATTCACCATCATCCGAATATCTTCCAGGGTTGGGCTGCTGTGGTGGCCGGGCAGATCGTTGACCCCAAAGAGGCGCAGCGTGCGGGCGGTCAGCCAGTCCAGAAAGAGGATAAAGATGGCAAAGATTTTGTTGAATAGCTCCAGCGGATAGGCCGCCAGCTTGGAGACCTGCTCAGGCGAGCGGATCGCAAACACCTTGGGGGCCTGTTCGCCCAGCACAATATGCAGGGTTGTGACGATCATAAAGGCCAGGATCACGCCCAGCGTGCCACTAATGGCCCGAATTGGGGTCGGATCTAGCACATGCTCCAGCAGCGGCTCGATCAGGCCGCCAATGGTTGGCTCGGCCACCGCGCCCAGCGCCAGGCTGGCTAGGGTGATGCCAAGCTGACATGCCGCCAGATAGCGGTCGAGATCGGCCTGCATATTGCTGGCCAGGCGGGCCTGGCGGCTGCCAGCGTCGGCCATCTGCTGCAGGCGGGTGGCCCGGGCGCTCACCAGCGCAAACTCGGCGGCAACGAAAAAGCCGTTTAGGATTACCAAAACGGCTACAGAGACGAGACGAAGGGTTGTTTCCACGCATCCTCCCAATCAAAAACTGGTGAATCAAACGCGCCATGCGTCAGGTTCGGCGTTCGGATGCTTGGGCGTTGATGGTGGTTTGATGGCTCAAACACTACGCTTCCTTGAGCATTTCGGCAGCCGCCCGCCGCCCAATCTCGACCGCAAAATTGGTGCCGCGATCCCACGGGTAGACCTGGCTCATGCTGGCCCACCACAGCCCCTTGAGCGGGGTGTTCAGGGCCGGAATCGCCGCGCTGTGGCCGACCGGCACAATTGGCTGGGCGTAGGCTTCGCGATGCAGCCAGGCGCCTTGCACCCACGATGGGTCGAAGTTAGGGTTGACGCGGCTTAGCGAGGGCAGAAATCGCGCCAGCAACTCCTCTTTGGTCAGCGAAAAATACTCGTGGGAAGCCTCAAGGTAGTCGCCCAGGTAGACCAGATGCTGGCCGTTGTAGTGGCGGCGGTCGATCATCTGGGTGTGTTCGACCAGGGCCAGATAGGGGAAGTGGGCCTTGTCCATATTCATCCAGTACATGCCGTTGGTCAGCGACTGATTGAGCGCCACGGTCAGCACCACCGCGCCGAGCGATTTGAGCTGTTCGAGCCGGGCGGTGTAGTCGCCGGGCAGGGCCGGGACCATGCGGCGCAGCAAGCTCGGCGAGGTGGTTGAAAGCACCGCATCGAACTCCTCGGCCTGATCGCTGACCACGGTCCAGCCAGCGGCGGTCGGCTGAAGCTCGCGCACCGGGCTGGCGACCCGAATATCCGCCCCGCTGGCCCGCACGGCCTCGGCGAGACGCTCGGCGATGGCCTGAAAGCCGCCGCGGAAGTAGCCCAGCTTGAAGGTGCGCGAGGCAATCCGCGCCCAGAACCAGGCGGCGTTCACCTCCGAGGTGTAGGGGCCAAACTTGCCCTCCAGGATCGGCTGCCAGATTGTGCGATACGAGTTTGTGCCCATCAGGCGCTCGATATACTGCTCGGCGGTCTGGTGTTCAAGATGCTGCCAGCGGTTGACGATTTTAAGCAGCTTCAGCCAGGCGCCGCCCATGCCGGTGCGCACCCGATCGATAAAAGGCATATTGGGATAGCGCAGCAGCGGCAGCACGCCACCGATCTCAATCGAGCCGCGCTTGGCATCCCACTGGCCCGAGACTGGGGCGTTAAAAAACAACAGATCGTTGGCGCCAATCTGCTTGATCAAGCGCAGAAAGGCGGCGTCGGATTGGAAAATATGATGATAGAACTTCTCCAGCGGCCAGTCCCAGCCATCGGCACGAAAGCCCGCCGCCAGGCCACCGACCTGGGGCGCGGCCTCGAAAACAGTGACATGATGGCCAGCGTTGGCAAGATCGTAGGCGGCGCTGAGGCCAGCAAAGCCGGCGCCGATAATCGCTATCCGTTTCAAACTCGTACCTCCGGTTCGGGATGGGCTGTATCAATCATTTTATCGTGGAGCGCCGCCTCGCGCTCCTGAATGCGGACCTCGGCTTCCTGGCTCTCGTCCATGGCCTGGTCGAAATCGTTCCAGGCCACCTGCTCACGCCACATATACCAGAAACCCAGGAGCGTAATCGGAATCCAGAGCGCCAGATGCAGTATAACCGTGTAGCTGGTGGCCAGCGCCTCGGTCACCTTAAACGACTTGAGCACGCTGATCCCGGCGATCTCAAAGGTGCCTGCGCCGCCAGGGGCGGCCGGAATAATCAGCGCCAGATTGGCGACGGCGGTCATCAGCATCAGCACGCTGAAGGGCACCCGGAAATCGAAGGCGTGCATGACAAACCAGTACTTGGTTGTCTCGGTCAGCCAGATCGCGGTCGAGGTGACAAAGATCATCAGCACCTCACGCGGCGAGCGCAGCGAGTGGAGGCCGAGCATGATTTTATCCAGCGCCGCGTGGGCGGGGCCGTGGAAGCGCGCTGGAACGATGCGCCGCAGAAACCAGCCGTAGAGGCGCTCGGTGCGTTGCGGGTCGGCCGCCAGGACAAAAAACACAATCAGGGCGATGCCAAACAGCACCGAGGCGGCGATCACAAGCAGGTTCCAGCCGCTTGGCAGGCGGATAAACGGCAGTGTAACAAAGACAAAGAACAACATCACCAGCCCGTCAAACAGCCGCTCCAGGATCACGGTTGTCAGTGAGGCGCCCATGCCAATGCCCTCTTTGCGCTTGAGGACATACGAGCGAATCACCTCGCCAGCCCGGGCCGGGTAGACATTGTTGCCCATGTAGCCAATCACCACCACCGGAAACAGGCGGCGCAGCGAGACCGGCTTGATATGGCGCAGCATATAGTGCCAGCGCCATGTGCGCGCCCAGACAGCGCCAAAATACACCACAACACCGGGGATAATCCACCAGTAGTTGGCCTCGCGCAGGGCCACCCAGAATGAACTCCACTCCAGCTGTCTAAATGACCACCATAAGAAAAATGCACTGATGGCGATGCCCAGCCATAATTTTGGTCGCCGCACAATATCCTCCGCGTTGAGCACACTTAAAGACACAGAGAGTGGCCAGTTGCTCGGGGTGCGCAGCCAGCAATTCACCAGCCACCAGCCACCAGCTTCCAGCCACTTTGCCCAGAGCATCATAGCCGATGAATCAATTCAATGTCAAACTCAGGCTTGCCATTTCAGAACATTAGTGCTATACTGGTATTATGGGCAACAGATATATGTACGAACAATAAAAAACGAAAGCGAGTCAGCCATGTACCGCAAAATGATTGTGTATGATCGAAAAAGCCGTGACTTTGCCATGTATCTCAACGGGGAGCTGGTTGGCTATGCCGCGACCTATTTGCAGGCTGAATCAACCCTCAATCAACTGGTCTATGAGCTGCTGGCCAAGCCATCGTTCCAAAAAGCGGCCTAGCCGTCCAGCTCGCCATTCGATAAACCTATAACCAGGGATTCAGGCCAGTTGGCATTCACTGCCCCTTTGCAATGAGACGCGGTGCTGGCACGTGTGAACCCACCCAGAGCAGTCGGATTTCGGCGACGCGATCGTCACGACGTTGAGCGTGATCCTGGCACGCGTGGGAACCGTCTCATTTCAGGTGCGCTGGCGGATTAATCTGGCCGGAATCCCTGATAACGAGCGCAAGGAGATTCATCCTTGCGCTCGTTGCTTTAGCTTGATTCGGATAACCCCAGCGCTATGGCCTGGGTTCCTCGATTGGCAGCGGCACTGGCATGGCGCGGCGGCGCTGCCACAAGCCGCGGATCGCCTCGGTGCGCAGGCGGGCCAGGCTGGTCTGGGTCGCCATGGTGGTGCGCAGCGCCGCGCCAACCTTGATCCGCACCGGCGTTGGGGTGGGCACCGCCGCAGTCGCCAGCTGTCTGCGCTCGCCGAGATAGGCCTGGGCGCTGGCATAGCCCAGATCCATCAGCGCCGGGCTGTGGCTAAAGTTGCGCACGTCCATCCCGCTGTAGTGCAGCATCTGAATGTGATGCACCACAATCCCGGTCTTCTGCATCAGCTGGACCAGCTCGCGCTCGCGGTGCATCTGCAGGCGCATCAGCGTCTCGACCGAGCGGGCCAGCGTGCCGAACACACTGCCGGTCGGCATGGCGGCGGCATCAACCCCAATCTCCAGCGCCCAGATCTCGGTGGCGCCCAGCTCGACGGCGGCGCTGATCGGCAGGTTGGAGACAAAGCCGCCATCCAGATACAGCTCATCACGATACTGGTAGGGCGGCAGATACGGCGGCACCGCACAGCTCGCCATCAGCGCATCGATGATCCGCTCCTGCGGATCGTGGCCAAACAGATGCATCTCCCCGGTGCGATAGCGCGTCGCGGTGACGAACAGCGGCACGGCCAGGTCGGCGAAGCGGCGGGTTCCCGGTGGGAGCAGGCTGAGGATAAAGCGGCGCAGGGCGCGGTTATCGTGGAGTGAGCCGTGGCCACGGAGCAGCCGCCACATTGCAACGGCCGAGTTGCCGGGGAAAATCTCATCAGAGCGAATCGTCTTCCAGCGCTCGGCGATCTCGCGCACACCGTCGAGCGATGGATTACACGCCAGGACCGCGCTGTTGATTGAGCCGACCGATGAGCCAACCACAAGATCAGGCGTAATCCCGGCCTCAAGCAGCGCCAGCGTCGCGCCGGCCTGCAGCGATCCTCGATTTGCCCCACCACTGAATACAAATGCGCGCATAATGTGCTTCTTTCCGCGACCTCAACTGCCACATCGTTGGGGTAGTCGCCTCAGGTCGAAGCGGGGGGGCACAGATGATTACTCGTCGGGAGTAGTGGCATCTGCCGCCAGCAGCGGATGGGTGAACGACCCACGCACCCCGCCAGTTTTTTGTCGTACCAGAACATCGGTGATGGTCATTGCGCGATCGACCGCCTTGGCCATATCGTAGATCGTAAGCGCAGCCACCGTCGCCGCCGTCAGAGCTTCCATTTCAACTCCAGTTCGTCCACTACAGCGTACCGTGCTAATAATTCGCAGGGAGCTGGTCTCCGGCTGTGGCTCGAGGGTGATCTCAACCGCATTGAGCGGGAGCGGATGGCAGAGCGGAATCAGATCGCTGGTGCGTTTTGCGGCCATAATGCCGGCAATCCGTGCTGTGGCGAATACATCACCTTTAGGCAACTTTTGGGCCAGGAGCAGCTCCAGCGTGGCCGGCTGCATATGCACAATCGCCTGGGCCTGGGCCTCCCGCTGCGTCACAGCTTTGGCCCCGACATCAACCATATGCGCCTCGCCTTGCGCGTTGAGGTGGGTCAAACCTGGTGACGATTGATCAAGCATTGGTGATCCAATCTGCTATATCTTCGGCGATCGCCAGCGTCAGCCCGGTGTCGGTGACATCGACTAGGCGGGTCGGGCGGCCGGCGGCGAGACGTTGGCTGGCCCAGCTGCGGGCGGCAGGTCGAAAGCCATCTTCAACCCAGACCAGCGGTCCCGGCCAGCGGCTGAACGTGCGGCGCACCGCCAAGGCTTTCCAGTCGCGCTGCGGGGCCTCGGCGGGCGTTGGCTCGATGACCGGGCGGGCGCCCAGGCCCCAGGCTGTCGCCGCATCCCGATTCACCAGCTGGCCCCAGGTTGAGCACCAGACAATCCTGGCGTGGGTATCGAGCAGCGCCAGAGCTGCGCCGAGATCCGGCAGCAGCTTCAGGGTCGGCAGATACGGCGCGACGACAACCTCGCGGGCGTCGGCGCACTGAAAAACATTGATCACGCCATCGATATCGAGCAGCCCAATCGGGCGCAGGCTGCCCAGATCCAGCGGCGGGGTGGCCGACTCAGGCGCCATTGGTCCGGGCCTGCAAAGGCATGATGCCCAGCCCAACCTGGGCCAGCGCGTACTCGATCCCGTCCTGCAGATTGGCCCGCACCGTCAGCTGGCGCAGATCCAGCTCCAGCCCGACAATCGTCTGGGCGATCTCGGCGCTGATGCCAACCAGGATCACCTGGGCGCCGAGCAGACTGACCGCGCGCGTGGTCTGGAGCAGATAGTTGGCGATGTTGGTATCGACCACGGGCACGCCGGTGATATCAATAATCACCACATCGGACTGGCGCGCCACGATCTCCTCGAGCAGATCCTCGGTCAGGAACGTCGCCCGAT
Organism: Herpetosiphonaceae bacterium; assembly: GCA_034437415.1. Taxonomy (GTDB): domain Bacteria; phylum Chloroflexota; class Chloroflexia; order Chloroflexales; family Herpetosiphonaceae; genus JACCRK01. The sequence goes on from DAOTUS010000146.1 coordinate 9,790, forward strand.
CCTGGTTGATCGAGCCAACCAGCGGCAGCACCAGAATATTGTCGTGAATCGGCGCGATTGGCGCAGACATCTCGCGGACGGCGGCGCTGACCTGCTCATAGTCGGCCTGCATCGCCTGGAGCTGGGCCTCGCGCTGGCTAAAGTGCTCTTCGCGCACATCAACATAGGCCTGATAGCTGGCGGTATTCGAAAGATAGGTCAGTTCAGCGATCACCACAATCGCCTGGGCCTGGGCGGTCGGATCATCAGGGAAGGCGGCCTGGGCCTGGGCTTTGAGAATCACGTACAAAATATCGCCGATTTGGCTGATGGTTGCGCCATCACGAATATCTTCACGCTGGGCGCGCAGGCGAATCGCATTCGCCGAGAACGTGGTGAGCGCTGAGGTATCCCCCCGGATTGCCGCGACACTGGCGACGAAGGGGGCGCGACTAGCAACCTTGAGCTGCTCAAGCGGAGCTTTTTGATAGTTGGTGTTGGGCAACTTTTGCAGCCGTTCGGCACAGTCCGCCGCCATCTCATCAAGGTGGGCTTCTAAATAATCAGCAAGTTGGGTTTCAACGCTCATAAAGGCTTCCTTTAATTAATGAGGTGAGAGCTTTTGGTCCCAGCATTATACCTGTTTGCCGCACCACCTACAATCCGCCGACAGTCCTGAACATCGTTGCAAAATCCCCCCACATATGTTGCATGGTGCGCTACAATGGGCAGCAGTTGAAGGCGGTGCGCCGTGGATAGTCAGGCACAGCATTCAAACGGAGTGTTTTATGATTCAAGTCCCCTAACGATCGACTTGAATGTGGAGGTACACGCAATGTCCTATGAAATCCCCGACAATTTTTTAGGGTTAGATACCGTGCATAGCCATTTTGACGCGAGCGGCGTGCTGGTTTTGCCGGTGCCCTACGAGGCGACGGTGAGCTATGGCGGCGGCACGGCGGCCGGCCCAGGCGCCATCATCACGGCCTCGCAGCAGGTTGAGCTATACGACCGCGAGTTTGAAGATGAGCCAGGGCTGCGCTGGGGCGTCCACACCCTGCCTGCGCTGAACATCGCCGACGCCAGCCCGGATGAGGCGATGGGGATTATTGCCGCCGAGGTCGAGCTTCAGGCGGGCCAGGGCAAGCTGCTGTGTGTGCTTGGCGGCGAACACTCGATCTCCGGGGCGGTGGCGCAGGGGCTGTTCGCCGCCCACGGGCCATTCGTCACGGTCCAGATTGACGCGCACGCCGACCTGCGCGATGAATACGAGGGCACGCCCCACTCGCACGCCTGCGCAATGCGGCGGGTGCTCGATGCCGGGGCCGGGCCGCTGCTGCAGCTGGGCATTCGCTCGCTCTCGGTCGATGAGGCCGAGGTGATCCGCAGCGACGAGCGGGTGAGCACCTTTTTCAGCGAGGATATTCACGCCGGCAAGCATCTGGCGGCGCTGGCCGATTTTGTGCGCGGCCAGCCGGTCTACCTGACGATTGATATTGATGGTCTGGATGTCAGCCTGGTGCCGGCCACCGGCACGCCCGAGCCCGATGGCTTGAGCTGGAACGAGACCCTAGAGATCATTCGGATTGTCGCGCGTGAGTCGGCCCAGGTGCTGGCCTTCGATGTGATGGAGCTGGCGCCGATCGCGGGCTTTCACTCGGCGGACTTCGTGACAGCCAAGCTCACCTACAAAACAATGAGCATCATTATGGCGGCCCAGGCTGTCGAGTGACGCAAAGGAGGCGGTTATGCGGTACTTTGTTGGGGTCGATGGCGGGGCGAGTCGGGTTGATGTGTTGGTTGCCGATGAGACTGGTCGGCGGCTGGGCCGGGGCCATAGCGGGCCAATCTATGGCGGCAATGGCCAGGATCACATCAATGCCCGAATTCATATGCTGGATGCGGTTGATGAGGCGCTGGTGGCCAGCAACATTAGCGGGGAGCAGGTGGCCGGCATCTTCCTGAGCTGCTCGGGCTGGCGAAGCCTGCGCCGCGTCGAGGCCAGCGAGTGGCTTGCGGTGCTGAAGATCGCGCCCGAGGCGATCACGGTCAACGACGATAGCGACCTGACCGCGCTCTGGGCGGCGGCAAACTTTCCCGACCCGGCGATTATGGTCACCCTGGGCACGTTCTGGAGCTCAAACGGGGTCGTCGATGCCCTTGAGGTCACCCACCTGATCGACAAGCTCGATCTGGACCAGACCAGCGCCGCGCTTGGCAGCGGCATGACGCTTGGCTCGCTGGCCTTGGGCGCCGCGATCAGGGCGCCGTTTGGCGGCCAGCCAACCCAGCTGACCGAGCTGCTGGGTGCGCACCTGGCGGTCGAGGGCATCGAGGGGCTGCGGGCCTGGGCCAAACAATATCGCAGCCCCGCCGACCGCGCCCATCTGTGCAGCCTCGCCGCCCAGGCCGCCCAGGCTGGCGATGCGGTGGCGCTGCAGCTGTTTGCCCAGGCGGGCGTCGGCGTGGCCCAGGCCACGATCCCGATGGCCCACTTCATGGACTGCGCCGACCGACCGCTGACGATCGCTCTGTCGGGCAATGTCTGGCGCGCCGGCAGCTGCATTATCACGCCGTTTACCGAGACGATTGCGGCGGCGCTGCCCCAGGCCACCGTCGAGGTCAACGCGCAGACACCCGAGGAGGGCGCGCTGATTCTGGCCCTGCGGATTGGGCATATTCACGCGCCGCTCCATGGCTAGGGATTTTCGGTTTGAACAATCTACATCACATACTCAACGAGGAGGAATGTGCTCGATGAAAACAGTCATTATTGGTGGTGGGATTGCTGGGCTGGCCGCGGCAATTTGTCTCAATCAGGCCGGGATGGATGTGGTGGTCTGCGAACGCGCCACCGAGTACAGCAATGCTGGATTAAGCTTTATCCTGCTGCCAAACGGTCTCGCCGCGCTCGATCAGCTGGGCTTTGGCCCGCAGGTTCGCGCCCTCGGACACCCAATCAACCGCGCGGTGATGCGCTTTGCCGACGGCAGCAGCATCAAAGATACGCCCCTCGAAGAGTCGCTCTGTATCACCCGCTACAACTTCGTCAAGCTCCTCTACAACGCCCTCCCGGCCAATCTGGTCGTCACCGGAAAACGCTTCTCGCACTTTACCCGCCGCGCCGATGGCACCGTCACCGCCGCCTGCTTTGACGATGGCTCGGTTGAGGCGGGCGACCTGTTTATTGGCGCCGACGGCGTGCGCTCGCTGGTGCGCAGCGCCATCTTTCCCGACCATCAGCTCTCGCCGGTGCGGGTCAAGGAGCTGGTCTGTCTGATCGAGGCCCCCGCGATCACGGCCGAGCTTGAGTCAACCTTTCTCAAAACCTACCACCGCGAGGGCGGCCTGGCGCTGGGGATGGCGCCGTGTGGCGAGGGCAAGCTGGTCTGGTATCTGCAGTACGACCCCGAGCGCTTTGACCTGAGCGGCACGACCGCCGCCGAGAAACAGGCCTTTGTCGCCAACCTGGTCGGCGACTGGCCGCACCCGATCCCGACGCTGCTGGAGCACACCGACTGGTCCGGCGGGCACGTCTGGTACACCACCGACCTGAATCCACTGCCGCGCTTTTTTGACCGCAATGTCGTGCTGCTTGGCGACGCCGCCCACGCCTTCCTGACCTTCACCAGCCAGGGGGTTAACTCGGCGCTGCAGGATGCGCTGGCGCTGAATCGGGCGCTGGCGAGCTGCGACACTGTCGCCGAGGCGATCAGCACCGGCTTTGGCCATTTCGAGCACGAGCGCCGCGAGGTCGTCACCGACTATCTCGCCGCCGGGCGCTACCTGGTCGAGCGATTTCTGGCCCCCAACATGTTCGAGGGAACCTTTGATCTGCCGCTGGTCAAGTAGCCAGCACCTGAGGAGTACCTTAATTGAGTACCAACAATCTTTTCGCCGACAGCGCGGTCAACCTCGATCTGCTGCGCCAGCGGGCCTTTAATCTGCGCTGGGCGACCCTGCCAGCCGATGTGATCCCGCTGACCGCCGCCGACCCGGATTTCCCGATCGCCGCCGAGATTCGGGCGGCGCTCCAGGGCTACGCCGAGGGCGGAGTGCTGTCCTACGGCCCCGCCGAGGGCCTGGCTTCGTTCCGCGAGACCGTGGCCCGGACGCTGGCCGAGCGCCGTGGGATCGCCTGCACCGCCGCCCAGATTCTGCCGGTCAGCGGGGCGGCCCACGGCATGGTTGTGGTCGCCCAGCACGTGCTGCGCCCTGGCGATGAGGCGATTATTTTCGACCCGGTCGACTTTCTGTTCAAGAAATCGGTGGAGAGCGCTGGCGGCGTGGCGGTGCTGAGCCAGGTTGACGCCGCAACCCGAGCCTTCGATATCGCGGGAATCCGCCGCCTGATCACGCCGCGAACCCGCCTGATTGGGGTCTGCAACCCGCACAATCCGCTTGGACGAGTGCTCCGGCGCGAAGAGCTGGAGGCGCTTGGCCAGCTCGCCATCGAGCACGACCTGCTGATTATGGCCGATGAGATCTGGTCCGACATTATCTATCCGCCGCACCGCCACATCAGCATGGCGGCGCTCAGCCCCGAGATCGCCCAGCGGACGCTGACGGTCTTTGGCTTCTCCAAAACCTTTGGGCTGGCCGGGCTGCGGGTCGGCTACGTGGTCGCCCCCAGCGCCGCCGTGTGTGAGGCGCTGTTGGAGACCTCGCAGATGCGCACGACGGCCTATGGCGTGGCACCGATCGCACAGGTCGCCGCCGCCGTCGCCTACACCTCGGGCTGGTACTGGGCCGATGCGTTTATCGAACACCTGACCAGCATGCGCGATCTGGCGGTCGCGGCGCTGAACGCGATCGACGGCATCTGGTGTCGCGAGCCCGAGGGCACCTATCTGCTGTTTCCCAACATCACCGCCACCGGGCTTTCCAGCCAGGCAGTCTGCGACTATCTGCTGGAGCACCACAAGGTTGCCGTGGTTCCCGGCGCGGCCCAGTGGTTCGGCCCCGGCGCCGAGGGCCATATTCGGATCTGTTTCGCCACCTCGGAGCAGATCCTGCGCGCCGGGCTGGAGCGGATTGGGGCCGGGCTGCGGGAGCTGGTCGCTGCGGCCCGTGTGACCCAATCGCAAGCATCAACAGAAAGAGATTTTCAATGACAACCTGTGATCTGGAGAGCGGCATGTGCCTGCCAGAATCGAACACCGAGGCGGATGCGCCCCTGGCTGCGGCGCTGCCAGAGGGCACGATCTGGTACGTCACCGACCCAATCTGCTCGCACTGCTGGGCGCTGGACCCGGCCTGGCGCAAGCTGCTGTTTCACTACGGCGCGCAGCTTGCGGTGCGCCATATCTACGGCGGCCTGCTGCCTGGCTGGCAGGGTTTCTCGGACGCCGGGGCCGGAATCAATGGCCCGGCCGATGTGGCGCCGCACTGGGCGGAGGTCGCCCAGCACTACGGCCAGCCGATTGACCCCAGCGTCTGGCTGACCGACCCGCTGGACTCGTCGTATCCCGCCTGCGTTGCCGCCCACGCCGCCCGCATGCTCGACCCTGAGCGTGAGGATGCCTACCTGCGCCGGATCCGCGAGGCGGTCTTTCTGGAGGCGCGGAATATCGCCCGCCCCGAGGTGCTGGCCGACTGCGCGGCTGATGTTGGGATCGATCGCGACCAGTTTCTGGCGATGTTTCGCAGCGGCGCGGCGGAGGCGGCGTTTAGGCGCGATCTGCAAGAGCTGCGCCGTCTGCCCGTGCGCGGCTTCCCGACCCTGATCATCCAGGGTCGCGCTGAGCAGCAGGCCCAGGTGCTCAGCGGAACCGTGCCCTACGCCCAGCTCGAAGCCGCCCTGCTGAAGGTCAGCGGATTGGCGCGGAGCACCCAGAGTCCGACGGCCGAGGCCGCGCTGGCTGCCTATGGGTCGGGGACGACCCTGGAGTTTGCCATGCTCCTGGGGCTGGCGCCCGCCGCCGCCGCCGAGCAGCTACACAGCGCCGGGGCGCACCAAACCCCGATCGCCGGCGATGCGCTCTGGTCTGGATACCCTAAGCACAGGAACGTTGAATACCCTTAACAACAGAGCGGCGGCGGTGATGGAACGAATCCATCACCGCCGCCGCTCACAATCCAGCGCTTGCGTCGATCAATAATCCTTCAGGCGATCGTCCATGCGTTTCTGGCGCTCAGCCCGGTCGGCCAGCTCGGCGGCCTCCTCCTGCTGGCGGCGCTCCTCGGCGGCGACCCGGCCCTCGGGCGTAATTGGCAGGCTGACCCCGAGATCGCCCAGGGTCTCGCTGGCCCGACTTTTCACCTCTTGCAACTGCTTGCCGCCGACCTCGACGCCCTGGCGGGTTTTGGCCCAGCCCATCACCAGCACATCCATCGCGATAATGCCAAGCACATTCCAGAAGGCCTGATAGAACGACCAGGCCAGCTCAGTGTAAACCGTTGTTAGCAGCGAGCGGAAGGACCACGACGTGACCAGCTGAAAGATCATGGCGATAAAGTAGGAGAAAATCAGCACCCGCGTGAGGGAGTGATGTTCCTTCTTCCAGCGCAAAATCGATACAACCCGCGGTACGAAAGGCACAAAGTAGCGAAGCAGTACATTCAGCAGCGCCAGGCCAAAGCCAATAAAGAAATTGGTGAGCGCCTGATCGACCAGCCCTAAAGAGTTTACATTGATTTTTGTGCCTGCCTGAAGAAATAGCCCCAGCAAGGTTACACTCATGTCCATGTGATTGTTCAGGCGTGTTCGGCCTGCCTCCTAATTGAGTAATACTCCATCATACGTAACGCCGAGGCCAACGTTGCATGCAGCGCACCGCCAAGGCCCGCGCTAGGCCGGTGGCTTCGCGCCGGCGGCAGGCGCTGGAGCCGGGTGCGGAGTGGCGAAGCTATGGGTCAGGTAGGGAAACCGCGCCGCCAGATACTCACGCTTGGCCGCGGAGTAGCGCGCCCACTCCGCCTGCATAATCCGCTGGTGATGGAAGGCCAGCAGCCGATAGTCGTAGCGGACAAAGCGCGCCAGCAGATGGACGATCACCTCATTGGCCCGGCCTGGCGCAGAGACGGCCCAGCGGCCCTCCGGCGAGAGCCGCTGTGGGCTGAAGGGGGCGCCCGCCTGCACACGCTTCAGCTCAGCCTCCAGCTCCCAGTACAGTGGCGGGAGCAGCGCCTTCGCGCTAGTTTCGCGGGCCATCTGGCGGCGGCGGGCGGCCCCATCCTCGCTGGGCTGGATCCCGGCACTCAGCAGGGCGTCACGCTCCAGATCGGCAACCCGTTTACGAAAAAACGCCTCGGTGTCCATATAGCGCAGATAGCCGGCGGTGTGCAGGTGATCAACCAGCCCGGCGTCCAGATCCAGAACCGTGCACGGCACGTCGAGATGCACTTGCTCGGGTCGAATCGTAATCACGATCGGCTTGCTCTGCTTCGTGCTGGGGTCGCGGAGTACATAGATTGGGCTGGCGATCTCGGCCCAGAACGAGACGATGCCTTTGATTTGAAATGGCGGCGGCAGCGGCCGGCGCCGGGGGTTGCCGACCTGCTTGACCAGCGTCAGCATCGACTGAATATAGCCGTCATCAAGCAGCCGCGACTCCTTATGCAGCCCCTCGGCCAGCGCCAGCAGCTGGGAGGTTTTGTTCAGGGTGTCCTGCGGCGTGGTCAGGCTGGCGTGGATTGAGGTGATCGCCAGCACATCGGTGACGTTGCGACAAAACGCCAGCCCATTATCGATCTCGACAACCACCGGCTCATGTTCGATCAGGTGCAACAGGGTTGTGTGGGCCTCCTGATAGACTTTGTTGATCAGGCCGGGCTCATACGAAAAGCGACGCATGATCAGCGGCGCCGTGGCCTGATCGGGCGACAGGATAATCCCGTAGCGAATTGCCTCACAGATCATATAGTCGTGGCCCAGGACCGCGGCGAGCTGGGGGCTCCAGCCAAACCGATCGATCTTGAAGTCCAGCAGCGGGCAGTCGAGGCCACAGGCGCTTTTCAGCGCCTCGGCGTAGCGGGTCGCCAGGTGGCCGCTGACGGCAAACAGTGGCTGATTCCAGGGTGTGTTATTCATGGCAAAAACCTATTGTTCCGCAGTACGATCGCTCAGCAGCTCGCGCGCCTTCAGCTGGGCCTCTAGCTCGGTCGCCACCCGCTCAGCGCGCTGGACTTTGGCATCGTCGCTGTAGCGCTGCTCGGAGTTGAAATAGTGCTCCAGCTCAGCGGCGATCATCGCGCCGGTGATCGGCCGATACAGCCCGGTCAGCATGGTGACTTTCTGATCGTAGGGCTGCTCCAGAAAGATCGTCGGATCGGTGTACCACGCTTCGGGAATCTCGAAGTCGGCGCTTTCGGCAAACAGTTTCTGGGTCACGCTCTCGATTGGCCGCCCGGTGAAGCGCGGATCTTTGCGCTTGAACTCGATGCAGAGCTCGCCTAGCTCCTGCCAGCTGACCTGCTTCTTGCCAACAAACCGGTTGGAGAGCTTAAGCCCGGTTTTGGGCGCGGCGGCTGGCGCGGCGATCGGCGGGAGCGTGCCGCTAACCTGCACAAGATTGTGCTTGATCTGGCGGGCCAGCTTGATCTGGGTCAGGCGGGCGTAGTCGACCCAGGTCTCGGGGCCGTCAATCGCCTCGCGCTGATGGAAGCGCTGGCGCAGGGCGCTGTCGGTCGCGGTTGGCTCGTTGGTCGCGGCGTAGGTCTGGGCGTTGCCAATGTGTTTGGTAAACGCGCCATCAAGAAACTGCATGGTGATGTTCAGCACATCTTTGTCGGCGCCGCCCATACCGGGGTCGCCCCGCGAGAGCAGCAGCAGGTCAACATCATCGAAGAACACCAGCACCAAGGAGCCGCGCTCGCGCACAGTCGCCAGCTTTTCGTTCAGCAGCTTGCCGGTGCGGCCATAGTACTCGTCCTTGATCCCCGGATCGATCATGACAAAGCGCACCGGCAGCCCGGTCTGCTCGCCGCGCTCGGTCAGGCGGGTCATCGCCATGCGAAACAGCGAGGTTTTGCCGGTGCCAGGAAAGCCATCGAACAGCACTGTGCTGGGCAGGCCGCCAAGCTCAAGGAGCGGATTGAAGCCACGCTCAACATCGAACAGCGCCAGCCGATCGACATAGCGCACCAGCGCCCGCTTGGCCGAGGTGTTGCCGACAATGTCCTCGGGGAGCATTGGGGTGAACTCGACCTTGGCGGCTTTGCCCTCGGTGGAGACCTGAAAGCCGCGCAGCTCAATCGCGCCAACCCGAATGGTGCTGCCCTCGACCTGGGCCAGCAGCGCCGCCGGGTGGGCCTCGCTGTCGGCGACCATCTGGTCGCGCAGGGCAATGAAATAGTCGCGGGTCAGGTTGACCAGATCGGCGGCGGTCTCGATCAGAAACGTGTTATCGGCATTCTTCTGGGTGACCGCACGCAGATAAAACGAGAGCACGCTCTTGAGATCGTCATCGGCGCCCAGGCCGAGCTTGAAAAAGCCCGAATCGGGCTTGGGGAAGGTCGCCAGGTTCTCGCCCTCGGGGACGGGCAGCTCGTGGGTGACCAGCGCGCCGAGAGCAAACATGGCATAGCTGCCGATAAAAGCCGTCTGGCGCGGATCGATCTTGGTGCCCAGCTCCTGGTACAGCTCGAAGTAGAGACACAGGCCCCGCCGCAGCGTAATCAGCAGATGGTTGATCGGCTCGTTGAGCAGGTATCCGCCTGCGCCGGGGAGCTTGCGCAGCTCGCTCACCAGATCATAGGAGACGCCGCGCATTGGCACATTCTGCATGCGAAACTCAGCGTCGGCCCGCTGGCCATCCAGATCGGTATCGCTAATTGAATGAACATTATCTTTCGTCGTCACAACGCAACTCCCTGTGGTCCTCTCGGCAAGAGAGGTTAAAAATGAGACCTAGCACACCAGATCGCCATTCCGGGAAACTCCGTAGACGATATCAGGATTGCCATCTTCGTCGGTGTCGCCAAGGAGCTGCTTGATTGGCAGCGGCACTAGCACAAAGGTTGAGTGAATCGATGGGCCGGCCTGCATTGGCTCGCGGCCAAACAAGACATCGCTGAACGAGCGCTGGCCCGGCTTCGTGGTGGCGACCCGATCGATCGAACAGCGCAGCATCCAGGGATCATCGGCCTGGGCCGTAAAGACCTGGCGCAAAATCACATCGTTTTCCGTCCAGCGATGGTGATAGGGGCCAATTGTGACCCGCTCGATCGTCTGGGGGATAATCCAGGCGGCCTCGTTGCACAGCCCGACGATCTCCTGCAGCGGGTGGCGGCCGTGGGCGCAGGTGTTGATCAGGTCCTCCAGCATGTCCAGCCCGCCGGTGACGTGCCAGCCGCCGCGCTCCTGAAAATGCAGGGTTGTGCACTCAAAGAGGTTGACGCTACGAATCACGCCGGTCCAGCTAATCGAGTAGAGGCGACTGCCCCGCGCCGGAGTCAGCCGAATCGGGTCATAGATTCGAAAGTCGGCCACCACGCTGGTCGCCGCCAGCCGATCGAGGTAGGTGCGCTGGAGCCACAGAATCTGCTGCTTGATCGGGCGCTCGCCACGAAAGATCGCCTCGATCGCCTGCTCGATCAGCTCGCTATGCGACGGAATCTCGGCCAGCTGCTGGAGGGCGTGCTCACAATCCTCGCGCAGGGTCCAGAAATCCTTGAAGGTGGGCATGCCCGACTCGGTCGGATCGATTGTGAGCGGCAGCGGCTCGATCTGCAGGAGCTGCCGCCCGTGCTTCAGCGCCATCACCATCATCGTGGCCCGCAGCTCGTGGAGAAACTCACGGGTTGCGTTGGCGGCCCCAATGCTGATCCGGCCCTCCTTCTGTTCTTCCTGCACTGCGGCGCGCAGCCAGCCGAAACGCTCGCCGAGCTGGTCGCAGTAGGTGACGACCGCCTCGTCAGGCAGCATCCGCTCGGCCTGGCCCGCGCCCTGAGATTGCAGTGGGTGACGATTGATAGTCATACGCTACCGTTTTTGGGCATACTGATCTTCGAGCTGCTCCATGCGGGCATCGAAGGTCTGAATGATCTGCTCCAGGTGATCGGTGTAGGACTTGAGCTTATCCTCGTCGATGAGCTTCTTCTCGGCCCGATCGGCGGTCTCGGCCAGAATGCCCTCGACCTGCTCGGTCATCACCCGAGTGGTCGAGTCGGCGGCATAGTTGATCGACTTATCGATCGTCGAGAAGCCCTTGATCTCCAGGGCGGTCTCCATAATCTGGTAGATGCCCTCGAAGACCTCGGTCAGGTTGGCGATCTTCTCCTGGGTTTTGATTTTGTTCTGCGACAGCGCCGCTACGGCCTGCTTGAAGCCCTCGATGTGGGCGCGCACGACCGGCTGGGCCTCTTTGGCGTTCTTGAGCACCTCGAAGTACTGGGTCTCGTTGAGTTTAGCCTCGTCAAGATCGCCCTGGAGCTTGGTGCGCTCGGCCTGCAGCTTGGCGTAGCCCGACTCATCGGAGACCTGGATCCGGCGGTCAAGCTCGGCGATCTCGGCCTCCAGGCGCTTGCCCTCCAGGCGCCAGTGCTCGTACTTGGGCTGATTATCGACCAGCTTCTGCGACAGCCCCATATCGGTGGCCTGGAGTTTGGCGTAGACCTGAGCATTTTTGGCGATCGCCGCGCTGAGCGAGTCGACAGTGCCGCGGGCGTAGGCCAGCACGGTTTTCATCGAGCCATCGACATTTTGCTGGCGAATCCGATTCACCACCATCTGGCGGGCCCAGCGTTTGTTGAACACACCCACGAAGCGCTCGACCGGGCGGGCGTCGCGCAGAGTGGCCACATTCCGGCCCAGCTCATCAAGCTCGCTGGTCAGGTCGACGATCAGCGTCTGCAGATCGGCGGTGTACTCGCGGCCGTTGGTGATGGCGCCATCAAGCTGGCTCAGCTCGGCCACGTTGGCCTTCTGGCGCTGCTTGGGGTCGGTCAGCCGATCGACGGTGGTTTCGTACTCCGACATCCGCTGATCGACATCGCGCTCGAGCTGGACCTCGCGCAGACGGACCGCTTTCAGCTTATCGGCTTTCTTTTTTCCGCCCTTAGTTTTACTTAAAATCTGTTCGTCAACCATGGTGGCTCAATCTCCTTGATAAAGGAATGGTTCAGAAATCGCCTGATATTCCTCACAAGCATACTCTACGTGGGCTTGCTGGGAAGGTTTCAGCAACGGAATTGGCGCGTCTTCTGGCTTGGCAGGGTGTTCCGGCTATTGTAGAGCATCGGGCCAGTTAATCAACTGTCGATCAGGCGGAGGGCAGCTGGCTTAGGCGCTTGCTCTGATCGTAGGGAAAGATGTCGATCACCTCGCCGGCTTTAAGCCGCGCCTGGATCTGCTGCCAGAAGGCGACGGTCAGAATATCGCCGTGGGTGCGCATAAATACCTCGCGCAGGGGCGCCCGCAGACCTAGGAAATAGCGAAACTCTTCGGGGAAAACGTCGTGTTCGCCAACGGCGTACCACGGCTCGGAGGCCACCTCCTCGTCGTAACTGGTCGGCTCGGGCAGGTGCTTGAAGATACAGGGTGTCAGCAGGCTCAGCTCGTCGTAGTCGTAGAAGACGACGCGCCCGTTGGGCGTCAGGCCGAAATTCTTGAGCAGCATATCGCCGGGGAAAATATTGCTGACCGCGAGATCTTTGATCGCGTTGCCAAACTCGAGCGTGGCCGCCGCCGCCGCCGCCGGCTCGGCCTCGCGCAGGAAGACATCGAGCGGCGTGACCCGGCGCTCAATATAGGCGTGCTTGATAATTACGTGGTCGGCCTCGACCACCACGCTGTTGGCGGCGACCTGCTGCAGCTCGGCCAGCAGCGCCGCGCCAAAGCGCCGCCGATCGAGCTTAAGGTACTCGAACTCGTGGGCGTCGATCAGGCGGCCGGCCCGATCGTGCTTGAACACGAGATGATATTTGCCCATCACAGCGGCGCGGGTGGTGTCTTTGGGCGGCGAGAACCAGTCCTTGATAATTTTGAACACCACATTGTAGGACGGCATCGTGAACACCGTCATCACCATCCCGCGCTCGCCTGGGGCGATCTCGAACGTGTCCTCGGTGGTGCTGAGATGGCGGAGCAGGTCACGGTAGAACTCGGTTTTGCCATGCTTGTGGTGCCCAATCGCAATATACAGCGCCGCGATCCGCTTGTGGGGCATAATCGTGGCCAGAAAATGGACCAGATCATACGGCCGCTCGATATCGACGTGGAAGTAGGTGCGGGTGAAGCTAAACAGGATATTGACCTCGGCCTCGTGCAGCAGCACCGCATCGACAGCAATCCCCGCCGGGGTTGAGAGCAGCGCCAGCACGAGCGGAATCACCTGATCCTGGTTGATGATGCGCCCGACCAGATAGGCGCCCTTGTTGCGATAGAACACCGCGCAGACCATCTCGACCTGCTCAAACGTGTCGGCGCAGCCAAGCTCGGCCAGATACCTGTCGATGACCCCGGCCACCAGCTGCGTATCGCGCTCCAGCGCCTGATAGGGCACCCCGAACTGGTAGTCGCTGAGCAGCGCTTCGATCAGCGTCGCGGTGGTGGCGGCCCGCAGATAGGAGCGGTAGACCGGCTGGCTGGCGCAGGACTGCGGCGTGGCGAAGTCGGTGTCGATAAACTCAAGCTGCGGGTTGACCCCGACGGTGACGAAAATCCGCCGTGTCACCGAGTTGTAAAACGTCTCGGCCAGCTCCCAGTCGTCGCGATCGGCGATCAGGCCCGAGTAGACGGCTTTCATGCTGACCCAGACAAAGGTGTCGGTGAGCCGGGCGCTGAGCATCGTGCGCACTTCAGCACCAATCCGGCCGACCAGCGTGGTGTACAGATCGAGGCGGGTGGCGGTATCGGCCTGCAAGCCGTGCCAGTCCTGCTGCTCAAAGCGCCGCTGCACCTGCCGGGTGATCAGCTTAAACTGCTGCTGGTACTCATCAAAGGTGTGGTAGATGGCGTTGGCGGCCAGATTCGCCAGACGGCTATCCGTCAAATGCTCGTTCATGCGGTTTCTCCAGACAAAGCCGGGTTGAGAGTGGTTGGTTTAGCGGGGCGGATTCAGCGTGCTTTAGCTCCACAGCCGTGGATCAGGTGAAAACGCGAGGGAAGTTCGACCCCTGGCCAACCAGGAAAAGATACAGGGTTTTGGGCGGCGTGGCGGGTGACGCGGGGCTGTAGAGCTGGCGGCTAAGCGTCATCAGCCCATCGACGCTGGCCAGCAGATCGGCCAGGCCGCCGTCGAGCAGATTCGAGACCGCGCTCCAGACCAGGGCAAACTCGCCTGCCTCGCTCTGCTGAACGATCTCCCACAGATTATCGCTGAAGGCGCCCCAGCTGGTTGGCGCCTGGCGGCCGGGCGGAAGCGGCAGATCGATGGCGGCCTGCGCCCAGAACGAGGCGGTATCGCGAATCGCGCCGCCGTTCAGCTGATAGGTCTGAATCTGCCACTCGGCCAGCGTGTCGATCAGCCGGGCCAGATCGGCCTGGTTGACCAGCGTCAGCAGGCCCAGGCTGCCTTTCTGAAGTTCCATAGCGTCCTACCTCTCCCATTACTGAATCCGCATAAAGCTCGCATAGTGGTCGGCGGTGTAGTAGACATGCTTGGTCGTGGTGTTCACCACCAGGCGGCGCTCGCCGTGAAATCCGGCTGAGACCGGATCTTTTTCGACATAGTACTCTTTGTATCCGCCCATACCGCGCACCCCCGGCAGGCGGCCCTGATCGTTGTTCCAGGCATCGCCGAACTTGGCCCCGGCGCTATGGGTCAGGGTTGGGAACTCGCCGCTGGCAATCCCGTCCAGGGTGGCCTGGACGTTCTCCGGCTCAGCGGTGCCGGCCAGGCCGCTGACGGTCCCCACGGCGATCGTCACGCCAGCGTTGGTGAGCAGGCCACGGGCCTTCTTGACCTCGTCTTCTTTTTTCACCTCAGCCATCGTTGTGACGGTGTTCTTGCGCTTCAGCAGGTTTTTAATCGCCGCAATTGAGGGCAGGTTCAGCGGCAGATCGGAGACCAGCGCCCGGAACTCCTCGGGCGTCGCGGCGAGCGGCTGAAGGTTGACCAGAAACTGCGTATCAGCCATTTTTTCCAGCAGAAAGACCGTGTCGGCGGCGCTCGGCGAGGCGAGCAGGGTCTTGATATGGCCAATATTGCGGTTCTTGGTCACCAGCAGATCGGTGAGTTTGGCAGTGTCGGCCTGCGCCAGCAGCGTGGCGAGGGTGGCGACATCGGCCTTGGTGAGCAGAGTCTTGAGCTGATCGGCGGCGTCACCTGCGGTCGTCGTCAGCACACTCAGCAGCTGAGCCTCTTCACCAGGGGAAATCGCTTTTAGCATCGCCAGCAGCGAAGCCGCCCGGCCAGCGCCCAGGCTGAGAAACAGCTGATTGAGGGTGGTGATCGGAATCGGCCGCACGGCGAGCAGCTTCAGCAGCTCGGCGGGCGTGGCGAAATTCAGACAGTTCAGCAGCAGCCCGGCGTCGCCAAGCGTCACATACGGTATAAAGCGGCCTAAGGTATCAACATCGCCACACTTGACCAGCAAGTTGGCATAGTTTTTACCCACCTTCGCCTGAATTGCCAGCTTGAGCGTATCGATTCTAAGCACCTCGGCTTCGTCAAGCAGCTGCTGTTTCTGCTGCTCCAGCTCAGCCGTATCTTTCTCCTGCTTGGCCTTGAGGGCCACCGCCTCGGAATCCCTAAACGATTTCTCGACCGCAACCACCGCTTTATCCAGCAACCGGCGCTCGCTCGACGGGAGCGCCCGCTCCTCGGTGCGCAGATCTTCGAGTTTTTTCTTCAGCTCACGGCGGGCCTCGTGGGTCGGCGGCTTGATCGGGGATACTTTCAGGCTGGTAAGGGCGTTAATGCGCACCAGGAGTTTATCGATCTCAACCTTGGCCGCTTCGATCCGGGCGGTTTTTTGGACGCCTAGCTCAACGACCGCATCGGCGCCCTGCTTAATCACCCCGGTCAGCAGCCCATCTAAGACTTTGGCCCCGTCGTAGGCGATCGGCGCGGTGTAATCTAGTTCGATCTTTTCGATTGCGTCGATAACACCTTGCAGCGCATCGGCAAAAAACTCGTTTTGCTCCTTCAAGGTGTTCAGCTGGCTTTTCAAGGCCGGCAGCCCGGTATTGAAGTTCTTATTGATGTCTTCCCACAGCTTTTGGCCAGCGGCGCCACCAGTCCAGGTTGGCCAGCCCCAGCCCGAGCCACGGGTCAGGGTGCGCTGAACCAGCTGGCGCAGCTGGCGGCCGACCAGCTGATTGCCGAGCACCCGCTGGAGCCGCACGATCTCGCGGGCGGTCGGGCGATAGGGATTGAGCGCGGGGGCCTGGAGCTGCTGCGCGGTCAGCGGGTGACGATCCGCCGAGGCAGCAGGTGTTTCAGCGTGGGTGGCAGGGTGGATTATGAGCGCTGGATCGACCGTCTGAGGACTTTTTTTAGTCGCCATTGTCAGCTCCTTACGCCGATCCCGAAGGTTCAGCCAAACTGATGTCGGGCTATCACCGCCTGGGCTGGCGCGAAAAAGGATACCACAATCTGGGAGGTTTGTGATTCTAAATCGCGGCAGCGCCGGAAGATGATCCTCAGGTTCAACTAATCGAGGTAGCCGCGCATCCGCAGGTCCTCCTTGGCCAGCAGGCCCAGCAGAATCGCATAGCGGGTGCCCGCGAGCTCCTGGTGATACTCCAGGCGCTCGCGCTCGGTCCAGAGGGTCGGATAGGTTGCGCCGTCGGTGGAGCTGGTCTCCGACTTGGCCGGAGCGATCGGCAGGCCGAAAATCTGCACGCTGCCGACGCTGTTCCAGGACTCGCGGAAGGGCGGGCAGAGATCGCGGGAGGCCAAACAGGGCCAGCGACGATGCCACGCTCGCCAAAATTCAGGCCATTGCGGCACAAACGGCTGTAGCGATCATCAGTGTGATGAGGTCTCCATAGCCATAAATGCTTTTTGGGCGCTCTCGTAGGTCTGGCCGATCAGGGCGCACACTGCTGCAAAATCATGCTGCGATGTCGATAGGCTAATCAACATTTGCGAGGCAACAATGACAAAATAATCAGTCATCGAAATTCGCATCCCTGCTGATTGCAGACGGCTAGCCAACTCTAACGACATTGTGATGACATCATATGCCTCCTCTGGAGCAGCAACATCCGGCGAATACTTCTTACAGACCAGCAGTGCATCGAGGCTGATCGGATCTTTAGCTGCCGATTTCGGACTGGACGCCCGTAACTCGGCGTGAACAGGATGGGCAGCAACGAGACGGAAACCAGCCCTAGTGATCGCCGAATAGATCGCGGCCCATCCCTCCACCCGCGAGTGATGAAAGCTAAAAACCAGGACGCCATCATCCTTGAGCACCCGAAAGCACTCGCGAAAGACCGAGGTCAACTGGGCCGCAAAGGTATGTGGATCTTTATGCTGAACCTCGCCCACATGCGATGAGTCCGGCCGTGCAAACCAGGGATAGCGGGCCTTGAGCACCGGCGACAGCCAGGCAAAGAAAAAATCGCTAAGCTCACTATAATGCACAAAATCGAAGTAAGGTGGATCAGTAACGACCGCGTCAACCGAAGCGGCAGGGAGGGGAAGGCGAGAACTGTCGCCATTGAGGATTAACAGCCCATTGTCCAGGCTTAACAGCTGCTCCCAGGTCGTCACCTGGCGAACATTAATCGGTTTGCTAGCGACGGTTTTTCTGGTTCCAGTGCGTGTGCCAAACAAATCACGCTCAAATTCAAGCTCAAACGGCTCTTTAAGATAACGTTTTGCCCTGAGCAGCCGCGATTCGAAAAGCGTGCTAAACGTACCGCTACTTTTGGCGGTTCCCCAGACGGAGTTTTCCAACGGGGCGCGTTCCGGTTTTAAAATATGATTGGAAAACATATGCCGAACGGCGCCGGTGCCCTCGCCCTTATAGCTGCAAAAGAGATTATTAAACTCAAGCGTGCTGGAAAACAAACACAGTATTTGTTCCTGGACGGCCAGATCGTCGATTTCAAGAATAGCCTGTAGAAGCAGGCCAAGGCACAGCAGCTGCCTGGCATTGAAAAAATCCTGCCAGTGAATGTAGTTATATCCGCGCGCCTGATTGGTATTATGTCCAGAACGGACAGACATGCAAGGAAGTGGCAATGTTTCATCGCGCAACCTGGCCTGGGCCTCAGCATACAAAGCCCTATCAGCGTCACCAACTGGTAAATACACTTTCCCTCCACTTGGCCGCAGGGCAAGCATTGCATAGAGACGATGCTCCGGAGGCGGACCCTGTGCAGGAAGAAGATCCTTAATGCGGTGGCGTATTCCATGGCGGTCAGTCACATACTGACCAGCGGCGGGGCCGACCTGTGGATTGAATGTGTAGGCACAATGGGTACAGACAAGGCTTGTTGCGTCAAAGCGATCTTCACTGATATTCCAGCAACTGGGGCAAATAATTTGGGCCTTCGGTTTTTTCTTAGGATAGGCATCCTGAGCAAACACAAACCGCGAGAGCAGCGGGATCGTCTCTCCTTCCGGCGTGATTACTGTTTTAACCCAGAAGAAGTATAAAACTGGGATCGTCTCTCCAGTTTGGGGGTCTCTAGTCTGGTAATAATGGCGAATCTGCGGGGCGACGTTTTGGTTTAGAACTCCAAAAGCTGCACGAAGGTCGGCCTCAGAAACCTGCGTAAACGCCTGTCCGACCAGAAATGTGCTCACCGGGTTAATGTCACAGCCGATCGCCTTCGCTCCCAGTTTAACCGCCTCGCCTAGGGTTGTGCCGCTGCCCATAAAAGGATCAAGCACCACTTTGCCGTTGAAATCATGCTGGTCATAGAATTGATTCCAGATGTCACAACCAGAACGATCCAGAGCGGCGAGGGTTATAGCGCGAAACACTGAACCTAGCCGCGTCGCCCACCATTTATGAATGTGATAGATCGGCCGGTTGACTTCTTTACGCCAGCTTTCTTGTTCGGCTAATTGACTTACTTCGACAATAGGAAATCTGGTTTCGATTGTCGTGCTGATGTGGTTTTTTATACCTAAAGCCTGCTCTGCCATCATTGATCTTCCTCATCGACACTATTAAGGTCATTCAGGATCGCAGCGGGAGAACGCATTGCAACGCTCTTTGTTGCCTGGTTGTGGAGTCGATAGGCAATAAAGAGATGCTCAGTTCCCGCAGTAGGATTGGGCGCCCTCTGCGCCTTCAATTCATTGGTCTGAAGATCAAAGGTATAGACTGTCACTATTGTTTCAGACTCGATTCGGCGTAGCTGACCTACCCCATGGAACCGAGATTCGCGGGCCATGTGTTCGGGAATAATTAAAGTCATCAGACCAGTGGTGCCCTCGGTTAAAGCGAAGGGGGTTGGGGCAACATACATTTTCCTATCACGAATCATTATGTCGCCGTAAGTACCGAAACCTTTAACACTCTTGTTCCTATGCACGTAATCATGATCTGCATTTAAAAAGTCGCCGTGGCAGATCACGAGATCAACAACTGGATAGTGTTTGAGGCCAGTAGCCTGGTCAGCATATGGACTCAGGTCAGCAGGATACCGACCAAACACGTAGAAAATCTGCCGTCCGTTGTGATAACCTGACGGCACCTGGCTATTTGCGTCATAATCTCTTTCGCGTCCCGGCCATGCTAAGCCTTTGACCTCATACCCCTCAGCATATTCAACAAAGGAAAAATCTGGGTATGTGTTCCGGCCTACACCTTCAACATGGAGAGCAAGGTTCTGAAGACGCTTTTGAAACCAATTCTGAAAGTGGAACTCCTTATCTTTCGCACTCACCGATTCAATCAATTCACCTGCTTGTACTGCTAGAACACATTGTTCAAATACATCAAAACATGTTGATAGTGACACCGTTTTCTCCTTTTGAACATTATTCAGCAATCCATTATAGTCTACCGCTCAGTTTGGCAAACAGGGTCTTGTTGGTTTTGCAACAACAGCCAGTAAGCTATCATTACCCCACTATTCGCCCGATGTATTACTGAAAGCGCTTTCAGTAATACATCGGGCCTGTTTATGATTAAAAATAGGGCGGCGAACGGGTGGATTGGCGCGCTGAGAACGGGCTATTTCCAGGCCAGGCAGAGGCGCTATGCTATAATTGCCGCACTAAAAAGGTCTAGAAAGGGGTTTTATGGAGTGTGCAATTGGTATCGATCTCGGCGGCACGCATTTAAGGGCGGCCCTCGTTGATCGAGAAGGCAATATTTTAGCCCATCAGCGGGTGCGAACCAACGCTATCGAAGGCCCCGATGCGGTGATCGGGCGCATGTTGGAGCTGATTGGCGCGGTCCAGGGAACCCATCCCGGCGCGACCATTCACGGAGTTGGCGTGGCCGCCCCAGGCCCGCTCAATCCCACCAGCGGCATGGTGATTACGATGCCGAACCTGCCGGGCTGGGACGATTTCCCCCTGCGCAACCGCATCGCCGCCGCAGTCAGCTGGCCAGTCGCGATCGGCAACGACGCCAATCTGGCGGCGGTCGGCGAGTGGCTGTTCGGCGGCGGACGCGGCATGGACAATATTATGTACATCACGATCAGCACGGGGATTGGCGGCGGCGTGATCGCCGATGGCCGCCTGCTGCTGGGCCACAATGGTTTCGCCGCCGAAGTCGGCCATATGATCCTGCACCCCGATGGCTTTCAGCCCAACACCGGCACGCCGGCGGGATCGTGGGAGGCGCTGGCGTCGGGGACCGCGATTGCCCGCGAGGCCAGGGCGGCCCTGCTGGCGGGCACCCCAACCCTGCTGCACGAGCTGGCCACCCCCGAGACGGTCACAACCCAGCAGATCGAGGCGGCGGCGATTCAGGGCGACGCCTTCGCCAGCGGCCTGATCGAGCAGGCCGGGCGCTGGTGCGGGATCGCCTTTGTCAACCTGCTGCACCTGTACAGCCCGCAGGCGATTTTCATAGGCGGCGGCGTCTCAAACCTCGGCGACCGGCTGCTCACCCCGGCCCGCGCCGAGATTGCCCGGCGGGCACTCCCCGGCTACCACGATGTGCCGATTATTCTGACCAATCTGGGCGACAACATTGGGCTGCTCGGCGCCGCCGCCTACGTCTTCAATGAATTTGCCTAGCCCTGACCTGGGCCATTCAACGCTTGCGCTGGCTCCCAGCGCAGGCGTTGGCCGCCGGGCCAGCCGTGGCGCTGTGTAAAGAATTATGATTGAGAACAACCGATGCAAATAACCCCGCTTGTCCGCCGCACTGAGCTAACCTGCCCCGCCCACAGCCTCAAGATGATGACCAGAGCCGCCGCCTCGGACGCCGACGAGGTTATTCTTGACCTTGAGGATGCCTGCGCGGTCTCGCAGAAGGTCGCGGCCCGCCAGACACTGATCACGGCGCTGCAGACGCTGGACTTTGGCAGCAAGGTGGTGGCGATCCGGCCCAACGGCGTCCACACCAGCTACCACTATCGCGACGTGATCGAGGTGGTCGAGGCGGCCGGCCAGCAGATTCAGGTCGTGGTACTGCCCAAAGTCGAGCGCGCCGAAGATGTACTTTTCGTCGACCGCCTGCTGACCCAGATTGAGCAAAACTGCGGCCTGGAGGTTGGTCGCATCCGGCTGGAGGTGCTGATCGAGTCGGCCAGAGCGGTGCTGGACGCCGAGCGGATCGCTGCCTGCTCGCCGCGCATGGCCAGCCTGATCTTCGGCCTGGCCGACTATGCCGGCGATATTGGCGCCCGCTCAACCGATGACCAGTGGAGCGCCTTTCACTATCCCAAGCACAAGCTGCTGGTGGCGGCGCGGGCGGCCGGGATCGACGCGATCGATAGTGTCACCTTCGCCTTCCGCGACGCCGAGCAGTGTCGCCGCGACGCCGAGCGGGCCGCCCAGATGGGCTTCGACGGCAAGTGGGTGATCCACCCCAGCCAGATTCCAATCGTCAACGCGGCGTTTCTGCCCTCGGCGCCCGAGTTGGAGCGCGCCCAGCGGATTATCAGCGCCTACGAGCGGGCCGACGCCGAGGCCGGGCTGGGCGCCATCGTGGTTGATGACGAGATGATCGATGCCGCCAGCCTGCGGGTTGAGGCCAAAAAGCTGGCCGTCGCCCGCCGCGCCGGGATGATTGCGTAGCTGTGAGTTGAAAGGAATTCCTTGATGACCGATAACACCCAGCGCTTTTCCACCCGAGTTGAAAATTATGTCAAATATCGCCCAACCTACCCGGAGGCGATCGTGGCAACCCTGGCCGAAGAGTGCGACCTGACGCCCGAAGCGGCGATCGCCGACGTTGGATCGGGCACCGGGATTCTGAGCGAGCTGTGGCTGCGCAACGGCAACCCGGTCTACGGCATCGAGCCAAATCGCGAGATGCGCACGGCCGGCGAGCGGCTCCTGGCCAGCTATCCCGGCTTCAGCAGCGTTGCTGGCACCGCCGAGGCGACGACGCTGCCCGCCGCGAGCGTGGATTTCGTCACCGCCGGGCAGGCCTTCCACTGGTTTGATCAGGCCAAAGCCCGCGCCGAGTTCAGCCGCATCCTCCGGCCTGGCGGCTGGATGGCGCTGATCTGGAATCTTCGGCGTGATGATACCGACTTTTTGCGCGATTATGAGGGAGTGCTGCAAACCTATGGCACCGACTACAGCCAGGTCGGCCATCGCAACACCGCTGAGCCTGAGCAGCGTGAGGCACAGATGAGCGCATTTTTCGGCCCCGGCGGGTTTACGCTCTACACGTTCCCCAACCAGCAGCTGTTCGATCTGGCTGGGCTGACTGGGCGCGTGTTTTCGTCATCGTACACGCCCGAGCCGGATCACCCGAACTATGCGCCGCTGCAGGATGCGCTGCGGACCCTCTTCGAGCAGCATCAGACCAACGGACAGGTTGCCTTCGAGTACGAAACCCAGGTGTACTTCGGGAAACGCTGAGGCGGAACCGACCGCCGATCAGCTTCCCCCAGGAGGATTTGGATGAAACTACTGATGATCGGCGGGACGGCGTTTTTGGGACGGGCGGTGGTCGAGACGGCGCTGGCCCGTGGCGATGAGGTCACTCTGTTCAACCGTGGCAAGACCAACCGCGATATCTTCCCCGGCGTCGCCAGAATCCAGGGCGACCGCACCAGTCCCGCCGACCTGGCCCAGCTCAAAAGCGGGCGCTGGGACGCGGCGATCGACACCTGCGGCTATCTGTCGGCGGCGGTCGGCGCCACCGTCGAAGCCTTGAACAATCAGGTTGATCATTACACCTTCATCTCCAGCATCTCGGCCTACGCCGACAACGGCCCGCTCAACCAGGCCGAAAGCGCCCCGACGCTGGAGCTTGGCGAAGGCCCGGAGGATGCGGCGGATATGCAGACCTACGGCGCCCGCAAAGCCCGCTGCGAGCAGGTGGCCGAGGCGCTAATGCCTGGGCGGGTGCTCAATCTGCGGGCCGGGCTGCTGGTCGGGCCGCACGACACCAGCGGGCGCTATCCCTACTGGGTGGGCCGGGTCGCCCGCGGCGGCGCGGTGCTGGCGCCGGATGGCCCGGATCACCCGCTCCAGCTGATCGACGTGCGCGATCTGGCCGCGTGGAATCTGCAGATGGCCGAGGATCGGCAGGTGGGTGTGTTCAACACCAGCGGCCCCAACTACGACCTGACGCTGGGCGCGCTGCTGGACGCCTGTCGCGAGGCCAGCGGCAGCAAGGCCACGTTTACCTGGGTTGGCGAGGATTTTCTGCGCGAGCACGCGGTTGCGCCGTTCAGCGAGCTGCCGCTGTGGCTGCCCAACACCCCCGAGTACGCCGGGTTTATGCGCTACGACTGCGGCAAAGCCCAGCGGGCCGGCCTGCGCTACCGCCCAATCCTGGAGACCGCCTGCGACACCCTCGATTGGCTACGAACCCGCCCGAGCCTTGTCGAGACCCGCCCGACGTCCGCCCAGGGCCAGCCTGGCCTGGCCCCCAAGCGCGAGCAGGCGCTGCTGGACGCCTGGCACAGCCGCTAACTGCTGCGAGAGCCGGGACACTATGAGGAGACCGCCTATGTTCAGCCGCCGCCGTTGGACGCTCCTGGCCGTAGCGGTGGCACTCGCCGCAGGGCTGCTGCTGCTGTTGCGCACGATCGGGCCGGGTCTGGGCCACATGACCCACGGCTATTCCGGCTACCACACGGCCTCCCACCTGCTGGTCAACGGCGAGTGGGGGCCGCAGGTCTACCAGGACGAGTGGTACATCGCCAGGGTCAAGGTGCTGCTAAATCAGCCGATCGGCGAGATTATCACCCCCAATCTGCCGACCGTCACCTTGCTGGCGCTGCCCCTGGCCGGCCTGGCGCCCCAGCCCGCCCGCGACATCTGGCTGATCGCGAATGTGCCGCTGCTGGTCGGTGCGCTGGGGCTGCTGGCGCTTGGCCCGCCGCGTCAGCAGCGCCGCAGCAACCCCACAATCTGGTGGTATTTCGCCGCGTTTGCCCTGCTCCTGCCGGCCACCCGTGCCAACTTTCGGATCGGCCAGGCCTATGTTGTGCTGCTCTTTTTGTTCGCCCTGGCCCTGTTTGGGCTGTACCGCGACCACGACTGGCTGGTGGGGATTGCCCTCGGGCTGGCGTTTATGCTGAAGTCCAGCGGGCTGCCGCTCTGGCTGGGACTGGTGCTGCTCCAGCGCTGGCGCGCCCTCGGCTGGGGGCTGGCAACCTGCCTGGCCATCTTTGGAGCGAGCCTGCCCTGGATCGGGCTGGAGAGCTGGCTGGCCTACCCGGCGGCGCTCCAGCGCGGGTCCGGCGCTGCCAGCGTGACAGTGACGGCCTACCAGAACACCCTCGGCTTCCTCAGCCATCTGCTGCGCTATGATCCAACCTGGAACCCCTACCCGCTGCTCGACTGGCCCGGCGCCGCCCGCTGGCTGCATGGGCTGATTGGGGCGCTGGCCCTGGGCCTCACCGCGTGGCACGGCCGCCGCGCCGCCGCGCCGCTGCTCTACGCCGCGCTCATGGTTCTGAGCATTGTGCTGCTGCCGCTGGCCGAGGAGCATCAGTTTGTGCTGCTGCTGCCGCCCGGCGCCGTGCTGGTGCACGAGTGGAGCCGACGTGCAGCGCTGCAGCGCGCCGACTGGCTGCTCCCGCTGATCGCCGCCACGCTCCTGCTGTTGCCCTCGTTCTACAAAGGCGCGCTGTGGGAGCGGGGCTGGTGGGCGCTGCTGGCCTATCCGCGGCTCTATGCCGGGTGGCTGCTCTGGCTGGCCGTCTACAGCCTGCTCAGGCAGCCGCCCGCCGAATCGCCCCGCCGAGCGCCGCTCCCGGTGTTCACTCAGGCTTCCGACGGATAGGCGCCACACCGCTGGGATCCTCGCAGGGCATGTGCAAAGTCCCTGTTTGAGCTGATGGTCTCGGGTGGTAACACCCCTCGCCCGCGCACAGGGAGAGGGGTCGCTGCCGCAGCAGCGGGGGAGAGGGCGGACTTTGCACAT
>DAOTUS010000147.1:0-7996 GCA_034437415.1 Herpetosiphonaceae bacterium
CACTCCAGCTGGGCGGTATCGCGCAGATCCTGGGCCAGCTGGCGGGCGGCGAACAGCAGATCCTGCGGCCGCTGGCTGTCCAGCACAATCAGACGGCCAGCGGCCAGGGTGGCCACGCCGTCGTGCAGGGCCAGCGAGCGCGGGGCAGGCTGAAGCGAAAGTGAACGTGTCATCACCATTAACCCTTTACTGAGCCGGCCAGCAGACCGCGAACAAAGTAGCGCTGCAGCGAGAAAAACACCGCCAGCGGCACCAGCATCGAGACAAACGCGCCCGCCGTCAGCAGATGCCAGTCCTGGCCACGCGAGCCAACCAGCGCCGAAAGCCGCCCGGTCAGCACCGCCACATCCGAGCTGGTGCCCAGAAAGACCAGCGAGATCAGCAGGTCGTTCCAGACCCACAGAAACTGGAAGATGCCGAACGAGGCGATGGCCGGCAGCGACAGCGGCAGCACCAGCCGCACAAAGGCCGTAAAGTGCGAGGCCCCGTCGAGATAGGCCGACTCAAGCAAATCGCGGGGCAGCTGCGAGATATAGTTATACAGCAAATAAGTCGCCATCGGCAGACCAAATCCGGTATGCGCCAACCAGACCCCCAGAAACGTGCCGTTCAGGCCCAGCGTGGTGTACAGCCGCAGCATCGGGATCAGCGCCACCTGGAGCGGCACGACCATCAGGCCGATCACCAGGGCGAAAAAGAATTTTCGGCCGGGGAAATCCATCCAGGCAAAGGCGTAGGCCGCAAAAGCCGCCACAGTGATCGGAATCACCGTCGCCGGGATTGTGACCACCAGCGTGTTGAGAAAGGCCGCGCCCAGGCCATTCGAGGTCATCACCTCGCCATAGTTCTGGGTGGTCCACTGGGTGAAGTTGAACGGATGGGCCAGGGCGGTCCACCAGCCGGTTGTGCGCATAGCAGTCGAGTCGCGGAACGAGCTGATGAACACCCCGACCGTCGGCAGCGTCCAGATAAAGCAGATCGTGACCACCACAATGTGCAGCGAGGTGCGGCTAACAAACTTTTGCAGACCATAGGAGTTTTTCATAGCTACTGTCCTTGGCGGCGAAACGCCCGCACATTGGCGATCATCACAGGGAGGACCGCGATCAGCAGAATCACTGCCAGGGCGCTGCCGTGGCCAAAGTTGCGGAACCGAAACATCTCGGCGTACATGCGGTTGGCGATCACCTCGGTGTTGTGCTGGCCGTTGGTCATCACATACACAATGTCGAAAACCTTGAGCACCGCAATCAGCACCGTGGTTCCAACGGTGATAATGGTCGTCTTCAGCGCTGGAATAATAATGTAGAAAAAGATCTCGATCTCATCGGCCCCGTCGATCCGCGCCGCATCCATCACCTCGCCGGGGATGGCCTTGAGCGCCGCCGAGAGAATCACCATGCAGAACCCGGTCTGCAGCCAGATCATAATCGCAATCAGGGCGAAGGTGTTGAACTGGCGATTGATCAGCCAGCCGACCGGCTCGCCGCCCAGGCCCGTCACCACCGCGTTGAGCAGCCCAATCTGCGGGCGGCCCGGCGGCTGAAAGGCATAGATAAACTTCCAGATCACGCTGGCCCCGACAAATGAGATCACCATCGGCAGGAAAATCAGCGATTTGGCGAAGGCCTCGTAGCGCACCCGGTCGAGCAGCACCGCGATAATCAGGCCCAGCACCACGCTGAACACCGTCACGCCAACCAGCCAGTAGATATTGTTGACGAAGGCCGAGCGCATGGTCTTGTCGGTCACGGCAAACGCGTAGTTTTCCAGCCCGACAAAATTATCGCCGCGGGCGTCCATAAAGCTCAGGTAGATGGTCTGCAGGGTTGGATAGACCAGATAGACCAGCAGCAGCGCCAGGGCCGGGCCAACAAAAATCCAGGCCCGCAGCCGATCCTGCAGGCGCTCGCTGGGCAGCAGCGAGACCGCCGTGTTGGCCAGCCAGAACAGCAGCCAGATCCCCAGCACCCCGATCAGCAGCGCGATGATGGTGACCAGCCAGCGTGGCGTGGCCGGGTCGCGCATCAGCCCAAAGCTCCAGCCAAATCCCAATATCGTCACCAGGAAGGTCCCCAGAACAATCAGGAGCCGGAGCGGACGTGATCGCAAGCGTCCCTGGGCATCGCGGTAAGATGGATTTGGTTGTTCGATCAGCATAAGCGCTCCAGAGCTAGCAGCTAGTAGCTAGTAGCTAGTAGGGTTTTAGGTTATAGGAAAGGCTGAAAAGCTACCTGGGAAGCTACGAACGAGTGGCTAGCTGCTAGCTGCTTAACGATCAGGGATTAGTACTACAGTTGTAATTGTAGATCTCTGAGGAATTTTGAGCGTAGATTTACAAACAATTTTTACGCTCCATGAGCGTGAAAATCGCTAACTACAACTGTAGTACTAGGCGGGGTTTGGGAATTGCCGACAGACCCTAATCCACCCCCTTCTCGCCCGCCATCTGCACGGCGATCGGGATCATGCGGGCCAGCGGCTTGATCAGGTTGGCCTCGATCTGGATCTGCATCACGCGCTCGATATCTTTGTAGGCGAACGGCGACTCGTCCATGCTCAGCCCCTGCACGATGATGTTTTTGCGCTTCAGGAAGTCCTTGACCTCCTGCTGGTTGATGGTGTTGCGGGCGGTCGTGCGGCTGAACAGGCGCCCGGCCCCGTGCGCCGCGCTCTGCAGCGACTCGGGGTTGCCCAGCCCCTCGACAATGTACGACCACGTGCCCATGCTCCCTGGGATGACGCCCCGCACACCGACGCCCGCCGGGGTCGCGCCCTTGCGGTGGACCACCAGGCCGTCCTCTTTCCAGGCGAAGTTGTGGTGATTCTGGATCACCATCGTGGCCTTGAGGCCGGTCTTGCGCAGAAACAGCGCGTGGATCACCTGGTGGTTGGCCTCGGCGAACGCGCCCGAAAGCTCCATCGCCGCCCAGTACTCCTGCCCGGCCTCGGTGTCCAGATCGAGCCACTCGTACATGCGCGGGACCTCGGCGTGGTACGCGGTCTCCTGCGCTGCCACCTTGATGTAGTGCTGGGCGATCGCATAGCCGACGCCGCGCGAGCCGCTGTGGGTCAGCAGGCCGGTGAAGCGCTCGGGCAGATCGTTGGCGCCGATCCGCTCGCCGACGACCAGCTCGGCAAAGTGGTTGCCGCTGCCGCTGGTGCCAAGCTGCTGGCCCGCCTTCTCGCGCAGGCCGCGGGTCTGGCTGGTGATGTTCCAGCGCTCGGCCTCGAGTACCGCGTGGTCGGCGCGGCCCTGGCGGCGGCCGCCCGAGCCAAACACGGTCACGCTCTGCATGTCGTTGAACAGCGGCTCGCGGGTGCGCGCAATCTCGTCGGGCGAGAGGTCCAGAATGGTCAGGTGCATGCGGCAGCCGATATCGACCCCAACCATGGCCGGGGCGACGGCATTGTGGGTGGCGTAGACCCCGCCGATCGGCAGCGCGTAGCCGACGTGGCCGTCGGGCATGATCGCGCCCTTGACCGCGATCGGCAGGCGCATCGCCAGCTCCAGCTGGTCGATCGCGCCGCTGTCGATGTCGGTGCCAACCTCGCCATAGATGCGGAACGGCTCGGCCTTGGCGCGCAGCTTGGTCATCTCCGGCGGCGCGCCAAACTCGGCGGTGATCGTGGCGACAATCGCTTCGGCGTTGCTGCCCGATTTCTTCAGCTGCCCGGCGCGCTTGGCCATCGCGGTCCAGCGTTTGTCGCCCTTCCAGGGGGCCAGGAGTTCGTGGGGTTTCATGGGTCCAACTTTCTTTGCTCGCTGCTATCCGCCCCATCGTAGCGCAAAGCGTGCCACCAGCCCATCGGGCGCAGGGTTGAGCGCAGGTCGGGCGCGATGCTGAGCTGGCTGTAGCGCCCATCTCATCTAATGATACAATCGCTGCTGCATAATCACGCAACCTGCTTTGATGCTGACCAGTGGATTTAGCCCATTCCATTGCGCTAAATCCCGGCGTCCGAGCCATACAACAAACGAGGTACACGGTGAACGACCAACCCCCGGCTGGATACCCGGCGATCCAGGCGCTGCTTGAACACATTCTGGACGACCTGGCGGCGGTGGAGCACAGCGCCGAGGGCGAGCGCATGCAGCAGGTGCTGGCCGGCGATCTGCTGGCCGGCGAGATTTCGCTGTACCGGCTGAAGGCGCTGCGGGCCTGCTGCAACGCCGCCCTGCGCTGCGCCGAGGACGCCAATGTTGTGGCCCGCCAGCAGGCCCGCGCCGCCCAGAGCGCGGTCGAGGCCTGGTACGATGCGATTCTGGAGAAGCAGCGCAACACCGAGCTGCTCTACACCATCGCCCAATCCCTGCACAGCTCGCTCGATCTCGACCAGGTGCTCAGCGAGACGCTGCGGCTGGTTGGGCGGGCGCTCCACGCGCCCCACGGCAGCATTCTGCTGCTCAACGCCGAGGGCGCGGTCTGGCGCAAGATTCTGTTTCGGCCCAATCTCTCCACCGTCGAGGCCGACGAGGCCGTGCGCATGGTCCTGCAGGATGGGCTGGTGGCCTACACGCTGCGCTCGGGCACGGTCCAGATCGTCACCGATGCCGCCAACGACCCGCGCTGGGTCCAGCTCTCGGGCACGGCGATGCTGGTCGGGTCGGCCATGGCGCTGCCGCTGATCGAGCACCACACCAGGGTCAATCTGGGCGTGCTGACCCTGGCCCACCCGCTCAAGGAC
The DNA here is from genome assembly GCA_034437415.1 of Herpetosiphonaceae bacterium. GTDB lineage: Bacteria > Chloroflexota > Chloroflexia > Chloroflexales > Herpetosiphonaceae > JACCRK01. Next base: position 4,690 of record DAOTUS010000147.1, read on the forward strand.
CACTTCAAGCCCGGCATGGCCGCGCTGGGCCACGTGATCGCCGAGCAGATCAGCACCGCGCTGACGAATGCGGCGCTCTACACCCGGCTCCAGGAGGCCGAGGCCGTCCGCGAGCAGTATATTCAGCTCCTGACCGCCCAGGCCGCCGAGCTGGAGGCGCTGTCGCTGGTCGACGACCTGACCGACCTCTACAATCGGCGCGGCTTCACCACCCTGGCCGAGCAGCAGCTCAAGGTCAGCCAGCACAGCCAGCAGCGGCTCTGGCTGCTGTTCGCCGATATGGACGGGCTGAAGCAGATCAACGACACGCTCAACCATCAGGCCGGCAGCCGGGCGCTGATCGATCTGGCCCAGCTGCTGAAAGCGAGCTTCCGCGAGGTCGATATCATCGCCCGGCTCGGCGGCGACGAGTTTGTGGTGCTGGCCGAGGCCGAGTCCGAGCAGGCGATGCAGCAGCTGCTGGAGCGCTTCTACGCCAATCTGGAGGAGTTCAACCGCAGCCCGGCGCGGCCCTACCGCCTGGCGACCAGCATCGGAATGGCCGAATTCGACCCGGCGCAGCCCTGCACGCTGGAGGAGCTGATCACCCAGGCCGATCTGCGGATGTACGCCGACAAGCGCGCCCGCAAAGTGGCCCGAGTTTAAGCTGGTACAATTCCCCCAGATCACCCCGCAGCTCAAAGGAGAATCCGCCGATGACCAAAACTATCATCAGCGCCGCGCTGACCGGCGTGCTGGCGACCCGCGACCAGTGCCCGGCCATCCCCTACAGCGCCGCCGAGATCGCCGCGGAGGCCCGCCGGGCGGTTGATGCTGGCGCGAGCATTGTCCACATTCACGCCCGCCAGCCCAACGGCGCGCCCGCCTTCGATGTGGAGAGCTACCGCCAGATCGATGTGGCCGTGCGCGAGCGCTGCCCCGAGGTGCTGATCAACTACTCGACCGGGGCGATTGGCATCGATCGCGAGCTGCGGATCGCCCATATCCGCGCGCTGAAGCCCGATCTGGCGGCGCTGAACATGGGCTCGATGAACTACGCGATCTACTCGCGCAAACACAAGCGCTTTCATCACGACCATATCTTCGCCAACCCATTCAGCGACATTCAGTTTTTCCTGGAGGCGATGAACGCCGCCGGGACCCGCCCCGAGATGGAGTGCTTCGACGCCAGGCATATCAACAACGCCCAGCCGCTGCTGGATCTGGGCGTGCTGCGGCCGCCGCTGCAGTTCAGCCTGATTATGGGCGTCCTCGGCGGCATCCCGGCGACCACCCAGAGCCTGCTCAACCAGGTCAACGCACTGCCCCGCGACGCCCACTGGCAGGTGATCGGGATTGGCCTCAGGCAGTGGGCGATGGTGGCGGCGGCGATCACGCTCGGCGGCAATGTGCGGGTCGGGCTGGAGGACAACTTCTATCTCCGCGAGGGCGAGATGGCCAGCTCCAACGGCGCGCTGGTCGAAAAAGCCGCCCGGCTGGTCCACGACCTCGGCGGCACGGTCGCCAGCATCGCCGAGACCCGCGCGGCGCTGGGGCTGTAGTGGCGGCTGATTTTTCGATTATGGGTAACTTGACAATGATTCGTTCCATTAGTACATTTGTGTTAGATAGATTATGGATGGATTGCCGATTGTCTGGCATTTCGATCCTCAAGAATAGTTTTGAAAGGTGCCCTAATGGAGCAAGTTACCTTTGAAATGAGTACTCAGAACGAAATTGCTGCTCAGGTTGATTGTAGTGACAATATTAATTTCATGAAGGCGCTACCGAATGATATGATGAATCTTATTGTCACTTCACCGCCGTATAACATTGGCAAATCATATGAACGCCGTAGTTCAATGGAGCTTTATCTTGAAAATCAAGAGCAAGTTATCGCTGAATGTGTACGATTACTCCATCCACAAGGGTCGCTTTGCTGGCAAATTGGCAATCACATTACGAAAGATGGTGAAGTTATACCACTAGATATAGTGCTATATCCTATCTTTAAGCGTTATGGTCTTAAGCTACGGGGTCGAATTATCTGGCACTATGAACATGGTCTGCACTGTGTTAAGCGTTTTTCTGGTCGTTATGAGACGATAATATGGTTCACGAAAAATGATAATTACACCTTTAACGTAGACCCAATTCGGGTTCCATCAAAATATCCCAATAAAAAATATTTTCGAGGCCCCAGAACTGGACAGCTTTCAGGAAATCCACTTGGAAAAAATCCAGGTGATGTCTGGATGATCCCCAATGTTAAATTTAACCATATCGAGAAAACCATTCATCCATGCCAATTTCCAGTTGAACTTATTGAGCGGCTCGTTCTTTCAATGACATACCCTGGTGATGCCGTTTTTGATCCCTATATGGGGGTTGGGTCATCGGTTATTGCCGCCTTGAAAAATGATCGTTTTGCCTATGGGTGCGATATAGAACAGAAATATGTCGATATTGCCCGTGAACGCATTGAAATGCTGCGTGTCGGTATGCTCAAGACTCGGCCAATGGGCAAACCGATCTACGATCCAAGCTTGCCGTATGGAGGTCATTAAGATGAGAATTGTAGAACTCTACTCCCATCTCAATGGCCGTGAGCATATTCTGGTTCATAAACCTCAGTTGTGGCAAGAGATCGAGGCAGTTATAAATGCGGTCGATGCAAGCTCGTGTTATACCAAGATATCGCAAGAAAAGCGAACACTGGGCAAAACGTTCTACAGCCCTGCCGATATGAATAGTTTATTCCATCAGGAATTGGAACTAAGATCGTGGCATGAATCTCGAACATCGTATTGGCTCACTGCAAATACCCGCCTGATTCGCAAAACAATGTCAATGACTGCACACGAACAGTATCAAACCTTGCTGGAAGCTGGGGAAGTTCCAATCAGTTCGTATAATCAGACAGACTTTGTAAAGGATCGCATCGCGATCGAAGTTCAATTTGGCAAATACTCCTTTGTTGCCTACGATCTTTTTGTCAAACACATGGCGTTCTATGTTGGCGATGTGATTGATGTTGGCATTGAGATTCTCCCTATGAAAGAGTTGCAAATTCAGATGTCATCAGGGGTCGGATATTATGAAAGCGAATTGTACAATGTCATCCGCCAGGGTCGCGGAGTTCCTGCTGTTCCACTTGTCTTGATAGGTATTGCCCCGTAGCTGCCGTCCATCAATTAATGCACTATTCTGATCAATACCCTCGCCAATTTGCCATTCATCACCTCAACGCCTTGAGCGTCGTGTCACCGTGATAGCAATGGCTCGGCGAAATTAAAAGTCGATCTGGGTTTTGCTGAGACAATTTCAA
>DAOTUS010000148.1:0-9808 GCA_034437415.1 Herpetosiphonaceae bacterium
GGGGTGAACAGCAGATTCCACCGTTGGCGGATGTGATTGCCGAACGGGCAGCCGACCTCAACCTCGGTGCCTCCTGGGCCGCACCGTAACCGCTACCCTGGTTTATTGAGCAGATACCGATCCAGCATCGTGGTGGCCTGTATTGATCTCGCCCGGCGCTACTGGTTCAGCATCGGGATCGCCACGCCGCGCTCGTTGGCGACCTCGATCGCCCGCGCGTAGCCGGCGTCGGCGTGGCGGACGACGCCCATGCCGGGGTCGCCGGTCAGCACCCGCTCGAGGCGGCGGTCGGCGTCGGCGGTGCCATCGGCGACGATCACCATGCCGGCGTGCAGCGAGTAGCCGATCCCGACGCCGCCGCCGTGGTGTACGCTGACCCAGGTCGCGCCGTTGACCGCGTTGAGCATCGCGTTCAGAATCGGCCAGTCGCCGATCGCGTCCGAGCCATCGAGCATCGCCTCGGTCTCGCGGTTGGGCGAGGCCACCGAGCCACAGTCCAGGTGATCGCGGCCAATCACAATCGGCGCGCTGATCTCGCCGTCGCGGACGAGCTGGTTGAACAGCAGCCCGGCCTTGGCCCGCTCGCCGTAGCCAAGCCAGCAGATCCGGGCGGGCAGGCCCTGGAACTGCACCTGGGCCTGGGCTTTGGTGATCCAGCGGCGCAGCGGCTCATCGTCGGGGAACAGATCGAGGATGGCCTGGTCGGTGCGGGCGATATCGGCCGGGTCGCCCGACAGCGCCGCCCAACGAAACGGCCCTTTGCCCTCGCAGAACAGCGGGCGGATGTAGGCTGGCACAAAGCCGGGGTACTCGAAGGCGCGCTCGTAGCCAGCCGCCAGCGCCATCCCGCGCAGATTGTTGCCGTAGTCGAACACGATCGCGCCAGCGTCCTTCAAGGCCACCATCGCCGCGACGTGCTCGACCATCGAGGCGGTTGCGCGGCGCACATACTCGGCCGGATCGGACTCGCGCAGTGCCAGCGCCTCGGCGTACTCGATTCCGGCGGGCACATAGCCGCCCAGGGCATCGTGGGCGCTGGTCTGGTCGGTGACCACGTCGGGCACAATCCCGCGCACCACCAGCTCGCTGAAGACCTCGGCGGCATTGCCAAGCAGGCCGACCGACAGCGGACGGCCTTCGCGCCGCGCCTCATCGACCAGGGTCATCGCCTCTTCGAGCGTATCGACCGCCACATCGAGATAGCGGGTCTGCAGGCGCCGCTCCATACGCTGCGGATCGACCTCGACCACCAGCGCCACGCCATCGTTCATCGTCACCGCCAGCGGCTGCGCCCCGCCCATCCCGCCGAGGCCCGCCGTCAGCACGAAGCGCCCGCGCAGCGAGCCGCCAAAGTGCTGGCGGGCCAACTCGGCCAGGGTCTCGTAGGTGCCCTGCAAAATCCCCTGGGTGCCGATATAGATCCACGAGCCGGCGGTCATCTGGCCGTACATCGTCAGGCCGGCGTGCTCAAGCTCGCGGAACTTCTCCCAGGTGGCCCAGTGGGGCACCAGCAGCGAGTTGGCGATCAGCACGCGGGGCGCGTCGGTGTGGGTGCGAAAGACCGCCACGGGCTTTCCCGACTGCACCAGCAGGGTCTCATCGTTCTCCAGCGCCCGCAGCGAGCGCACAATCGCGTCGTAGGCCGCCCAGTTGCGGGCGGCTTTGCCGGTGCCGCCATAGACAATCAGCTGATCGGGCGCCTCGGCCACATCGGGATCGAGGTTATTCATCAGCATGCGCAGCGCCGCCTCCTGCTGCCAGCCTTTGCACGACAGCGTGGAGCCACGCGGGGCATGGATCGGGGCACGGGGAGTGGGGGAACTCGAATCCGACATCACACATTCTCCTTTGAATGAGAGCAATTATTCTGCGGGCGATTGTACCAGATCCGCGCCCGAGCAGACTGATTTCTCCTCAGAGGGATGTCCAGTACGCTGAGCGGCGCACTCCCGTTTACAATCTGCTCCCGCTCCGCTAAAATGACCGCCACGGTGTTCACCGGGCGCACCACTCGTGCGCCCGGTGGGTTTAACTAGGAGGAGTCGATGCTGAAACAGCTTGAACATCGTACCCTTAGCCCGCCCGAGCGGCGCTACGCCACCCCGCTGCTGCTGCTCCACGGAGCCTGGCACGGCGCCTGGTGCTGGCAAAACGCAATGCGGGATTTTGCCCGCCGGGGCTTTGAGGTACACGCCATCAGCCTGCGCGGCCACGGCCACAGCAGTCGGGTGCGCGGATTTAATTTTTGTAGCCTGGCGGATTACGTGGCGGATCTTCAGACGGCGCTGGAGGGACTCGAGCGACCGCCGATTGTGGTCGGACATAGCCTGGGAGGCTACGTGCTGCAGCGTCTGCTGATGCAGCAGACGCTGCCGGGGGCGGTGCTGCTGGCGTCGATTCCGGTCACTGGAACCCTGCGCTTTATGACCGAGTGGATGCTCAAACACCCGCTGGCGAATGCCCGAGCGCTGCTCAGCGGCAATCTCAGGCATGCGGTCGGGACGCCCCGGCTGGCCCGCGCGGCATTTTTCCGCCCCGATATTCCCGCCGCTGAGCTGGAGCGCTATACGGCGCTGCTCGGCCCCGAGTCGCTGCGGATCCTGTGGGATGGCCTGACCGTCGGGGTTGAGCCAGCGCTCAATCGCAGCCCGCTGCTGGTGATCGCCGCCGAGCGCGATGCGGTGTTCACGCTGGCTGAGCAGCGGCGGACGGCGGCGGCCTACCACGCCGAGCTGGTCGTGATCCCCGAGGCCGCCCACGACCTGATGCTCGACCCAGCCTGGCCACAGGCGACCAGCGCGATCGAGCGCTTTGCCCAGAAGTGCGCCTGAGCGGCGACCGCTCAGGCGGTCGTGGAGTTGACCGACTCAGGGGCCAGCGGCTTACTGGGAGGCTCGGTCAGGACGCGGGTTGGCAGGCGGTCGGTGATGCTGCTCGACAGCGGCAGCCACAGCGTGAACGTGCTGCCCTCGCCGAGCATCGAGCGCACCTCGACGGTGCCCTGGTGAACCTCGGCGATCCACTTGACGATCGCCAGCCCGATTCCGGCGCCGCCGCCTTTGCGCACGCGGGCCCGGTCGGCGCGATAGAAGCGCTCAAAAATATGCGGCAGAGCATCTGGGGTGATCCCCTCGCCGGTATCGCTGACCGAGATGGCGGCCTCGCGGCCAACCCGCATCAGATTGAGCGTGACGGTGCCCTCCGAGGGCGTATGCTGAACCGCGTTGTAGGTCAGATTAAGCAGCGCCTGCTTGAGGCGGTCGCGGTCGCCGATCACGGTGGCCTGATCCTCGCTGCCAATCTGTAGCTTGATATGCTCGGCCAGCGGGCGCATCTCGCGGAACACCTCCAGCACCAGCGTATCCAGCTCGACCGGCTCCTGGCGAATCTGCACCCCGGCCTCGCTCTGGGCCAGCAGCAGCAGATCGTTGACCAGGCGGGTCAGGCGGCTGACCTCGCGCTCCAGGTCGGAGAGCGACTCCGAGAGCAGCTCGGGGTTGTTCATCGCGCCGCGCCGCAGCACCTCCAGGTTGCCGCGCATTGCCGCCAGCGGCGTGCGCAGCTCGTGGGACACATCGGCGGTCAGGCGGCGCTGGGTGTTGAACAGACCCTCCATCCGCGCCAGCAGGTCGTTGGTAATCGTCGCCAGCCGCCCAAGCTCATCGTGCGGGTTGGCGACCGGAATCCGGCGGCTCAGGTCCTCGGCGCGGACAATCTGCTCGGCGGTGCTGGCGATCATATCAATCGGCAGCAGACCACTGCGCGTGATCCCGGCGATCCCGACGGTGGTGATCAGCAGCATAATGCCCCCGGCCACACACAGCACCCAGATCAGCGTATCGAGCGCCCGATCGACCGTGCGCAGCGACTGGCTGACCACCAGCACGCCGACCACATCCTGGTTGAAGGTTAGCGGCGACATCACCTGGAGCAGGCGGCCATTGCGCAGCTGCAGCGTGCCCACAACGGTCTGGCGATTCAGCACCGACTGCAAGCTCTGCTCATCGAGCGCTTTGGGATCGCCGCCGAGAAACCCCTGCGAGGCCGCAATCCGCGCCCCGGTATTCTTGTAGATCGCCACCGCAATCGGCGAGCTGTCGAAATCCTCGGCGGCCAGGGTTGGCACAACATTGGCGCTATCGAAAAACCCCTCCAGCGGCTGCTTGGCCACCGTGTATTCCTCCTGAAAGCGCTCGGTCGCCTTCAGCAGGTCATCGCGGACGCCGTTGAGCAAAATCGTGCGCTCATAGAAATACAAGCCCACCCCGATCACCAGCAGGCTGAGGGCCAGAAAAAGCACCGAGAACAGGGTTAGGCGATTACGCAGACTCATCGCTCACCATAGGGTTGTTCACGCAGGATGTAGCCCGCCCCGCGCACCGTGTGCAGCATGCGATTTTCGCCATTCTCCTCCAGCTTCTGGCGCAGATAGCGGACATACACCTCGATAATATTCGACTCGCCCCCAAAGTCGTAGCCCCAGACCCGGTCGTAGATCACGTCGCGGGTCAGCACCTGGCCAGGGTGGCGCATAAATAGCTCCAGCAGCTCGTACTCTTTGGCGGTCAGCTGCACCGGGCGGGTGTTGATCGTGACCTCGCGTGAGGCGGTGTTCATCTCCAGCCCGCTCACGTGCAGCACCACCGGGCCCTCGGCGCGGGCGACATTGCGCCGGAGCAGCGCCCGAATCCGCGCCAGCAGCTCCTCGAAGGCAAACGGCTTGATCAGATAGTCATCGGCGCCGCTCTCCAGGCCAGCCACCCGGTCGGGCACTGTCTCACGGGCGGTCAGCATAATAATCGGCACATCGCTGCCAGCCCGCAGCCGCCGGCAGACCTCGATCCCGTCCATGCCCGGCAGCATCACGTCCAGAATCACCAGATCCGGCGGGCGCTCGCGGGCGGCGGCCAGCCCGCCCGGCCCATCGGAGGCCACCTCGACCCCAAAGCCCTCAAAAGCCAGCCCCCGCCGTAGATACCCGGCAATCTCTTTCTCATCTTCAACAACTAAAATCCGTGACATTGCTTGGCTCATCTGGCAGACCTCTCAATAACCATAATTATCATATTATACCGCTCAACAAAAGAGGTTGATTTTTGGCATAGCTATGACGCAGTCTAGCATAGCTCCGTGAGACCCAGGGTAAGGCCAGATGAAACCTTGATGAACAGGATTGCGGAAATGGGCAGGTCAGGCTATAATGCGCGGCGGGCCGGGGTGGCGGAATGGCAGACGCTGAGGTCTTAAAAATCTCTGAGGGTAACCTCGTATGGGTTCGACTCCCATCCTCGGCACCACATCGCAAGCGCCAGACTCACGCGGCAGCAATGCCCACGAGTCTGGCGCTTTGTTTTGGCCTAATCCATCACCGCAAACATCAGGTCGCCCTCGGCGACGATTTTGCCGGCCACTCGGGCCACCCCGTGGCCCTTGCCGATGCGGCGGCGGACTTTCTCCAGGCTCACCTCAAGCTCCAGCGTATCGCCGGGCACCACCGGCTGCTTGAAGCGCACCCCATCGATGCCGGCAAAGTACACCAGCTTGCCGGCGTTTTCCGGCATCCGCAGCAGGGCCACCGCGCCAACCTGCGCCAGCGCCTCGACGATCAACACGCCGGGCATAATCGGGCGGCCGGGGAAATGGCCGACGAAAAACGGCTCGTTGATGGTGACATTCTTCAGGCCAAGCGCCCGCACGCCCTCCTCCAGCTCCAGGATCCGATCGATCAGCAGGAAGGGCGGGCGGTGGGGCAGAATTGCCAGGATTTCCTCGATATTGAGCATTCAGTAACTCCTTAGGGTGGGATGGATCATTCGGTACGTAGCGACGGCCGGTTGGTGCCAGAGCGATTTCGCTGTCAAAAGCTGTCAACTTGCTACCAAGTCTCCGGCGGCACAAGTGTAACGCACTCAATTCACCCCCGCAAGCAATTGACGCTCGTATTTTTTTGCAGTATCTTACCAGTAACAACTTTCACAAACTTAATCGCGTGAGGACGTGCTATGACGCACACAACCAAACAACTTGTGCTTTCACCAGCACTCGCAGCGGATATGCAAGCGGTGGAAGCCCAGCTGATGCACCGAATCCAGTCACAGTCGGAGCTGATCACCGCCGCCGGTCAACACATTATCGGTTCAGGCGGCAAGCGCCTGCGGGCAATGCTGGCATTGGTGGCCGCGCAGCTCGGTACCTACACGCTAAAAGATACCCTGCACGCCGCCTCGGCGGTTGAGCTGATCCACGCCGCCAGCCTGGTTCACGACGACCTGATCGATGATGCCGATCGGCGCCGTGGGCGCATCACCGTGCACACCAAGTGGGATCAGGGCGTAGCGCTGATGGTCGGCGACTATCTGTTTGCGCTGGCCGCTGGCGAGATGGCGCTGGCGCCCGACCCGCGGGTTATTCAGATTTTTTCCGAGGCCGTTATGACAATCTCGGCCTCGGAGCTGCACCCGGTGCTGGTCACAACCCCGATCGAGACCGCGCTGGAGCAGTACTATGCCAAGATCGGCGGCAAAACGGCGGCGCTCTTTGAGGCCGCCACCGCCGCCGGGATGGTCTGTGGCCGGGGCACCCCCGAGCAGATCAAGGCGCTGGCCCAGTATGGCTATGATATCGGCCTGGCCTTCCAGATTGTCGATGATATTCTGGATTTCATCAGCGATGAGGCGACGCTCGGCAAGCCCGCCGGCAACGACCTGCGCGAGGGCACGATTACGCTCCCGCTGATCTATGCGGTCAGCCAGGGCAGCAGCAACGGTCTGGCGATGCTGTTCGAGGGCGATGAACTGACCGCCGAGCAGGTCGCCCACACGATTCAGCAGGTCGAGCAGCTCGGCGGCATCGAGCTGTCGATTGCCGAGGCCCGCCGGGTGGCCGAGCGCGGTCTGGCCGCCCTGGACGTATTCCCGCCCTCGCCAGCCAAAGATATGCTGATCGAGATCGTCGACTATGTCCTGGATCGCCATTTTTAATCAGCCGCGTTCAGACGCCGAAAGCGGTCCGCCAGCACTTGAATGGTGCTGACGGACCGCTTTTTTGGTTGCGGCGGGTACGCAGACCTGCCGCTAATCCCTACGCCTCCAGCGCGATGGCCTCCAGCTGGGGGCCGTCGGCGGTATCCAGCACATTCCAGCCCTGGGCGAGAATTTGCTGGCGCAGGGCGTCGGCGGCGGTCCAGTCGCGCTGCTGGCGGGCGGCCTGGCGCTGCTCGGCCAGGGCCAGCACCACCGCCGGGGCGACCAGCTCGGCGGCCGGGGCGCTGTGGGCGCTCTGGGCGGCGGCCCAGACATCAGCGGGGATGCCCGCCTCGGGCGCCGGGATGGTGACGGCCCCAAGCTCGCTAAGGTCGAACTGCTGGCCGCGGCCCCAGTGCTGCTCGCGATCGCCGTGCAGCACCGTCACGCCGCCGACACCCTCAACCTGGCAGCGGCCCGCTCCAGGGTGGATAATCAGGGCGCTGTGCTCGTCAATGCCGAGAATTGTAGTCGTCGCGGGCAGCAGGCTGCGCAGGCGTGCAAAGCGCTCGGCACCCATATAGCTGTGGCTGGTATCCAGCTCGGCGCCGCCCTCGGTGTTATTCCAGTGGGGCAGAATCGCCAGATCCAGCCCGTAGGCGCCCAACACATCCAGGCCGGGCAGCCAGTGCAGCTCGCTGCCAACTTTGTAGATCTCGTAGACCGGCAGGGCGTGGCCGCTGACGGCGATGGTGGCGGCGCTGCTGAGCACCAGGGCGGCGCCGAGGCGCTGGCGGGCCACGATGGTGTGCCAGGCGCGGCTGTCACGCAGCTGGGCGGCGGTGTAGGTTGGGCTGCCAGCGCCCATAAAGATAAAGTCGGCCGCCAGCAATGGCTCAAGAATTGCCTGATCGTCAGGGCTGAAGGCGGTGCCGCGCTGGCGGGCCGGGATCACGCTGATCGTTGGATGGTAGTTGCCTAGCCGCCGCTCCATAAAATCGACCACTTTGCCCGCCACCTGGGCCGAGTTGGGCTGAAATCCCGCCGGAGTTTCGATGATGGCGATCTGAAGCGGCGCCGGCAGGTTCCGGGCGATCGCTTCGAAAACCCGGCCGCCGCTGGGCGATGTTTCGCCAGAGCCGAGCAGAACGAGCGGGCCAAACGAGGGTTGAGCAGACATAGTTGCATATCCTTAGATAGTAGTGTCAATTGATCGCGTTCTCTTCGTATCTACGTTGAATGAAGCAGGGTGGATTGTCCGCGCCGCTGCGCTCAACCACCGCGGCGGATCTTCTCCACAGCCTGCGGATGCGGATTTACGTGATCAACCAGGTAGCGAGACGGTGCGCTTGTTGATCTATTGTAGCACCGCCAGCGCGGACTCGGCCTTGCGCACTCGCAGGAATACAGTATCATACGGCGCGTGGTACATACCGACTGGCTCGATCAGCCACGGGAAGGAAGTTCTGATGACAACATTAATTGGTGGGCGGTATCAGCTTGGCGATGCGCTTGGCCAGGGTGGGATGGCGACCGTGTATGCGGCCCACGATACGCTTTTAGGCCGCGAGGTGGCCCTCAAGCTGCTTCGCGCCGAGCTGCACAGCGATGCGACGGCGCTGGATCGCTTTCAGCGCGAGGCGCGGATTGCCGCCGGATTCAATCACCCGCACATCGCCCGCGTGTATGATGTTGGCAGCGACCCGGCCTACGGGCCGTATTTTGTCCAGGAGCTGGTCGGCGGCCAGTCGCTGGAGAGCCTGCTGCCGACCGCGGCCCCGCAGGCGCTGACCTGGATCGGCGAGATTGCGGCGGCGCTGGCGGCGATCCACAGCCAGGGCCTGGTGCACTGCGATGTCAAGCCGCAGAACGTGCGGATCACCCCGCAGGGCCGGGCGGTGCTGCTGGATTTTGGCATCGCCCAGACCAGCGGCAGCAGCAGCGGGGCGACCATCTATGGCACGCCGCAGTATCTGGCGCCCGAGCGGGCCCAGGGCGCGCCATCCACGCCCGCCGCCGATGTGTATGGGCTGGGTATACTCCTGTACGAGCTGCTGACCGGGCAGGTGCCGCTGGATGGAACCTCGGCGCATGCGATTGTCCAGCGCCATATCCACGAGGGCGTGCCGGCGTTACGTCAAGCGCTGCCTGGCTCGGCCGCCGCGATCGAGGCGATTATCCAGCGGGCCACCGAGCGCGATCCGGCCCAGCGCTATCCCAGCATCGAGGCGATGCTCGACGATCTGCGGGCGCTGGAGCAGAGCGCCAGCAGCGCCACAATGGCAATGGCCCCGGCCGGGCTGCGCCAGACGGTCTCGATCCACAACACGCCCACGCTGCTGGTGCGGCCGCCTGGCGGCGCAGCGGCGGCACCCCAGGTTCGCACAAACCAGCCGGCTTCGATCGCCACCACCCCGGCGCCGCTGCCGCCCCTGCCACCTGGGGCACCGGCAGTGCTGGCGGCGCCGAGCAGTCACAACCCAGGCGCGGCGGCGCAACCGCTGGATGCAGCCCCGCCGCCAATGGTCGGCGCGACGATTCCCACCCGCGCCCGCCGCAATCGCCGGGGACTGCTGGGGCTTGGCCTGGGGCTGGTGGCGCTGCTGGCGCTGTGGATGCTCGTGCGACCAGCAGCCAACACCGCCGCCCTGCCAGCCACACCGACGCCGCCACCGCCGCTGGTTGCGCCGCCGCTGGTTGGCCTGCAGCTGGACGTGGCCCAGGGAACCGCCCAGCGGCTAGGACTGCAGCTCCAGGTCGCCGAGCAGATCGCCGCCGACGCCCCGGCGGGCCAGATCATCAGCCAGGATCCGGCGGCTGAGACGGTCGTGGCTCCGGCGACGGTG
>DAOTUS010000149.1:0-19081 GCA_034437415.1 Herpetosiphonaceae bacterium
ACATGAGCGAGCGGGGCTGGTATGATACGAGTCATATCAGCCCCGCTGTTCGTTTGCGCTCAGCTCCAGGGCTGGATTAACGCAGCGTCAGGAGGATCACCATGCCCTACACGATCACCGTCCGGCCTGAAGGCGCCCGGTTCCAGGCGATCTGCCCCCAGATCCCAGGGATTGTTGGGCTTGGCGCAACCGCCGGGCAGGCGCTGGATGCCGCCGTGGCCGCGCTGGCCCAGCGGCTCGAAGCCCGCGGCGAGGCCGCGCCAACCATCGAGGTTGTGCGGGCCACCCTCGACCAGAGCCTGCAGCGCACGCTGGGCACGCCAGCCTAGTGGCCAGAACAAGCTACTGGGCCAGCGTGATCAGCGCCGGAACGCGGTTGAACATCCAGAACGCCACTGGCAGGCCCAGGCCAAAGGTAAACCCGGCAATCGACCAGGCCACCGCCAGCCAGATGCCGCTGAGCCACCAGCCAACCAGCACAAAATACACGGCGCGGACGGCGAAACTCAGCTGCGGCCGGCTGCTCTGCTGGACGACGACTTGGCCGTTGGGCAGCGTCACCACGCTGGTCTGTAGCGCCGAGGGCTTGAGCGTCATCACTTTGGGCAGCCGATTGAGCAGCATCAGGCCCACCGGCAGGCCGATGATTGAAACCAGCAGCATCCAGGCCAGCCCGGTGACGATCAGGCCCAGCCACCAGCCAACAAAGAAAAACCACAGCCCCTGGACGAGGCAGCCGGGGCCGCTTTGCTGCTGAACGACGACGACGTTGGGTTGGTGGGGCGGAAACGGTGCGTTGGTCATGCGAAATTCCTTTCTCGAAAACAATCCAGATTAGGCATGCTAATCTACCATACATTGATGCAGGCACTCTACCGAATTACTCGTCCACAAATGTGCCTATCCAGCTTCAGCGCAGCTAGCTCGGCCAGATTTGACGAATCCGACGATCGCTCGGCGGCCGACGCGACCCACGCCTGAATCGAGGCATGGCTGCCCGATCTCGGCTGGGTTGGCTTCGATCCCACCAACAATCTGGTGGCGGGCGATCGGCATATTCGGGTGGCGGTCGGCCGCGACTACGCCGATGTGCCGCCAACCCGCGGGGTCTTCAAGGGCGGCGCCGCCAGCAACCTGGAGGTTTCGGTGCAGGTGCTGCCCGCCGACCAGCCGCTCGCCGCCGATCAGCCCTCGGAGCTGAGCAACTGGGCCAAAACCGAGGCGCTCATGCTCCAGCACATTCAAGAGCAGCAGCAGCAGCAGCAGTAGCGCAGGTCGGCGCATCCGTCAGCGTACCAACGCTAGCCAATAATCCCGGCCCGACGCCCGACCTGCTCCAGCGTCGTCAGGACCTGATCGAGCTGCGCGTCGGTGTGGGTGGCCATGTAGCTGGTGCGCAGCCGGGAGGCGTGGGGCGGGCAGGCGGGCGGAATCACCGCGTTGGTAAAAACCCCGGCCTCGAACAGCCCCTTCCAGAACATAATCGTCCGCCGATCGTCGCCAACAATAATTGGGATAATCGGCGTGGCGGTTGGCCCAATCGCGAAGCCCAGCCGCCGATACTCAGTGCGCATTCGGGCGCCAATCGCGTTGACCCGGGCGCAGTGCTCGGGCTCGTCGCGCATAATTCGCAGCGCCGCCAGGGCCGCGGCGGTGCTGGCCGGCGTGCTGCTGGCGCTGAAAATAAAGGCGCGGGCAAAATGTTTGATGTAGTGGATGATCCGCTCGTCGCCGGCCACGAACCCGCCCAGCGAGGCAAACGCCTTGCTGAACGTGCCGCTGATCAGGTCAACTTGGTCGGTCAGGCCGAAGTGGGCCGCGCTGCCGCGTCCGCCGCCGATCACGCCGCTTGCGTGGGCGTCGTCGACCAGCAGGCGGGCGCCATACTCCTGGCACAGCCCAACAATCTCCGGCAGCCGGGCCAGATCGCCGCCCATGCTGTAGACGCCGTCAACAATCACCAGCTTGCCCGCCCGCGCCGGGCAGGCCCGCAGCACCCGCGCCAGATCGGCCATATCGTTGTGCTGAAAGCGCCTGATCTCGCCAAAGGTCGCCCGGCAGCCCTCGACAATCGAGGCGTGGTCATCACGGTCGATGATCATCACATCGCCGCGCCCGATCAGCGCACCGATCACCCCGAGATTGCTCTGAAACCCGGTGCTGAACACCAGGGCGGCCGATTTGCCCAGAAAGGCGGCCAGCTCGTGCTCAAGCCGCTCGTGCAGCGCCAGATTCCCATTCAGAAAGCGCGAGCCGGTACACGATGGCCCGTAGCGCTCCAGGGCCTCCCGCGCCGCCGCCAGCACCCGTGGGTCGGTGGTCAGCCCAAGGTAGTTGTTCGAGCCGATCATAATCAGGCGGCGGCCCTGGTAGACCGCCTCGGTGCCCTCGCTCGCCTCCAGCCGGGTGAAAAACGGATACCAGCCCTCGCGCTGGGCCTGCCGGGCCAGCGTAAATGTATCCACCTTAGCAAACAGATCGCTCATCTCCACCCATTTCCATTCAAAAATATGTGTAAGGCGGATCTCCCCAAACCCCAATACCGTTTAAATAAGGGTATTTCCCCCTCTCTACCGCAGTGGAGAGGGGTGTCCGCGTGCGGACGGGGTGAGGTCAAAATGCCGCCATTCCGGCGTATTTAACAGTACAATAGACCGCGTACTACCGTTTCCAGTCAGTGAGGCGTTATGACAGCTGAGTGGCTCCCCAAGCTTTTACAGGCCCGCCAACTTGGAACCGACTTCAGCAAAGGCGAGGCCTTGCTGGGCCAGGTATCAACGTTCATCACCACCCAGGTGCCCCCGCTCATCAAGCAGCTCCAGGCCGAGGTGGGCCAGGGCTGGTGGCACGACCCCGCGCTCCTGGCCGCGCTGGCCCAGATCCAGCGCCAGCACGCGCTGTGGCTGAAGGATGTGCCCGCCTATCGCAGCCTGCACCAGCAGCAGACCGATCTCCCGCTGGCCTACCCGAGCGCCTGGGCTGCCGGGACGCCGCCGCTGCCGCATCAAGATTTTGCCCGCCTGCAGAGCTTTCTCAACACCGCCGCCCTCGATCCCAAAAGCGCCTTCTGGACCGCCAGCCTGCTCACCGAGGCCCAGCTGCATTGCGTCGATGCCCACGCCGCCGCCACGCTGCGTGAGGCCGAGCGGCTCTGGCAGCCGACGCTGGCCCTGCTGCGCGAGCAGATCGCCACCCAGCCGGTCGAGGCCTATCTGGCGCTGCTCAATCTGCTCTACCGGCTTGGCGATCTGCCCGCGTTTCTCGATGTCTACGCCGCGTTTTGCCAAACCCAGCCCGCCGCCAGCCCGGCGATATTTCCCTGGCGCGAGCAGCTCCGCGACCGCAAGAGTGTGGAGTGGGTGCCGTTTCGCGCCCAGTTTATCACGCTGCTGGAGCAGCTGATCACGCTGCGGCAGCTTCAGCACCGCGCCAGCGAGCCGAATCTGGCCCTGCTCAGCGAGATTCTGCAGGAGCTGCTGGCCGCCGCCGGGATGCCTCCACCGCCAGCGCTCAGGCCGTCCCCGCTGCGCGGTCTGCCAACGCCGGGCGCGAATCTGCCGACCCCAAACACGTTTGGCTTTCTGCTGCCGCCGCTCGATCAGCTCACAGCGATCCGTGCGCTGCTGCGTCAGGTTCACGCGGCCCTGACCCGCGCCGATGGGCTGGGCGAGCGGCGGGCGGCGGTCGTGGGCCTGTGGCTGGGATTTGCCGAGCGCCACACCTTCGAGCTGGGCCAGGCCACGCTGCTGCTGGAGGCGCTCCCGGCTGGCACCGAGGCGCTTGGGCTGCTGCTGGACACGCTCCGGGGCGAGGTCGCCACCTACGCCGGCAGCTATGAGGCGGCCCAGCTCCGATTTGATGCTGTGCTCCAGCGCTCCCAGCAGTTCCTCCAGCTGCCCACGTCGCCAGCCGCCCGCCAGCCAGCGCGGGCCTTTGTCGGGCTGGTCGGGCAGTGGCGCGGCAACGCCCTCTTCTATCTGGCCGACTATGCCGCCGCCGAGGAGTGCTACAGCACGCTGGCCGACTATCTCGATCCGGCCGATCCCGAGGCGCAGCTGCTGCAGGCGCTCAACCGGGGCAACCTGGCCTTTCTGCGCAACAACCTGATCGATCATCGCGGCTATGTGACCTACGATGCCACAGAGCAGCTGCTGCTGAAAAACGCCGCCGATCCTGACACGTTTTTGGGACTCAAGTACACCAAGCATCGCGCCGCCCTGGTCGAGGCCGCCGAGCACTACGCCAACGCCCTCCGGCACGTGGCGGCCCTGCCCGACCCGCTCAGCCGCCGCGGCTACCAGGCGCTTATCGCCGCCAACCAGGCCAATCTCTGGTGGATGCAGGCCAATCTTCAGCAGGAGGCCGCCTGGTTCTCGCCCACGCTGGCGGCGGCCCTGAGCGACCTCGGCCCAGCCACGGACCTGTATCGGCAGGCGCTGGCGGCGCTGCAGCAGGCCCACGCCACGGTCAGCGCCGGGCCACGGCCGGACCGGGCGCTCGCCGCCGCCACGTTGGCCAACATCAGCGAGCTGCATCTGCTGCTGAATGAGCCGCAGCTGGCGGTCGAGCGGGCGCTGGCCTGCCTGAGCCTGCTCAAGATTACTCCCCAGGCCGACGATCGGGCCACGCTGGAGCAGATCGCCGCCCAGAGCGGGCTGTTTCCCGCGGCGTGCTGGCGGGTCTGGCTCACCCTGGCGCGGGCCTACGAGCGCCTGGCCCAGCCCGAGGCCGCCGCCCAGTCCTACGGGCGGGCGCTCGGCGTCGTCGCGGCCCTGCGCGGCCAGATTCGCTCCGCCGAGTGGCAGCTGACCGCCGCCCAGGATACGTTTCAGGTCTACGAGTGTGCGATGCACTTTCACTACGCCACCAGCCGCGACGCCGCCACGATCTTCAATCTGGCCGAGCAGCTGCGCTCCCAGAGCTTCCTCGATCTGCTGGAGGCGGCCCGGCTGAACCTCGACGCGGCGCTGGCGCCTGAGCTGCGCCAGGAGCGCACGGCGCTGGCCGCCGAGTGCGCCAGCCGCAACAATGCGATTCGGGCCGAGGCCGCCCGTGGCGACTCGCCAGCGCTGGAGGCTCTGCTCAGCGCCCAGCGCGACCTCGCCCGCCG
This sequence comes from Herpetosiphonaceae bacterium, assembly GCA_034437415.1. Taxonomy (GTDB): domain Bacteria; phylum Chloroflexota; class Chloroflexia; order Chloroflexales; family Herpetosiphonaceae; genus JACCRK01. Next base: position 5,111 of record DAOTUS010000149.1, read on the forward strand.
CTGGCAGCTGCTTCAGAGCCGCATCGCCGCCGATCTGGCCGCTGAGACAGCGCTGCTCAGCCCGCGGCCGCAGACCTGGGCCGAGTTTCAGGCCTGGCTGGCCCAGGAGCAGCCGGATACGGTGGTGCTCGCGTTTGTGGTCGGCAGCGAGTGGAGCTACCTGCTGATCGGCGATGCCAGCGGCCTGGAGGTCCACGAGCTCAGCGGGCGGGCCGCGATCGAGCACGCGGTCTCGCGCCTAATCTGGTTCGCCCAGAAAGGGGTGCTGCGCTGGGAGGAGTTCTTTCGCGCCAATCGCCACGCCGTCGCAATCCTGTTTGGCGCCATCCCCGAGGCCGTGCTGCTGGAGCGCCTGCGCGGCAAGCGGATCGTGATCCTGCCCGATGGGGTGCTGCACTATCTGCCCTTCGAGATGCTGCTGCTCGAAACCCCCAAGGTCGCTGGGGCGCCGCTCGACCTCCAGACCCACCGCCTGGGCAGCCCCAAACGCCACTTCGAGGTCTGCGCCGATCTGCTGCCGTTCTACATGCTCAATCTTGGCACCGTCTCGGTGGCCCAGTCGGCCAGCGTCTGGCGGATGCTCCAGAGCCAGCCGGCGGGCGCGGCCGAGGTGCTGGCGCTCGGCGTGTACAATCTCAACTACAAAACCGACCTCAAGCTCAGCCCGGCCCACAAGCGCGCCCAGGAGCTGCTGATTAGCTACGGCGACCTGGCCCAGACCAAAAGCGTCGCCCAGGTCCTCAAAGCCATGGAGCGCGCCAACACCACCCAGCTGGCCCTCAGCGCCTGGAACGACGACCAGACCCCCTGGCCCGCTGAGCGCCAGTCCAACGAGGCCAATTTCAAGCGCCTGCTCAGCCAGCACGCGATTCGCTACATTCTGTTCGCCGGCCACGGGGTGTTCAACGACAAATATCCCCAGTTCTCCGGCCTGGTCTTCAACCTGGCCGCGCCCACTGGCAGCGCCACGGCCGAGGATGCGGCCCAGGATGGCTTTTTCGGCCTCAGCGATATCTTCGACCTGCGCATGCCCCACACCGAGCTAATCTTTCTGGCGGCCTGCCAGGGCGGCCTGGGGCTGATCTCACGTGGCGAGGGCGTCAACGCGCTGACCAGGGCGCTGATGTATCGCGGCAGCCCCTCGGTGATCGCCAGCCTGTGGTCGGTTGATGTGCAGGCGACGATGAGCCTGGTCGAGGCGTTTTTCGCCGGGCTGAGCGCGCAGCCCGACGCCGACAAGGCCGAGCTGCTGGCCGCCGCCAAGCGCACGGTCGCCACCAGCGCCAGCAATCCCCAGTTCGTCCACCCCTACTGCTGGGCCGCGTTTGTCCTGCTGGGAAAACGCTAATCGGCAATGTCGCCAAGATTCACGTGATAAGGAGCAGCAATGAAGATCGCAATGCTTGCGGTTGGAATTAGCCAGTACGCCAGCCCCGAAATTGATGACCTGACCGTCTGCCACGACGATGCGGCCAAAATGGTCGCCGCCTTCCGGGCGCTGGCCCCCGCCACCTTCGTCGAGCGGATCCTGCTCAACGAACAGGCCACCAAGGCCAGCATCGCCGCCGCCATCGCGTGGCTGGCCGAGAGCGTCGGTGCCGCCGACCTGGCCGTGTTTTACTACTCCGGCCACGGCGCCAGCTTCGAGGACGATGGCAGCGACGAGGCCGACAAGGCCGAGGAGTTCCTCTGCCCCCACGACTGTGGCCTGACCACGGGCGTCGAAACGTTTATTCGCGATGATGAGCTGCGCCAGTGGCTGAGCGCGGTCAGCGCCAAAACCACCCGGCTGGTGACGATCCTCGACTCCTGCCACAGCGGTACGGCGACAATGGCCAGCAGCGTCGCCATCGCCAAAGAGATTCCCAGCGCCGTCGTCAGCCGTCTGATTGGCGCAGATCGCCGGCCAAAGCTGCCCAAATCCGGCGAGGGGCCAATCCCAGGCCAGATTCTGCTGGCCGGCTGCCAGGATTCCGAGCAGGCGTTTATTTTAATCGGCGCGGAGAACTCGCTCTTCACCACCGAGCTGATCAAAGGCCTGCAAAACCCAACGATCACCACGTTTCAGGACCTGTTCGCCTACGCCCGCGCCGCGATTGAGGACCAGGCCGACGCGGCCGGGATCGTCCAGAATCCCAACCTCGTCGATGGCAGCGCCAGCCCGCTAGCCTTCCGCTAGCCGCCGCTTTGTGGTGAATCTAAACCCGATTCGGCCTATGCCTGCCTGGAACCTGCTCCCGAATGGGAGCTCTGGCGCAGGTTTGCCTGCGCTCACGAGCAATGTGGCCTTAATGAGCGCTAGTGGCCGGTTTGGGCCGAATCCTTGCGGATTGAGCAGGCCGTCACGCTGTGAAACGCATCATCACCCAGCATGGAGTGCTTATGGTCGCCGAATGATAGGTATGAACAGCGTCCAGTGTGGAGCGGCCCCGGTAAAAGTTGCGGTGAGCTGTGCCGCCGCTTCGATGGTAACCACACAGGGCGCAGTGCCACTACACGCGCCGCTCCAACCGCTGAAGGTCGATCCCGCCGTGGGCGTGGCGGTCAGGGTGATGCTGGTGCCATAGGCATAGACCTCACTGCAATCATTACCACACGCAATCCCAGCCGGATCGCTCTGGACTGTCCCGGCCCCGGTGCCATCCAGGGTGACACTGAGCGTGTGCTGCTGCACCTCGAAGGTGGCCGTGATCGCGGTGGCCTGATCGATGGTGACCGCGCAGGGCACGGTGCCGCTGCACGCGCCGCTCCAGCCGGTAAAGGTAGAACCGATCCCGGCGGTTGGCGTCAGGGTGACGGTTGCGCCGGCGGGGAACGTGGCCGTACAGGTTATCCCGCATACGATCCCGGCGGGCGTACTTAGCACTACGCCGCTGCCCGCGCCAGACAGGGTGATCGCCAGCGGCTGCTGCACGGCCTCGTAGGCACCGATATCGCACTCCGAGCCTTGGGGCCGACTGATGCTACGCTGATCGGAGGCCAGACATGCCGCGCTATCGGCCTGATCGATCGCTGGCGATGCTGGCAGCAGGGCAATGCTCAGCGTGTCGCCACCGTAGTCGCCCAGCGCAGCCAGGCCCGGATTGCCGGAGATGCTGGCAGAACATGTGCCGTCGGCAATGAGGTTTCCGCTGCTCGCCGTCAGCACGCCCTCGTTCAAACAATCCTTCCTCAGGCCCCCGGTGCTATTGAGGCCCATGATGTTGTTGAAAAGCGCCATGGAGCCGTTCCAGGTGTGAATTGCCGTGCCAAACCCAGCGGAATTATAGGCAAAGGTATTGTGGGTGGCCGTAATCACGCCGCGGTTGTGGATGCCACCGCCTTCATTGGCAGAATTATAGGCAAAGCTCGTGTTCTCAACTATGGCAGTGCCATTCTCGTCGTTGTACAGACCGCCACCACGGGTGACCGTATTGGTGTAGAAACTGCTGGCTATGATGGTCGCAGTGGCCGAAGCGCTATTGAAAATTGTGCCATCTTGGGCTGCATTATCGAAGAAGCTGCTTGTTGCCACGCTCAGATTGCCCTGGTAGTTCGCGATCGCGCCGCCACGCTCGCTGGCGGTGTTATGGGCAACGCGGCTCCGAAGTATGCTGATGCTGGCCCCATTGATGGAGCGCACGGCGGCCCCTTCCGATGCTAGGCCATTGATCAGCTCCAGCCCATCAAGGGTGACGGTGATCGGGCCAGAGATGCTAATCACGCGACCATTTTCGGCGGCATTCAGGATGGTCGGCGTCCCACCTGGATCCGGAGCCTCCAGCCACGCGGTGGTATAGCCGCCCTGGATATGCACGCTCTCGGTGATTGAAAGAGTCTGGCTTTCATTGTTGATCGTCTGAACCCCGGCACATAGTCCAGAGACTTTAATGAGATCGCCGGGGCTAGCCGCCCACGCCGCAGTTTGCAGGGCGCTGGCGTCGCTGCTGGCATAGTCGGTCAGGTTGTCGCCGGTTGTCTCAACCAGACACGTCGGCACAATGATTTCTTGGTCGAATGGGGGCTTGAACAGCGCACCACCGTTCATGGTGGCCCGCAGCTGATCGACGATGCTGGCCGAGTTGAACTCTCCCCCTCGGGTGGTCGCGGGGCTGGCGAAACTCACCGAGATGCGTCCGCTAAGGAGCGATCCGGCGATCAGCCAAACAATAATGCCGATCGACGCTCCGCGCGAGATCCTGGTTGAAATGGGCATGATGGTGCGTCCTTTCTTGAAGCTGAGTAGCGCCGACGTTCTATCGTGAACGCACTCTAAGCAAATGTCCCTATTACTATGGCATAGGCATAGTGCTGCTGGCTATCAAATATGTTCGATCTTTTTGTCGTACATGTTCGATTCGAAAAGAGAACCCACAATCTTGACTTTTCAACCCGCCCAATCTACCCTGATCTAGCACAGACGCTGGCCCGGCCACCCGCCAGCGACAATCCTCAATCCACCACCACAGCCGCTGGTGGATCTAGCTGATTTGGAGTATTTTATGTCAAGTCTTAGCGAGAATATCGGCGCAATCGTCAAGCGCAAACGCACCCGCGATCGGCTCACCCAGAACGACCTAGGCGGCCGCATCGGCGTCTCCGGCTCCTACATCAGCGCGGTCGAAAGCGGCGCCACCTCGGCCCGGATCGCCGAGATCGAAGGGCTGGCCCTGGCGTTTCGGACCACCGCCCTGGAGATGATCAGCGAGGCGGCCTCAAGCGCGACCAAGATTTACTCCGACGACCGCCGCGATCAGGAGGCGCTGCTCTCCGTCTTCACCACCTTGACCCCAGAGCGCCGCCAGCAGATCTACGATTTCGCGATTTTCCAGCGCGAGCTGCAGAGTCGGGCGGATGTCGATGCACGCGAACAGCGCAGCGAAACTTAATCGGCGGCGCCCATAATCACAGCCAGCCGAGATATGCTATCATTGCGCCTAAATCGACCTTAGCAAAACCCACCCGAGCATCTACAATACCCACAGTTCCCTAGATTACAAGGAGGTTCCGCTTGGCAAATTCCACCAAAAAAATCGGCGTCATGGTTGGTCGCGAGTGGTCGTGGCCGCCAGCTTTTATTGAAGAAGTCAATCGTCGTAATGTTGGTGTTACCGCTGAATACCTTAAAATCGGCGGCACGCCGATGAACGAACCCAACGAATACGCCGTGATCATCGACCGCATCTCGCACGAGATCCCCTACTATCGCACCTATCTGAAAAATGCCGTGCTCCAGGGCACCGTCGTCATCAACAACCCGTTTTGGTGGAGCGCCGACGATAAATTCTTCGGCGCCTGTCTGTCTGATGCGATCGGCGTGAAACATCCGCGCACCATCGCGCTGCCCTCCCACTCGTATGTCGAGGGCGTCGTCGAAGAGTCGCTGCGCAACCTGCAGTACCCAATTCCCTGGGAAGATCACGTGGCGGCGGTCGGTGGCTTTCCGGTCATCCTCAAGCCAGCCTGGGGCGGCGGCTTCAAGAGCGTGTTCAAGCTGCACACCTTCGATCAGCTTTTCGACGCCTACAACACCACCGGCACCGAGTGTATGATTCTGCAGGAGTGCATCGAGTGGGAGAAATACGCCCGCTGTATGTGCATCGGCAAGGAAAACATTCTGGTGATGAAGTTCGATGCCAACGCGCCCTGGCCGCACCGCTATTTCTTCGAGCCCAGCTTCCTGACCGAGGACGAAGGCCGCCAGGTGCTTGAGGGCGCCCGCAAGCTCAACGACGCGCTCGGCTACGACATGAACACGGTCGAGTTTGCGATCAAAGATGGCATCGCCTATGCGATCGACTTCACCAACCCGGCCCCGGATATGGATGTCAACTCGCTGACCGAGCATTACTTCCCCTGGGCCGTCAACGCCATGGCCGATCTCTGCATCGACCTGGCCACCGGCAAGCGCCAGCAGACCAAAGTCGACTATCAGTGGGACTCGCTGCTGACCGCCCGCGTCCTGCCCGCCGCGCCCAGCGCCGCCGCCAAGCCGGCCAGCAAAGCCAAAGCCGCCGCAGGCGCTGGCGAGCCTGCCGCGAAGCCGGCCAGCAAAACCCGCGCCAAGAAGACGAAAGAAGCCTAGCTACCGCGTATCACCGATCAATGCTCGCGCCGCAGCCCGCTGCCGCTGATGTGATCATTGATCGGTGAGTATTTTTGGAGGGGGATTATGCTCAATCAGGCGATTACCAACTACCATGCTCTTCTGACCCCCGACCTGGCCGAGGCTTCGCAGGAAGCGCTGAACCGTCTCCAGCAGCGGGATAACCTGTTTTTCGGCCCACGTCCGCTCTGCACGGTCCTGCGCCCGCATTTTATCAGCGCCGAGCAGTATCTGATGATTGGCGATGTCTGCGCAATGGTTGCCGGGGCGGCCCGTCAGGTGATCGGCCACGCCCTCACTACGCCGGCGGTGCTCGACCAGCTTGCGCTGACCTCTGGTGAGCAGCGGCTGATCGAGTACGATCCTGGCTACAACGAGCTGAGCATGTCGTCGCGGCTCGACTCGTTTCTCACCACCGACAGCTCCTCGTTTCAGTTCGTCGAATATAACGCCGAGAGCCCGGCGGCGATCGCCTACGAAGATGTGCTGTCGGAGGTGTTTCTTGAGCTGCCGGTCATGCAGGAGTATAGCCGCACCTACGATGTCGCGCCTCTGCCCGCCCGCGATCGGCTGCTCCAGTCGATCCTCGATACCTACCGCGAGTGGGGTGGCACCGACGAGCCGCGGATCGCCATTGTCGACTGGAAAGGTCTGCCGACCCACTCCGAGTTCGAGATGTTTCAGCAGTACTTCACCAAGCACGGTCTCACCGCCGTCATCTGCACGCCCGAGGATCTGCGCTACACCGGCGAGGTGCTCTACGCCGATGGCCAGCCGGTGGATTTTGTCTACAAGCGCCTGCTCACCACCGAGTTCCTCGAGCGCCTGGGCAACGAGGCCTTCGAGCATCCCCTGACCCAGGCCTATCGCGACCGCCGCGTCTGTGTCGCCAACAACTTCCGCGCCAAGCTGCTGCACAAAAAGATGATCTTCGGGTTGCTCTCCGACCCCGACGTGACCAGCGCCGCCGGGATTCCCGCCAACGATGTCGCCCGGCTGGCCCAGCACATTCCCTGGACCCGCCGGGTGCAGGCAACCCGCACCGACTATGCCGGCACCGAGGTCGATCTGCTACCGTTTATTCTCGAGAACCGCGACCGCCTGCTGCTCAAGCCCAACGACGACTACGGCGGCGCCGGCATCACAATTGGCTGGGAGTCGTCCCACGCCGATTGGGCCGCCGCGGTCAAGGTCGCCAGCGCCCAGCCCTTTATCGTGCAGGAGCGGGTGGTGATCGCCTACGAGGACTATCCGACCTTCAGCGCTGGCAAGCTCGATATCAGCCAGCGCCTGGTCGATACCGACCCATTCCTGTTTGGCACCGAGGTGCAGGGCTGTCTCACGCGGCTTTCCACGGTGACCCTGCTGAATGTCACCGCCGGCGGCGGCTCGACCGCGCCCACATTTGTTATTACACCAAAGTAAAACCCTGGGGGAGATCATCCCCAAGGCATTTCTAGGGGGTTGTTATGTATTTCCGTGATCCATCGCATCCCGATTTTCCCTTCACAATCGGCATCGAGGAAGAGTATCAAATCATCGACCCCGAGACTCGCGAGCTTAAATCCTACATCACCCAGATTATTGATGAGGGCCAGCTCGTGCTGCGTGAGCAGATGAAGCCCGAGATGCACCAGTCGATCGTCGAGGTTGGCACCCACGTCTGCCGCACAATCGGCGAGGCCCGCGAAGAGATCCTGCGGCTGCGCGGTGCAATCGGCAGCCTGGCGGCGCGCAAAGGGCTGCGCATCGCCGCCTCGGGAACCCATCCATTCTCATCGTGGCAAAAGCAGGATATCACTCCGCACGAGCGCTATTTTGGCGTGGTCGAGGAAATGCAGGAGGCCGCCCGCCGCTTGTTGATCTTCGGCATGCACGTTCACGTCGGCATGCCCAACAACGAGACCTGCGTCGAGATTATGAATGTGGCGCGCTACTTTATGCCGCATCTGCTGATGCTCTCCACCTCTTCGCCGTTCTGGATGGGCCGCAAAACCGGGTTTCACTCGTATCGCTCGATTATATTCACCAATTTCCCCCGCACTGGCATTCCCGATGTCTACCAGTCGTACTCTGAGTTCGAGCAGTACGTGCAGACTCTGATTGCGACCAAAAGTATCGATAACGCCAAAAAAATCTGGTGGGATCTCCGGCCCCACCCAATATTCGGCACCCTGGAGGTGCGGGTCTGCGACATCGCCACCAAGGTTGATGAGGCGATTATGCTGGCCGCGTTCGTCCAGGCCATCTTTGTTAAAATCTACACCCTGTTTCGCCAGAACCAGACCTTCCGGGTCTACAATCGCTCGCTGATCAACGAGAATAAATGGCGCGCCGCCCGCTACGGCCTCGACGGCAAGCTGATTGATTTTGGCAAAAAAGAAGAGCTGCCCGCCCGCGCCCTGATGCTGGAGCTGCGTGAGTTTGTTGAAGATGTCGTCGACGATCTCGGCTCGCGCTCCGCCGTCGACTACATCTACACCGTGCTGGAGAACGGCACCAGCGCCGACCGCCAGCTCAAGACCTACGCCGAGACCAACGATCTCACCGCCGTCGTCGATCAGCTCATCCGCGAAACCATGGAGGGCGTTCCCATGGACGAGCCCGCCGCCGAAACACCCGCCTAAATCGGCACATTAAGCGATAGGCGGCCCCAGGGATTGGTGTTCTTCCAATCCCTGGGGCCGCCTGGCGTTTTAGGGCAGAATAAAAACCCCGTACGGCGGGTCTCCCTACTCACCCTTCACCGAACCCGCTCCAGCACCGCCCAGCGCACATACACGGCGACCAGGGCCAGGGTCAGGGCGAGGATCGCCCCAAGCCAGAAATAGTCGTTGGCAACCATCGTGTTGCTGTTCAGGCCAGCGGGATTAAACACCTGTGGCGCCACGCTGTGGGTTAGCGCTGGCGACCCGCCGTCCGCCGCCGAACCCTGGAAGGCTTGCGGCAGCTGGCCGCCATCAACGCTAAAAATAGCCAGACCCAATCCGACTAGAACCACCACCAGCCAGCGAGTTCGCACTTCCATCTTAGCCTCCCAGGTTTAGGTTTTCAATACTTCTTCGCTCAAGCATAAGTATAGGCTGGGGAAGGTAAAAATACAGTAAAAAACATCGCAGAGTGGGCGCAAAACTGTTGCAGAACAGTCGCAGGTCGGGGAAACGTGGAACACCGAGGAACGCGAAAAGCGGGGAAAGGCTAGCTGCGGCGCTGCCGGGCCGCCTCAAACAGCAGGACGCTGCCAGCAATCGCTGCATTCAGCGACTCGACCGCGCCAGCCATTGGGATAGTCACCTGGCGGGCGATCTGAAGGGTTTCCGGCGACACACCATTGGCCTCATTTCCCACCACCAGCGCGACCGGCTGGCGCCAGTCCACCTGGTCGTAGGTGAGCGACGCATGTTGGGTGGCCGCATAGATGGCGGTCAGCGGCGCAAGCTGCGGGCGGATTGCGGCCCACTCAGCGCCATCGAGCAGCGGCACGCGAAAATGCGCCCCCATTGCCGCCCGAACCACCTTGGGGCTCCACACATCGGCGGTGCCCACTAGTCCGACCACCAGATCAACGCCAGCCGCCTCCGCTGAGCGCAGCAAAGTGCCAACATTGCCAGGATCCTGAACCCCATCAAGCACCAGCACCAGGGTGAGCGTTGTCGGTGTGATCTGTGGCAGCGGGACAGCCGCAATAATCCCCTGCGAGGTCTCGACATCGCTGAGCTCGGCCAAAATCGCCGGGGTGGTGGGGATTGCGTTAGGTTGCTGCTCAACCTGGTTCAGCAGCGCCCGCCCGCGTGGGGTTGCGAGAAGCTGCTCAGGGACATACAAAATCGCGCCGGGGGCCTGAAACTGCAGCGCCTCCTCGACCAGGCGCACCCCTTCAACAACAAACATCCGCTCGCGGTGGCGCTCTTTACGAGAGCGCACCAACGAGCGGATGCGTTTGACGTGGGGATTAGCGGTGCTGGTGATGAGGTCGCGCACAACACCGCCTTGAACTAAGCGAGAGCCTGTTTAGCCTGGGTGACAATCGCGCTGAATGCAGCAGCATCACGGACGGCCAGATCAGCCAGCATCCGCCGATCAATCGTAATCCCAGCTTTGCTTAAGCCGCTGATCAGCACACTGTAGGAAACGCCATTTAGGCGGGCTGCAGCGTTGATCCGGGTGATCCACAAACGGCGGAAATCGCGTTTGCGATTACGGCGGTCGCGATAGGCATAGGCTAACGCCTTCATCACCGCTTCGTGAGCGGTTTTATAGTTGTGCGAGCGACTGCCGTGAAAGCCTTTCGCCTGCTTGAGTAACTTCTTATGGCGCTTGTGCGTCATAATGCCACGTTTAATACGGGCCATCGAATAACCTCCAGATGTGTATCACAGTGAGACGGTGCAGGAGCATTGCAAGCTTGTAACCCTGGTCCCGCTACTAACTGTGAATGTTATTTCAAACCGTAGGGCAGTGAACGTTTAATGCGTTTCACATCGGACTCATGCACCGGAAACATTTTATCCAGCGCCTGTTTAACGCGGGTAGATTTACGACGGCGGAAGTGGCTTTTGCCACCCTTCGTGCGCAAAATCTTGCCCGTGCCAGTGATTTTAAAGCGGCGTTTCGCCTGCTTGTTCGTCTTCATCTTCGGCATCGGAACGTAATTCTCCTTCTAATTCAGGTTTCAGAGCCACTTTTTCGCTACGCCTGCTCGGCTTCGCTTGCGGCGCAGGGCTGAGGATCAGGGTATAGGCGCGACCTTCAAGGGCCGGGCGTTGATCCACAGTTGCGTATTCCCGCAGGTCTTCAGAGAGCTGCTCCAGCATATCGCGACCGATCTCGGGGTGAGCGATCTCCCGTCCGCGGAACCGCACGGAAAATTTCACCTTATGCCCATCTTCCAGGAAACGCCGAGCGCTGTTGGCCTTCACCTGCAGGTCATGGGTATCGGTGCGTGGCTTCATCCGAATTTCTTTAAGTTCGACCTGTTTCTGGTTCTTGCGGGCTTCGCGTTCTTTTTTAGTCTGCTCGTAGCGGAACTTTCCATAGTCCATCAGGCGGCAGACAGGCGGACTGGCAGTTGGGGCGACCTCAACTAAGTCTAGGTCGCGTTCGCGGGCCATATCCAACGCTTCGCGGGTCGTAATAATTCCGACCTGTACGCCATTTTCATCAATCAGACGCACTTCACGGACGCGAATCCTGGCATTGATACGTAGCTTGTCTCTAATCGCAGGCTCCTTTATTGCCAAGAATGACAGCAAAACACAACAAATCCCTGTGCGTGACCTCATCAGCGCTCAGGGCGAATTGTCGTAGAACTATAGCATACAGAGGAAAAGAAGTCAAAGCCGAGCCGCAATCGATTCAGGAGCGTGGTTAGCGCTGTGAGTGGGCAAAAATTAGAACATTCGTTTGACAAAGTATCCTCAAACTTGCTATAGTGGCATTCTGATTGGTGTAGGAGAACTGCTGTTATGGCGATGCTTGTCCGCTTTACCTTACCCATGCCACCCTCGATCAACAGCCAGTATGTCACGGTTGGCAATCGCCGCGTCCTAAGTCGGGAGGCGCAGGTCTATAAACGGCAGGTTGCCCGCCATCTACAACAGCTTCAACGGACGCAAAGTATTCCAAGTCTCTTTATTGAGCAGGCCAACGCTGGCTATATTGCCCTGTTCATTGATTTCTACTTTGAAACCCCGCTACGCCGCGACCTCGATGGCGGTCTCAAGATTGCCCAGGACGCAATCTGCACCACACTGGGCGTTAACGATAACCGCGTTGTGGATATTCACCTCGTCAAACGCATCGATCCGCTTAATCCACGGATCGAGGTTGAAATGGAAGCCCTGGCTGACTGGCAGTTCGAGGATGAACGAATCGTCTATTAAAATGCCTAAAAACCACGCGGCCCCGAACATACGCTAATGTTCGGAGCCGCGTGATTTTGGTTTTAGCGCCGTTTAGATGTGCGTCAGCTCGCGCCGAACGCGGATATTGTGAACCAGCAAGGTCAATCCGAAGAGGACAAAGCCAAGTAGTGGAATGCCAGTGCTGGTGGCCGGATTGACCGTTCCAACGTCGGTGGTCGTTGCCCCACCGGCTGGAGTTGTTGCTACGCCCCCACCGATACCTGTGCCGGGGGTAACTGTGGCCGGATCAGGGGTTGCGGCAACAGCGCTGGCATCGGCATTCGCAATCGCCGTTGCCGTCAAGGGTGGCGGCGAACCAACCACTAAGACGCTGGCAATATTTGAATACACCGGATCGCTAATCCCTGTATAGCGTAGCTGGGCCTGGTTAACAATCCGCGTTTGCGCTGCAACATCGGATTTGATCTTGACCGGGATCATAATCGTCAGCGTCTGTCCGGCGGGCAAGATGCCAACCCGAACCGTAATCTGATTGCCCTGTTGTTCAACGCGGGCATTCTGGTCGCTGACTTGAATTGGGCCAGCAACTTCAAGATTGGCTGGCAGCTGGTCAGTAACAACCACATCACGTAGGCCACCAGACGTAAGCGTCCCGGTCGGGCTGATTACGGTAATGGTATACATCAACGACTCGCCAGCGAAACGGCTGCCCCAATCGCTCTTCTTCTGGAACTGCAGGCCGCTCACCCGTGGCTGAACCACAATCCCAGCCGGGTTGGTGGGAACAGTGGTGGCCGATGCGGCTGGCTGGCCTGGCTGAGCCGGCTGACCTGGCTGAGCCGTGGGCGCTGGCTGGCCTGGGCGGGCTGTGGGCGCTGGCTGGCCTGGGCGAGCCGTGGGTGCTGGCTGGCCTGGGCGGGCCGTAGCAGGAGCTACCGCCGTCGGTTGGGGTGGCTGCACTGTTGGTGCAGGCTGGCCTGGAATATTCGTTGCAGGCACCGCAGTATTGCCAGGCGCTGAGGTTGCTTCCTGGGTTGGCTGTGGAACACCCGGCCGCGGCGTATTGGTTGGCCCTGGCGGAGCCGTTGGCCCTGGTGGGTTGGTCGGCCCTGGTGGGTTGGTCGGCCCGGGTGGGTTTGTCGGCCTGGGTGGGTTGGTCGGCCCGGTTGTGTTGGTCGGCCCGGTTGTGTTGGTCGGGATGTTAGCAACTACAAAAATCGTATCGCTATCCTGCGTCGTAAACTCTCCAGCCACACCTGTTGCAGTGTTGGTAATGTTTGTGCCAGGCGCAACATTGGCATTGACTTGGGCTCTGATCGCTATGACAATCGGCGAATCGGCACTGACAATACCAGTACACGAAACCGTACTTGTCCCACTACAGGAGACATTCCCTAGAAGGCTAATGCTCACAAACGTCATCTGGGTCGGCAAAATATCTTGGATGGTTACATTGCGGACTGTGACGCCGTCACCAGTATTCTGATACAGCACCGTCACCACAAAGTTGACGATCTCGCCAGGGTTTACTTGCGATTTCGAGCTAACCTTGGTCAGAATAATTGGATCAGTTGTTGGAACAACCGTTATTGTTGCGCTAGCCGTTGATGTTGAGCTAGCCGTTGATGGGGTTACCGGCGTACCAGTCGGAACTGTTGGCGTAACACAGGGATCGATCTGTTGGATCGGACGCTGAATTTGCCCCGAGCTTGACCAGCCACCGCCAGGCGGCCTCAACGGGTACGGTACGGTCGGCTCAGCAGTTGGATAGGTTCCAGTGGTTGCGGTTGGCACGGTTGGCACGGTTGTATTGGTATTGGTTGTCGTTGGTTGGGTCGTCGCAGGCGCTGTCGTTGGGGTGATACACGGATTGATCGTGCTGGTCGCAGTATTTGTTGGCGTCCCCGGCATATTCGTTGGCGTATTCGTAACAACGGGTGTCACAGGTGTCTCGGTTGGGGTAGTAATACAGGGTGTTTGGAATAAAGGCCGATAAAGCCGCACAGCCCGTGACTCTAACCC
>DAOTUS010000150.1:0-2963 GCA_034437415.1 Herpetosiphonaceae bacterium
TCCGGCAGCGATTAGTCGATGTATTTCGATCGTATACGGACACGATGCTGCAATCACTCACGGGGTATCCCTATTTTGTCAATGCCGTCAATGCACTATGTCTATAGCTGAATGGTATCAACTGACGTAACAGCGTTAGAACAAATCGGCCCTCGCGTATTAGTGGGACAGAAAACGGCGTTTGAGTAATCCGTCACGAAAACTTGACATAAACTTTATTATCGGAGTTAGAACACGTATCTGCAAAGCATTTAAGTGGCACGGAACCATTAAATCGCTCTCACATCGGCATAAATGCTTTACATTCTTCGGATTTCAGCATATCCGTGCTGTAAAATACGGTGCTACGGAGAAATTCTTGACACCGTCGGTCGCTCAATAGAACACCGCTTCACTCCCCTGCACACACGTTGATCGTCGCACCCGTGTATAGTAAGTATCGCATCATCCTTAATGTGCTGGGAGAGACCGCCATCATGACGGCAATTGATCGAACGACCTATCCGCACTTTACCCGTCCACCAACGGCCTTGGAACTCCAGGGCATGTGCAAAGTCCCAGTTCAGCCCGTTTTTGGCGAAAAACCCGTCCCCTCGCCCGCGCACAGGGCGGGTGCCCTCTGGGCAGGTGGACGCGCAGCCGGGTACCCGCGTGCGGGTGGGGTGAGGGCTGACTACGCAGCGCTGCCCTGGCGGTTGCAGGCAGCTGGCCCAAGGCTGCGGGAGAAATCGCTGAAACATGACGGTTGAGAGAGCGTATAATGGCCACGGCATTGTGGAAATAGTCTCACGATGCTTCGCTGGAGTATTGCACTATGGAACTTTCAATCGTGATCGGGATCGTGGCGGTGCTGGCGCTGGTGTTTATCCTCATGTACAACTCGCTCGTTGGGCGCCGCAATCAGGTCGACAATGCGTTCGCCAGCATGGATGCGATGCTGAAAAAGCGCTATGATCTCATCCCCAATCTGGTGGCGACCGTGCAGCAGTACGCGACCCACGAGCGCGAGCTGCTGACCCGCGTGACGGAGCTGCGCGCCCAGGCGGTGGCGGGAACCCCCACGCCCGACCAGCGGATGCAGCTGGACTCGCAGCTGACCCAGGCGCTGCGCCAGATTATGGCCGTGGCCGAGAACTACCCGGATCTGAAAGCAAGCCAGAATTTTGTCCAGCTCCAGGGATCGCTCAACGAGGTCGAGGAGCAGATCTCGGCCGCCCGCCGCGCCTACAACGCCGCCGTCACCAGCTACAACAACGCTGTGCAGATGCTGCCCACCAGCCTGATCGCCGGTATGTTTAAGTTCAGCCCGCGCCCGCTCTTCGATATCCCCGAGGCCGAGCGCCAGAATGTGGATGTCGCCGCGCTGTTCAAGAAGTAGCCAGCTATGGATGACTTTGCCACGTTTCATACCCAGAACTGGACCCGCCTGGAGCCTGAGCTGCTGGAGCTTGACACCATGCGGCGGCACGCGCTTTCCAGGATTGCGGTGCTGGCCGGCGGGCTGGCGGTGCTGGCGCTGGGCATCGCCGGGCTGATCCTGGCCTCGCTGGCTGAGCCATGGCTAGCGCTGATCCCGCTGGTCATCGGGATTCTGATTGGGCTGGCTGGATCGAGCTGGCTGAGCGCGGGCTATCGGGCCAGCTTCAAAGAGCGGATTGTTGGATCCCTCGTGCGCTCGGTCAATCCGTCGCTGCACTACGCCGCTAAGGACTCTATTGCGGAGGAAGAGTTTCAGCGCAGCAGGCTGTTCACCCAGGGTATCGATCGGTTTAGCGGCGAGGACATGGTTCAGGGTCAGATTGGGGCCACCGCGCTACGTTTCTCCGAGATTCACGCCGAGTATAAAACTACCAGTAGAGACTCGAATGGCAGTACCGATACGAACTGGCATACGATCTTCAAGGGTATCTTTTTTATCGCCGACTTCAACAAGCACTTTGCCGGCGTGACGGTTGTCCGCCCGGATACAGCCCAGCGCTTGTTTGGCCAGCTCGGCCAGATGCTGCAGTCGGTTGGCAACACCTTCAGCGATCTCGAGCTGGTGACCCTGGAGAACCCCGAGTTTGAAGAGGCGTTCGTGGTGCTGTCCAGCGATCAGGTCGAGGCCCGCTACATTCTCTCCACCAGCCTGATGGAGCGGATTCTTGACTATCGACGCCGAACCGGGCGGACCCTGGCGCTCTCCTTTGTCGCTAGCCAGATCAACATTGGGATTACGACCAGCCGCGATCTGTTCGAGCCGCCGCTGTTCAAAAGCTGCGCCAACCCGGACCTCATCCGCGAGTACCTGGAGGATCTGCTGATGATGATTGCGATCGTCGAGGATTTAAATCTCAATCTGCGAATCTGGAGCAAGCAGTAGCGCACCAGCACAGCCAGGTTTGACCGCTCAACCACAGAAGCGGGCTGGATCCACTGGATCCAGCCCGCTTCTGTGTGTCTCCACGCTGGAGCTAATTTAGGGGATAAAACAAGCCTCGGGCCACTCGTTCTGGTATGATTTGACATAATCATTGAAGATCGCAGGCCGATCGCCAAACGGCGCAAGAGGCACCGCTTGCCAGCCTCAAGGGTTATTTATGCGAGGAGTTCTAACAAAACGAAAAAGCCGAGGAGGCCAAGAATGCCTAGCCCCAATATTTTCCAATTCCCACCAGCTTCTCGGTAATTTATGATTGCCACACCGATGATAAAGATACTCATTAGAACGACAAGCGCACTGACAAAAACATTACCAATAAACAGCGCCGCCAAAAATCCAATCGTTATCATCACGACTGCAATAGCCGGACGATGACGCAGTATAGTAGACATAAAACACCCCTCTATTCGAAAACACTGCCCCATAACAATACCCTCGCCAATTAGGGCGGACTGGTCGCCGGTTGGCGCGGGTGAATCCGTCCAAGGCTCGTCACGGTGCGCATGAGTTCCGTGAATAAAACCGGATCAGGTTTTTCCGG
>DAOTUS010000151.1:0-22048 GCA_034437415.1 Herpetosiphonaceae bacterium
GGAGCTAACCGGCGATGTGACGCCGCTGGACGTTGGCGCGGTTGGCGCATTCTTCGGCCCCGATGGCACGCTCAGCCGCTACTTCGCGGGCTACGAGCCGCGCCAGCAGCAGGCCGAGATGGCCCAGGCCGTCACCGCCGCGCTCAACGATGGCGACACGCTGATGGTCGAGGCCGGAACTGGCACCGGGAAGTGCCTCGTTGGCGATACCTGGATTAGCTTCCAGAGCGGGCGCCGCCAGCAGATCGCCGCTATCTGCCACGCCGAGGCTCCGCCGACCGAGCCAATTGTCTCGCTCACCCCAGAGGGCAAGCTGATCTACCAACAGATTCAGGCCACCTACTGCAATGGGATTCGGCCGGTGTTTCGCGTTCGCACCGCCCTGGGCCGCAGCGTCACGGCCACGGCCAACCACCCGCTGCTTCGATTTGACGGCTGGCAAAACCTGAGCGACCTTCAGGTTGGCGATCGGATCGCCACCGTCCGCGATTCGGCAGATTTAATCGAAGACGCGCCATCCGACCTCGCCTGGGATCCGATTGTGGCGATTGAGCCGGCGGGAGAGGCTGAGACATTTGATCTCACGATAGATGGCGAGCCGAACTTCATCGCCAACGATCTGGTGGTGCACAACTCGATGGCCTATCTGGTGCCGGCCGCCGAGTTTGCCCGCCAGCGCGGCGAGCGGGTGGTGATCTCGACCAACACGATCAACCTGCAGGACCAGCTCTGCTCGAAGGATATTCCGGCGCTGCAGGCGATTCTCGACACCCAGGAGCCGGATCTGCCGCCGCTGCGGGCCGTGCAGCTCAAGGGGCGCGGCAACTACCTGTGTCTGAAGCGCTACGAAGACGTGCGGGCGCGCAAAGATCATACCGACGATGAGACCCGCGCCCTGGTGAAGATTCAGCTCTGGCTGCCCTCGACCACCACCGGCGATCGCTCGGAGCTGATGCTGATGCAGAACGAGAACAGCGCCTGGGGCAGCGTCAACGTCAACCCCGATATGTGTCTGCGCCAGCGCTGCCCGCTGTACGACCAGTGCTTCTTCTACAAAGCCCGCGCCGAGGCCGAGAACGCCCACATCGTCGTAGTCAACCACGCCCTGCTGCTCTCGGACGTGAAATCGCCGGGCATTTTGCCGCGCTACGATCACCTGATTATTGACGAGGCCCACAATCTGGAGGATGTCGCTACCGACCAGCTTGGCTTTGCGATTGCCCAGAGCGAGTTTATGGCGATCCTCGACGATCTGCACGTCACCGGCGGGCCGCGGCTGGTCCAGGGGCTGCTGGCCGAGTGGCCGGTGCAGTTCAAGCTCAGCACCGTCCCGCCGCGCGACCGCCAGAAGCTGGAGGACCTCAGCGACGGGCTGCGGCCCAACGTCGATCGCGGCCGCGAGGCCGCCCAGGCCCTGTTTCAGGGCTTCAACGCCACGATGCAGCACGATCGCAGCGTGACCCAGTACGATGCGCGGCTGCGCCTCACCGCCAAAAGCCGCAAACAGGCCGGCTGGGCGGACGTTGAGCAGGCCTGGGAGAACCTCAGCTTTAATCTCCGCGCCCTCGCCGATGGCCTGGAGAAATTTCAGGTTCTGCTCGAAGGGCTGGAGAATCGCGATATCGCCGACTACGACGGGCTGCTGATGCGGGTCAAGGGGCTGGCCAAGCTCTGCCAGAACGTCCAGCAGCAGCTCGACCTGGTGGTGTATGGCAATGAAGAGACCGTCGCGTGGCTGACCGCCGACCAGCGCCGCAACGAGCTAATCGTCCAGGCGGCCCCGATCAACGTTGGCCCGCTGCTGATCGATCAGCTGTGGAGCAAGAAGCGGGCGGTGGTGCTGGCCTCGGCGACGCTCTCGGTCAATCGCTCGTTCGCCTACCCCAAGGCGCGGCTGGGCCTGGACGAGGCCACCGAGCTACAGCTGGACTCGCCGTTTGACTACGCCAAATCGACCCTGCTGTATCTGCCGACCGATATGCCCGAACCCAACGAAAAATCCTATCAGCGGGCGCTGGAGGATGCGCTGATTACGCTGTGTCGGGCTACCGGCGGGCGCACGCTGGCGCTCTTCACCGCCAACCACGCCCTGCGCCAGACCTACCACGGCATCAGCGAAGCCCTGGAAAAGGATGAAATTACCACGATGGCGCAGGGACTGGACGGCTCGCGCCGGTCGCTCATCCAGCGCTTCAAGAGCGATCCGCGCACCGTGCTGCTGGGAACCTCCAGCTTCTGGGAGGGCGTCGATGTGGTTGGCGACGCCCTGAGCGTGCTGGTGATCACCAAGCTGCCATTTAGCGTGCCCAACGATCCGGTCTTCAGCGCCCGCTCGGAGGGCTTCACCGACGCTTTTGGCGAATACTCGGTGCCCCAGGCGATTCTGCGCTTCAAGCAAGGCTTTGGCCGCCTGATTCGCTCCAAGGAAGATCGCGGGATTGTGCTGGTGCTTGATCGGCGGCTGCTGAGCAAAGGCTATGGCCGGACCTTCATCAACTCGCTGCCCGAGTGTACAGTGGTGAAAAAACCGTTGGCCGACTTGGCCGCCACAGCCGCCCGCTGGCTGGTCTGACCGCAGGCAAAAACGTCTCCGCGAGGGCGGTAATGCACCATTAAATCTGATCTAAAAACGAGCGGTTCCTCGGCTGTTTCTAGCCGGGGAACCGCTCGTTTTCGGGTCCATCTAGGGCGTCAGCTACTCTTCTGGCGGCAGCGACGTCGTGATATCGTAGGTCAGAATCTGCACATCCAGCCCTTCGCTGGTCAGAAGCTCAATCGAGCGCGGGCGGGTGGCCTCACGAATCGCATCTTCGTGCTCAGCGGGAACATAGGCGCGGATTGCCAGTTCATCGCTGCCACGGCGGGTGGTGCGTAAGACCGCCTCAGGCGATACGCTGCGGATCAGGGTCGTCATTTCGTTCAATGCGTCATCAAGTGTCATGGTAATCCTCCTCAGGAGACAACGAGAGATGGAGAAAGCGCTGTAGCGGCGTTGCTTAAGCGGACGAGCGTTTCTGCTTGACCCAGGGCGACCAGGGTTTCAAACAATCCCGGCGACACGGTTCGGCCAGACGCCGCGACCCGTAATGCCATAAATACCTGCCCAACCTTGAGCCCAAGCTCCTCGGTGAGCTGGCGCAGAGCCGCTTCGATCGTCGCTTCGTCCCAGGATGTGAGCTGGCCGAGCGCTGCGTGGGCGGTCTGCAGCACCTGCAATACCTGGGCTGGCTCGGTTTTCTTCGGAACCAGAATCCCCAGATCGTAGGTCTGCGGGCGCACGAAGAAAAAGTCCAGCGTCTCAGGCGCCTCGCTGAGCAGCTTCAGGCGCTCCTGCACCAGCGGCAGCAGCTCGGCCAGCCGCGCCAGCTCGGCCTCGGTCGGCGCCGCGCTGATAATCCCGGCCCGGCTGAGATAGGGCGCGATCCGCTGGACCAGCACCTCGGGTGCCATCGCCCGCAGATACACACCGTTGAAGTGCAGCAGCTTCTCGCGGTCGAACACACCTGCCGAAGGGCGAATTCTGGTGAGGTCGAAGCGCTCGATCAGCTCCTGAATGGTCATAATCTCGGTTTTATCATCGTATGACCAGCCGATCAGGGCCAGATAGTTGACGATCGCCTCGGGGAGAAAGCCCGCCTCGAGATACTCGGTGACCGAGGTATCGCCGTGGCGCTTGGAGAGCTTCTTGCCATCGCTGCCCAGCACCTGCGGCACGTGAATCCAGATCGGCTGCTCCCAGCCAAAGGCCTCGTAGATTTGAATATGGACTGGCGAAGACGCGATCCACTCATCGCCACGCAGGACGTGGGTGATCTGCATCTCGTGGTCATCGACCATCGCCGCCAGCGCATAGGTCGGGAAGCCATCGGATTTGATCAGCACCGGGTCGGGCATCCCTAGAGTCGCGTTCTCGAACACGATCGGGCCGCGAATCAAATCGTTGAGAACCGTCTGGCCGCTGGTGCGCATAGCCAGGCGCACGGTATACGGCTCGCCAGCAGCAGCGCGGGCGGCATTGTCGATGCCAGGCAGATCGCGGAACGACAGGAGCTTTGGCTCGCCGCGCTCCACGCGCTCCTTATTGAGCTGCTCGATCTCATCGCCGCGAATATACGAGCGATAGGCGACCCCTTTGGCCTCGAGCTCTGCCGCATAGCGCTGATAGATCTCCAGGCGCTGCGACTGATGATAGGGCGCGTATGGCCCACCGACAAGCGGCCCCTCATCCCACTGCATACCAATTGCCTGAAGCGACGCGATCAGCTGATCCTCAGCGCCAGGAACATAGCGATTCCGGTCAGTATCTTCAATGCGCAGTAAAAATTGACCGCCGGTGTGGCGGGCCCACAGCCAGCTAAACAGCACCGTTCGCAAACTGCCAATATGCACAAACCCAGTTGGGCTTGGGGCAAAGCGGGTTCGGGCTGGAGAGAGATGATCCGTCATTAGATAGTACCTCCTTGCGCGGCGATTATACCATAAGCCACACCAGGAATTAGGGGTTAAGTACACACAAAGGCCCGTCCCAGATGGGACGGGCCTGATGGGGATGCGATAAACCTCTATCCTACGGCTTCGGCTACTTCACTGAAGGAAAACGGCGAACCGGCGCGACGGGCCTCATTCGACAACATTGGTTCGAGCATGCGCTGGAGCGCCATGACGTGGGAGCAGGTCTGCCAGCGAGCAAAGAACTGGCAGTCACAATGCCAACCATCTTGACTGAGGACGATTTGATGATCGTTACCGCCACGGAAGGTTGCATTAAGGCTTTGCAGCGCGATCCGTTCTGGCTCCTGGGCGTAGCGTTTTGCCTTGTCAATTTTACTGATCAAGTCTGAGTGCATTACGACCTCCTGATAATGGTTCATTGGCATTACGGGCCATCCCCATAATGTCATCGACCTAACAAAAAGCGACACAGGCTCAAGCCTCTGTCGCTTTTCATGAATCTAATGTTGTTAGTATTGTTTTAATCATGGACGCTCATTCCTTCACTGGATTAAGCTGTTACAGCGTATTATAACAGTCCTGCAAGGTGCGTCAAGGTGAGAAAAATGCGTGTTTGGTTAAGCTTTATTGACACAGGCCAAGAGGGGTTTGTGCTATAATTCACCGAAATCGCAACCCTTAAACGGAGGATAAGCGCAATGCCAATTCGGCGCTGGACACGAGTGTTAATCGGCGTACTCCTACTCGGAATACTAGCCGCTTGTGGTGACGCACAACAAAATGAAGATGTTGGGATCTTTAAAGGTATTCCCGATGCTCCGGTGGCGGGAACAGGCAACGGCGGTGCCGGCGGCACTCCATTAGTCTCAGATTCTGCTGAAGGTGCCGAGTTGAAATTTGCTCAGGCAAGCCTAACCGCTACGACCGGAACAATTAACCTTACCTTCAACAATAAAGGGATTGTTCCCCATAACTGGACTCTGGTAAAACAGGAAAATGCTCAAAAAGCCGCCGATGAGGGCGCAGCGGCTGGCCCACCAGATTACCTGGCCCCTGATGCGATCGCGCAGACAAAAACAATCGATGCTGCTAAATCAGATACGATCAGCTTCAATATTGCCGAAGCAGGCACCTATGAATTTATCTGTACCTTCCCCGGCCACTACGTTTCCGGCATGAAGGGAACCCTGACCGTGACAGCTGGCGCCGAGGATACCGGCGCACCTGCAGGGGCTGCTCCTGCCGCTGGCGGCGATACCGCTCTGACATCGAATAGCGCCGAGGGTGCGACCCTGGCCTATGCCGAAACCTCTCTGGAGGCTGCTGCCGGCAGCGTAACCCTGACCTTCAACAACAAGGGGATCGTCCCGCACAACTGGACGTTGGTCAAGCAGGGCGAAGAGGAGCAGGCGACGACTGCTTCACAGACTGATGCGCCTAACTACACCTATGCGGGCGCGATCGCCCAGACTAAAATGCTCAATGGCGCCGCGTCCGATACGATTACGTTCCAGGTTGCCGCAGGCACATATACCTATATCTGCACCTTCCCCGGCCACTACATTTCCGGCATGAAAGGAACCCTGGTCGTCAAGTAGATCGCCCGCTCACCTTAATGCAGAACCGCCCCAATCCCGTACAGCGGATTGGGGCGGTTCTGTTTTTTGGCACAGGTATAGTTACGTGATTCTAGGCGCCAACCGAAACACTGCTCGGCGGCCATGGTCTGGGGTTGCCGTCGGGAATGTGCCCACAGATACCGCCCTTGATCACCTGGCCGGGCACCTCGTGGCCAAGCAGCTGCTCGACCAGCTGCGCACACTCAACCAGCTTGGGCAGATGCAGACCAGTGGCAATCCCCATTTCGTGGAACATATGCACAACATCTTCAGTGCAAATATTGCCAGGTGCGCCAGGGGCAAATGGGCAGCCGCCAATTCCGCCGATACTGGCATCAATCCGATCGATCCCAACCTCGAGCGCGGCCAGGACATTGGCCAGCCCGGCCCCACGGGCACTGTGGGGATGCAGGCGCAGCGGCACCTGTGGGAAGCGCTCACGCAGCCCCAGCACAATCTGCTGCACCAGCCGCGGATGGGCCATTCCAGTGGTATCGCCCAGGGTAATCTGCGCCGCGCCCATCGTGACTAAGCGCTCGGTAATGTCGACGATCCGCTCGAAAGGAACGTCACCCTCGAAGGGACAGCCAAAAACAACCGACAGCACCGCCTCGAACTCGATCTTCGCCTGCCCTAGGGTTCTGGCGATATCGGCGGCGGCGGTAAGCGACTGGGCGATACTCATGTTGACATTGCTCTGGTTGTGGCTCTCTGAGGTGCTAAGAAAGACCTGGACCGAGTCGGCGCGGGCGGCGATGGCCCGCTCGGCACCCTTGAGATTAGGGGCGATCGCGCTGTAGACAACCTGCGGGCGCCGTTCAATCTGGGCAAATACCTCGGCAGTGTCAGCCATCTGGGGAACGTGGCGGGGGTGGACAAACGACCCAACCTCAATCAGCTCAAGTCCGGTCGCATTGAGCGCATTGATCAGCGTAATTTTCTGCATGGTGGAAAGAACCAGGTCCTCGTTCTGCAACCCATCGCGTGGTCCAACTTCACGAACGCTGACCCTGGCTGGTAGACTGGCTAGCGGGATCATCATTGATACCCTCCTCGCATCGGTTAATCAAAAACACACCGCTACGTTTCTGTAACACTGAGTTGAACAATTCTAACTCTCAGTATCTCAGCTGCGTAGCGGTGCGCTCGAGCCGCAAAATCTAAGTGTGCTTAACGCCCTTTGGCGGGAAAGATAATAATCTTACGCTGTTCACCCTCGCCGGCGCTTTCGGTATAGACAGTGGTGTCATTGCGTAGGGCCATATGGATGACGCGGCGTTCAAACGAGCTCATTGGCTCAAGCGGCATCGGGCGGCCGGACTGGCGAACCCGCTCGGCCATCCGAAAGGCAAGCCCCTCAAGCGAGTCCTGGCGCCGCTGGCGATACTGCCCGATGTCAATCACGACCTGGGGCCAGCGACTGCCCTGGCGATGAATCAGCAAGTTGACAAGATACTGCAGCGAGCGCAAGGTCTCACCGCGTCGACCGATCATCAGGCCAGTGGTCTCTTCATCCACGCCCTCAATATGCAAGGTCAGATTTTGCTCTGGCTCGCCGTCCGGCCCTTCGACCGTTTGGACAACGGGAGTGACAAACGCCTCAATCTGCATATGCTTGAGCAAATCTTCCAGAATTGAACGCGCCAGCTCAACTGTATCCTCATCGGCGTTGGGAACCCGACGACGGCGGCGACGGCTGCTCTGTTCGCCCTCTTCAGGGGCATCTGGCTCTTCGTCGCCCTCAGCATCCTCATCAACACTCACCCGGACTACCGCAAAATCTGCATTCTGTGATAGTACCTCGATGATCGCATCTTCTTCATCTTTGCCTAGTTGGGCTAATGCTTGGGCGACGGCCTCGGCCACCGTGCCAGCACGAACTTCGATCTTGTGCATTGGCATGTGCTAGACTACCCTCCAATAGACGAATCGGGCTTTGGTCCACGACGCTGACGTTTGCCGACTGGGCGGCGCATTTGTGCGCGCACCTCGTCAAGCGCCACCTCGGTTGCTTCTTCACCACTGATCCTGCTGGCTGTGTCGGCCGAGAGCGGATCGGCGAGCTTGTTCAGCGCCGTCCAGAAATCGCGCCGCGGGCTTTCTTCAACCGCCTCGCCGCTGTCAGCATCGGGGCTAACCGCCGGCTGGGTCAAGAAACCTGAACGTTCGGGCAGGAATGGTAAATATTTTGGCAGCGAGCCAAAGCCGGTCGTAAAGTACTGCTGAACCATTTGAATTACCGAGCCGGTAACCATGTAGAGCACGGCACCTGCTGGAATGGTAAAGGCAAACCAGCCAAACATCAGCGGCATAAACACCATAATCCGGTTCATCTGGGCCTGCTGTGGGTCGGGATTGCGCGGCATCGCCATTTGCTGGGTGATGAACTGCAAAATGATTGAGAGTACCGGCAAAATGAAATACGGATCGCGACCTTTTAATGCAACGGTATCGGTCAGGCTGGGGATCCATAAGAACCGCAGTGCTTCGGGGGCAACCCCAGTGGTATTAAAGAGCTGAATCGCCGACCAGACTCCAAAAAGAATCGGCAAGCTAATCAGCAGGGGCAAACAGCCCGAAGCCGGGTTGGTCCCGTGGGCCTTGTACAGTTTGAGGGTTTCCTCGGTAACTTTTTCGCGGTCTTTGCCATATTTACGCTGGATCTCACGCAGTTTTGGCTGCAAGATCATCATCTTTTTTTGCGATTTGAGCTGCTTAACCGTGAGGGGCAGCATCGCAATCCGAATGAAAATCGTAAAGACAATAATCGCCACGCCCAGGCTACCAGTTTGGTTGAAGAGCCAGTTTAAGATCGGCAGTAAAACTTTGCCAATTGAATCAAACATAATCGTTTCCTAGAATTTAAAAACCCTGCACCTTACGGAACAGGGTCGTAGCCGCCATCTGCCCACGGGTGACAACGGCAAATTCGCTTAATGGTAAGCCACGACCCTTTGGCGGCACCATACTTCGTGATTGCCTCGACCCCATAGTGGGAGCACGTTGGCGTGTAGATACAACTTGGTGGTGTGTAGCGCGAGAACCGTTGATACAGGCGAATGAGCGCCAACAAAGGCCGACGCATAAGCCTATTCCTTTTCTGTGTCGGCTGGGATATCCTGCCACAGTTTGGCTTGCAACAACAACGTCTGGACTGCGTGTTGCAACTGTGGCCAGGGGGCTGTTGCGACACCCTTACGCACCACAAAAACCACATCCCATCCCGGCACAATATGTTGGTAGATCAGTCGAACCGCCTCACGTACACGTCGCTTTAGGCGATTGCGCTCCACGGCGTTGCCCTGGGCTTTGCTGACCACAAATCCACAGCGCGTTTGGGCGCTGCGATTGGGGAGCGCTCCAAGAACAAGCAGCGGATGGGCCCAAGAACGACCGCCTTCGCGCACGCGGCGGAAATCCCGTGCCGACCGAAGGCGCTGTAGTCGTTGCATCGATTACCGATGGCCGCCGGGTGTTGGACGCCGCTTGTCGCTGACCGTCAGGCTCCAACGGCCTTTTTTGCGCCGGGCTTTCAGCACGTCGCGGCCAGTCCGGGTGCTCATTCGTTCCAGAAATCCATGGACATTGCGGCGTTTACGGCGCTTGGGTTGCCATGTTCGCTTTGGCATTTCTTTACCTCCGGGTACATACGACACAAAAGCGCGTTCTAGCGCGCTTTTGCTTTGTCTTATTGCAAGCTAAAAGGGCAGCGCGTCGCAAAAGGACGCGCCGATATAAGCATATTATACTTGTATATTTTATCCTGTGTCAAATGCTTGCACCGACTCTCAGGGTGTAGTAAGATCATCTATACTTAATCTTCATACTACCAGAGGAAAACGGTATGGCACCGATTGCGCTGGTCACTGCTTCAACGTCGAGTCTACCTCCTGAGATCATTGCGTCCCACAATATTCAGCTTATCCCGTTTGTCATTCAGTTTCTTGATGGTAACTATAAAGAAGGGGTCGATCTCAGCCTTGCCGATTTTTATCGGCGTTTAGAGCTGGCTGAGACTGTGCCTTCGACGGCTCCGACATCTGTGGCACAGTATATTCAGCATTTCGAACACGAACATCCTGAGGCGGAAGCGATTGTCGTTTTTCACGTTGCCGACCAGATAAGTAAATCATACGCTAATGCTGTTCAGGCTGCCGAGCGCGTTCCACAGCGCCGCATCATCAATATTGACTCACATTCGTTTTCGATTGGGACCGGCTTGCAGATTATTGAGGCGGCGAAAGCGCTGCAGCTGGGCGCAACCCTGGACGAAATGCTACAGCTGGTGGAAAAGCTTTCTGCCCAGACGATCATGTTGTTTGCCCCGACCTCGGTGCGCTACCTGCGCATGAGCGGCAGGCTTGGTCGGGTTCCAGCGCTGGCGGCTTCGCTGCTAGGGATTCAGCCGGTGCTTGGCTTGGGCGCCCAGGGCATGGAGGTTGTTGACCGGACCCGTTCAGCCCAGGCCGCCCGCGACAGCATGCTGAACCAGCTGCGGGAGTTTCTGGGCCAGAGTCGTGCCGCCGCATTGGGGGTTGTTCATACCAACGCTCCTGAAGCTGCCGCAGCCCTCATCACGATTGTCAGGGAGCAATTTCCGAATGTCCCAGTCTATAGTAGCGATGCTGGCCCTATTTTGGCGGTTCACGGCGGGCCTGGCGCCTTGGGACTGGCCGCACTTCGAGCGCGATAAATGTTGTTTTTTCGCCGAGTCCCTGCAATCAATGATTTGATTTATCGTCCTTTTGATGCCACCGATTTGCCCGCCGTCGAGGCATTAATCGCGCAGACTGAGTGGACAGCGCTCGGGATACCCCAGGAAGAGCTGGCCCTGGTTCTGGCCGATAATCTAAGCCTGGTGGCCGAACATGGCGGTAAAATTTGGGCGGTGGCCTTAGCCAGTTGGTCAAATCCACCAACCGCCTGGATTCGCGCCCTGGTGGTGCATCACTATCTGCGCCCTTCCGATATTCTCCCGGTATTGCTGGCGATGCTTGAGACCCATATCCACACGCAGGGCGTCCAGAATGTCTATATGATGAGCGATGATCGCGATGTTAACTGGCTGCGCCCAGTCCTCCTCAAGTATGGCTTTGATATTCAGGTTGAGGTGATTGGCTACGAAAAACGGACGCTGTTTATCCCGGACTGGGGCAACATGGTCATCGATATTCGTCCCGCCGATCCCAGCGATGTTCCGGCGATCGCTCCGGTCGATGCGGCAGCTTTTGCGCCTGAATGGGTGAAAAATGCGTTGATTTTGGGCAGTGTTTTTTCGATCGCCCCCTGTTACCTTGTCGCTACCTTGAACGCAGAAGTTATTGGGTATGCCTTTGCCACGACCCACCACGGTGGTTTGGTGGCCCATCTTGTGCGGATAGCCGTCGCACCAACCTATCAGCATCAGGCGGTGGGAATTCGCCTGCTGGCCGCTGTGGTGGATTGGTGTCGGCAGCATAGTGTTCAGGTGCTCTCGCTGAACACGCAATCCAGCAACCGTAATGCGCAGCAGCTCTATGAGTGGTTTGGCTTTGTGCGCAATGGCGAGCGCCAGGTTGTCTTAACAAAACATGTGCAGTATGCAGCATCAACGCACCCTGAATTGAACCTCGTACCCGGTTGATGGATGATCGAGTCTGATGCTGTTTGATATTTCCCCTGGAGGAATCGTTGAAACAAGTACAAGAGGTCGTCCAGCAAGTGGCGGCGAACGTTGAGCGCGTTATTATTGGCAAGCGCGATGCCGTAGAGCTAGCCCTGATTGCGCTGCTGTGTCGCGGTCATGTGTTGTTGGAGGATGTTCCCGGTGTGGGGAAAACTGTGCTGGCAAAGTCGATCGCCCGCTCGATTGGCTGTACCTTCAAGCGGATTCAGTTTACGCCTGATCTGCTGCCCACCGATGTGACCGGGGTTTCGATTTTTAATCAAAAAAGTGGTGAGTTTGAGTTTCGCCCTGGGCCAATTATGGCGCAGATTGTGCTGGTCGATGAAATTAATCGCGCCACGCCCAAGACCCAATCCTCGCTCCTGGAGAGCATGGAGGAGGCGCAGATTACGGTTGATGGCACCACCTATATGCTGCCTCATCCGTTTATCGTGCTGGCAACGCAAAATCCAATCGAGTACGAAGGCACGTTTCCGCTCCCGGAGGCCCAGCTCGATCGCTTTCTCCTGCGGATTTCGCTGGGCTATCCATCTAAGCAGGATGAGCTGGCCCTGCTGGAGAGCCAGCGCAAGCAGCACCCGCTGGATTCGCTAAGTCAGGTCGTCACGATCGAGGAGTTGGCCGATTTGCAGCAGCTCATTCGTGACGTGTATGTCGATGATCTGATCAAGGATTATATCGTCGGGATTGTTAGCGCCACCCGCCACCACGATGATATTTATCTCGGCTCCAGCCCACGTGGCTCGCTGGCGCTGTATCGCACCGCCCAGGCCTACGCGGCGGTCCACGGCCGCGACTACGTCACCCCCGATGATGTCAAAGGTCTGATTATTCCAGTGCTGGGCCATCGCCTGATCATCAGTCCGGCGGCGCGGATTCGCAATGTGCGGGCCGATGAGATTCTGCGCGGCCTGATCAATCAGGTGCCGGTTCCTGGCGCTCGGGCTGGACGCCGCTTTGAGCGTGAAGCCGCTGTGACGCGCTAGAAGGACACACAATGCGTGCTTTGGGTTTGTTGGTGCTGGCGGTTGCCCTATTTATTGGCGGGCTGGCGACAAATATTTCGTTTTTCTACTACCTGACCTATGTGCTGCTTGGTCTGCTGGTGGTGGCCTACCTGTGGGCCTGGAGCAATCTCGAGGGTCTGGAGATGGAGCGCGAGTCGAGTGTGTCGCGGGCGCAGGTCGGCGAGGTTGCCCGCGAGCGCCTGACGATTTACAACACCTGGATTATTCCTAAGCTGTGGGTTGAGGTGCGCGACCACTCGGATATGCCCTCGCACGGCACAGGCTTTGTCTCGTATCTGCCGGGCAAAAGCCGCCGCCGCTGGATGATTCGCACCACCTGTACGCTGCGCGGGAAATGGACGCTTGGCCCAATCTCAGTCCACAGCGGCGATCCGTTCGGCATCTTCCGGCTTTCCAAAGTGGTCGATCTGACCAACGAAATCATTGTCTATCCGGCTACGATTGAGCTGCCCAAGTTCCAGCTGCCCAGCGCTGAGCTGTTGGGTGGCCAGGATGTCCGCTCGCGCACGTTTCAGGTCACGCCGAATGTCTCGACCATTCGCCAATATGCGCCTGGTGATAGCTTCAACCGCATTCACTGGCGCTCCTCGGCCCGCACCGGCCAGCTGATGGTCAAAGAGTTTGAGCTGGACCCATCGGCCGATATCTGGCTGATCCTGGATATGGAGGAGCGTTTCCACCACGCTCTGCCGGGCGCGACGAATCCAGCGCTGCGCCAGCCTGGGATGCACCATACCAGCATTCCCCGCTCGACCGAGGAGTATGGCGTGACGCTGGCGGCCTCGCTGGCGCGCCATCTGCTGCGCCTGAATCGGAGCGTCGGGATGGTGGTCGGCGATCATCAGCGCGATATCATTCCGCCTGAACGCGAGGCCCGCCAGCTGTATAAAATCCTCGAGCCGCTGGCGATGATTCACGCCACTGGTGAAACGCCCCTGGCTGAGGTGCTGGCGGCGGAGAGCAATCGCTTCGGACGGAATTCTTCGCTGCTGATTATCACGCCATCGGTGGATGAGCGCTGGGTGGCCAGCTTGCAGCATCTGGTCTACCGCGGCGCACGGGCGGCGATTATGTTTCTCGACCCGAAAACCTTTGGCGGCTGGCGCGACCCCGAGCCAACCATCGCCCGACTGGCCGAGCTGCGCGTCCCCGTCTATCGGATTAGCGAGGGCGAGCCGCTCGATCGCGCCTTAGCGGAGCCAACTATCCGGGGCAATGGGCGCTAGTGCGCCACTGATCACGCAAGCCTCGTTGCGTTCGACAGGCTCAGCCAATGCTAGCTTTAGGAGCAATACCGTTCAAATAAGCACTTCCAGACGCAGGTTCGCCCTCACCCCGGCGCTTCGCGCCACCGCTGCCCAAAGGGCACCCGCCCAGTGCGCGGGAGAGGGGGAAATACCCATGAATTCCCTTATTTGAACGGTATTGGCTTTAGGATCAGAAGGAACCGCTTATCAATGCAATCGCCGATTACCTTGCGCGCCGCGACTCCCGCTGACTGTCCAGAGATCGCTGATCTGCTGGTGCAGCTGTATGCGGCTGAAATCCCCGGAGCGCTGACTGGCCCACTCGCGACTCAGCGCAGTTTGCTGAGCTATACCCTCCAGGCGGAGCGCTACGGCGGGCTGCGTGGGCGCTACCTTGCGCTTGATCCGCAGGGGCGCGTGGTTGGGACGGCGGCTGTGCGTCTGCCGGCCACGCCGCCGGTCAACCGTGCCCCGGCCGGCACTGTCCGCATGGCCGTTACGCTGCTGGGGTTTCGCCACGCCCTGCGGATGATTGGGACGCTGGCGCGCGCGATGGTGCTGCCAAGCCCGCCGCTGCCGGCGCAGCACGCCTATGTTCACGGGGTCGTGGTTGATGAAGCGCAGCGCGGACACGGCTGGGGTGAGCAGATTATGCTGGCGCTGGAGGCGAACCTGCGCGACCAGGAGATTGCTGGAATCCAGCTCCAGGTTGTGGTGAGCAACGCTGGGGCGCGGCGCCTGTACGAGCGGCTTGGCTACCAGCTGGCTGGCCGCTCACCGCGCTGGCTTGATCCGGTGACGTTTGCCACCGAGACCCTGCACAAACAGCTGTAGTGCGGCCAGCTCAAACTAAAGCCAAGCGCCACCCGGATTGTCCGAGTGGCGCTTGGCTTTGGGTTAGATTTAGGGCTGGCTAGGCCAGGCGGCCGAGGATCAGGCCAAACTCAAACAGCAGATACATTGGCACCGCAATCAGAGCCAGATTGGCCGGGTCGCCGGTTGGGGTGACGATTGCCGCAATCACGACGACGGCCAGAACAATAAAACGGCGGTATTTGGCGACCTTGGCCGGCTGCAAAATCTTCAGCTTGGCGAGGGTAAACATCACCATTGGCAGCTCAAAAATAATCCCATTGATCAGCAGCAAGCGGGTGAGGATGCCCAGGAAATCGCGGAGGGCTGGTTTATTCTCAATCAGGCCGAGCGAGTCGGCGCTGGCAAAATTCACCAGAAAGCTAATTGCTGCCGGGGCGGTGATGAACCAGCCAAACGCAATCCCCCCAACGAAAAACCCAATCACCAGCGGCAGCCCAAGATAGATCCAGCGCTTCTCAGCCCTGGTCAGGCCGGGCGTCAGAAAAGCCAGCAGCTGGTAGATCATCACGGGCATTGCCAGAATGATCCCAATTGTCAGCGCCACGCTGATATAGGTGGTAAACCCCTCGGTGACCTCGGTGATCTGCACGCCCTGGGGACCCACAAAGTTCAGAATGGCATAGTTGATAAACCCAGTGCTCTGGAGCAGCCAGAATCCAACGATCAGGCCAAGAATCACCGCAGCGGTCACCTTGACAAGACGGGTGCGCAGCTCGCGCAGGTGATCGAGCAAGGTCATTGAGCTTGCTGGGACATAGACCGCTTGCTTCTCAGCCATACTTTTCGCGCTCCTGGGCTACGGATGTGGGAACCGGGCTACTTTCAGGGGTGGACAGGAGTAGTTCAGGCAGCAGGTCTGGCTCGGGTAAGGGATCAGATCGGCCCTTGAGGGATTCTTGCAGCGGGGCATCGAGCAGCTCATCGTTGAGCATCATGCGGGCCAGATCGGCGGCCTCGCTCTGCGGGAGTGGCAGCACCACGGCACTTTTGGGGATTTCTATTTTTTGGACTGGTACCGAGTCGTCGAGCAGTGAGCGGCCAAGATCCTGAATCTGGCGCCGTGGATCGAGATCGCGAATCTGGCGCGTCATCTGCTCGAACGAGTCATAGTCATCGCCGAGCTCGGTGCGGGCCTGATCGCGGAGATCCAGAACCATGCGCTTGATTTTGTTAATCCCGTGCCCAATCTGATACATCATCTCAGGCAGGCGCTCTGGCCCGACAAAAACCAGAGCGATCACCACAATAATCAGGAGTTCAAATGGGCCAATGCCAAAAATTGTCATAATGCTTAGTCATCGATTATCAATCACCAGCCACCAATCGTGAGACGGATACCTGATAACTGATAATCGATAACTACCTCTCGATTAAGCGAGGCGGGACTGAATGAAGGTTTGAGCCTCACCAACAGTCGTCAATTTCTCGGCTTCTTCATCAGAAATTTCAATATCAAATTCTTCTTCAAGCGACATAATCAACTCAACGAGATCGAGTGAATCGGCTTCGAGGTTGTCAATAAACGAGGCCTCGGCCACAATTCGGTCTTCTTCTACGCCCAATTGTTCTGCGACCAGTTTGCGCAGACGTTCCATCGTGTTTGCTTCTGACATACGTTAGCTCCTTTAGATTTGGATGGGTGCCATGCTTGGCACGCTAAGGCTTGTTAACCACGGTACTCAGCACACCATTAACAAAACGACTCGAACTATCGCTGCCGTAGTGTTTGGATAGCTCAACCGCTTCGTTAATCACGGCTTTGACCGGTGCTTTATCGGTCGCCGTATCGAATGAAATTTCAAATAGTGCAATCCGCAGGACGGCTTTATCCACGCCCGGCATCTGGTGAATCGGCCAGGTTGGCGCGAGGCGCTCGATGACGGCATCGAGCTCATCGCGGCGCTGCCAGCCGCCCCGAACCAGGCGCGCAAAAAACTCACGACCTTCAGCATTGAACATTTCATCACTGCTGATGCGTTCAATCACCGCTTCCATGTCGTGATTAGTTTGATCAAGCTCGAAGAGCGCCTGGAGGGCGGCGGCTCGGGCGCGATGGCGTAAACTACCCATGGGGCTGCTCAACATCCTGTACGTAGACGTTGACGGCCCGTACAGGCATCCCGACCATCTCATTGAGGGCCTGGCTGATCGCCGCCTGAACCTGCTCGCCAAGCTGGAGCAAATTGAGATCGGGCTTGGCGATAATATAGCAGTCGGCGACAACCGTATCTTCAACAACCCGTACCGCCACCCCATCGGCGTTGGCGGTACTGCTGCCCAACATCGTCCCAACCCGTTGCTGCCCAGGCACACTGCCCAGACGGGCAACCCCAGGCACTTCCTGCGCGGTCAACGAGACAATCGTCGATAACACATCAGGGGCGATGGTTACAGTTCCAAAAGGATTACTCACGTAATGCTCCAAAAAAGTCAATACCTACTCAGGTAGTGTACTTTTGACTTCTGATCTCTGGCTGAGAATATCGGCCAGCGTGTGGGTGGCGATTTCACCCCGGATAAAGGCTGGCTCATTCATCATTGAAAGTTGAAACGGCAAGGTTGTGGTAATGCCGCTGATCACACATTCACTTAATGCGCGCCGCATTCGGTCGATTGCTTCACCCCGATCTGCGCCCCAAACGATGATTTTAGCCAACATTGAGTCGTAGTTGGTTGGTGTCCGATAGCCGGAGTACAAATGCGAGTCGACGCGAACTCCCGGACCGCCGGGCGGTAGATACAGCTCAACTGTTCCCCCAGCAGGCATGAAATCCCGCTGGGCATCTTCCGCATTGATGCGGCATTCGATGGAATGCCCGCGTATTTTAACGGCATCCTGAGTGAGCGTCAAGCGTTCGCCCGCCGCGATCCGCAGCTGCCATTTGACTAAATCCAGCCCGGTCAGCCATTCGGTGACCGGATGTTCGACCTGTAGACGGGTGTTCATTTCCATGAAATAGAAATTGCCATCGGGATCGAGCAGAAACTCCATCGTGCCAGCGTTGTAGTAGCCGATCTCGCGCACGCCATGCAGGGCGGCCTCGCCCATTTTAGCGCGCATCTCGGGGGTCAGCGCTGGCGAAGGCCCCTCCTCAATCACTTTCTGGTGGCGGCGCTGGAGCGAGCAGTCGCGCTCGCCAAGGTGAATCGCATGGCCATATTTGTCGGCGAGGACCTGGATCTCGACGTGCCGCACCACCGGCAGGTATTTTTCCATATACAGGTCGCCGCGGCCGAAGGCGCTCTCGGCCTCGGCGCGGGCGGTGGCGTAGGCGCGGGGCAGCTCCTCGGAGCTTTGCACCACCCGCATGCCGCGTCCGCCGCCGCCGGCGACAGCTTTGAGCAGCACGGGATAGCCGATGTCATCGGCCAGCGACTGGGCCTCTTCGGCGCTGGTCAGCGAGTTCTCGGTGCCTGGGATCAGCGGCAGCCCGGCCAGTTTCATGGCCTGTTTCGCCAGCGCCTTGTCGCCCATGCGCTTGATCGAGTCGGCCGATGGACCAATAAAGGTCAGTCCGCACTCGCCGCAGCTTTCGGCGAAGTAGGGGTTCTCGGAGAGAAAGCCGTAGCCAGGGTGGATCGCATCACAGTCGCTAATCAGCGCGGCGCTGATCAGCGCGGGGGCGTTCAGATACGATTTGGCGGGCACGGGTGGGCCAATACAGACCGCCTCATCGGCCATGCGCACCGCCAGCGAGTCGCGGTCGGCCTCGGAGTAGGCGATAACGGCTTGAATGCCCAGCTCGTGGCAGGCGCGAATAATTCGGACGGCGATCTCGCCGCGATTAGCAATTAATACTTTACGAAACATTGCATCTCTTTACTATGGGTCAGAGGCGATCAAAGCTCAGTAGCTGGGCTCCTGTTGCCGCCAACGAAGCTAGTACATTGTCCAGCCGCCATCAACCGCCAGGGTCTGGCCAGTGATATAGGCGGCGGCATCGGAGGCCAGAAAGACCACCGCATTGGCGATATCCTCGGGGGTGCCCAGGCGCCCAAGCGGCACACGCTCCAGCGCTTTGGCCCGCAGATCGGCGGTCAGCGCGGCGGCGGTCATATCGGTTTCAATAAAGCCAGGGCAGATGGCGTTGGCCGTGATGTTGCGCGAGGCCATTTCCAGCGCCACGGATTTGGTAAAGCCAAGCAGACCGGCTTTGGTGGCGGCGTAGTTGGCCTGGCCAGCGTTCCCGGTCAGGCCAATGATCGAGCTCATCGAGACGATCCGGCCCCACTTGTTTTTCATCATCGGGCGCAGCGCCGCTTTGGTCAGCAGCATCACGCCACGCAGGTTGGTGTTGAGTACGTCATCAATCTCATCGGCCTTCATGCGCAGGAGCAAATTATCGCGGGTGATGCCGGCGTTGTTGATCAGAATATCGAGCCGCCCAAAGGCAGCGGTGGTGGCTTTGATCAGCGCCTCGTGGGTGGCGGCGGCGCTCACATCGCCCTGGATGGCGATGGCCTTGCCGCCGGCCTGGGTAATCTGGGCGACAACCTCGTTGGCGGCCGCCTCGCTGCCGCGATAGTTCACCGCAACGGCGGCGCCACTCGCGCCTAGCGCCAGCGCAATCGCCCGCCCAATCCCGCGTGATGCGCCCGTGACGAGGGCGGCCCGCCCTGACAGATCTATGTGCATTGGTACTCCTTGTTTTTTGAAATTGACATAAAATATTAAACCATGCGCCAGCCGCCATCGACGGTGATCGTCTGGCCGGTCATATAGCCCGACTCACGCTCCGCCAGCATTAGCACTGCGGGCACGACCTCGGCGGGGGTGCCAAGGCGCTTCAGCGGGACGATGTTGGTGGCCCATGGAATGTAGCTTGGGTCGAATGAGGCCATCTGTGGACGTGAGATCAGCCCTGGGGCGACACAGTTGATCGTGATGCCCCAGGCGGCGACCTCGCGGGCGAGGGCTTTGCTAAATCCAATCACGCCACCGAGCGCGGCGGCATAGTTGGCCTGCATCAGCGCGCCAGCCAGCGGCTGATAGCCGACGACATTGACGATGCGGCCATAGCGGGCCTTCTGCATCGGGCGCAGGGCGGCGCGACAGACGCGGGTCACCCCGCGCAGCATCACGTCAAGCACCTCGTTCCACTGCTCCAGCGTCATGTCGACAATCGGGGCGTTGCTGACGGTGGAGTGGGCGGTAATCAGCGTATCCAGCCGCTCCCAGCGGCGCAGCGCCTCCTCGACCATGGCATTCATGGCCTCCTGGTCGCGCACATCGGCTTTGACCGCGACCAGCCGATCGTCGTTGCCAAGTAAATCAACCAGCTCCTGGGCCGTCTCATCGCGCTGCCGGTAGCAGAATAGCACCCGTGAGCCACGCTCAATCAGCCCGGTCACGATCTCGCGCCCGAGACTGCCAGTGCCGCCAGTAACAATCGTCACTTGATCTGAAAAATCCATATCCCCAGGCCTGAAGTAGGCAGTATCCAGGCTAAATTCAGCGTGGAGGCTGCCTAGCTTGCTAAAAATCGGCAAAAAAGGCTGAACGCTACGGCATCACCCAGCCGCCATCAATGGTGAGCACGTGGCCGATGATATAGGAGGCGGCTGGTGAGGCCAGAAATGCAACAGCTGGCGCGATCTCCTCGGCGGTGCCAAAGCGTTTGAGCGGAATCACGTCCAGCGCCCAGGTGCGCAGCCAGTGCGGAATCGCCTCGATCATCTCGGTTTCGACGTAGCCGGGCGCGACCGCATTCACCACGATTCCAGCGGCGGTGACCTCACGAGCCAGAGCTTTGGTCAGGCCGATGAGGCCCATCTTGGCGGCGGCGTAGTTGGTCTGCCCGACATTGCCCGCCAGCCCGGCCAGCGAGGCGATGTTGACGATTCGACCGTAGCGCACCGACTGCATATGCGGCAGGACGGCCTGCGAGCATAAAAATGCCGAGGTCAGGTCGGCCTCGATCACAGCGTCCCAGTCGGCGTCTTTCATGCGCTGAAACAGGTTGTCGCGGGTGATTCCGGCGTTGTTGACCAGAATATGCAGCTCTCCCCAGGTGTCTAGGGTGGTCTGCACCAGGCGCTTGACCTCCTCGGGTTGGGTGACATCGGCCTGAATCGCCAGGCCCTGGCCAATGCCGGCGTTGATCTCGGCAACCACGGCGGCAGCTTTCTCGGCGCTTGACTGATAGTTAACCACGACCTTGACGCCCCACGAGGCCAGCTCAAGCGCAATTGCGCGCCCAATCCCCCGAGAGGCTCCCGTAACAATTGCAACTTGTCCGGCTAATCTACGCATTATTGCTCCAACGAAATGACGGATCTGATGATGCCGATTGGCATTGCGCCCCTATGCTAATCGGCTTCGCTGCTTAATGCAAAAAATCGGCCCTGATCAGCCGTTTGGCGCCGATCAGGCGGGCTGGACTGAGCTAGAGCTGGGTTTGGAGGGTGGCAAGATCACCCAGGCTGGCCAGATTGATCCGCAGGAGCTCCGGCGCAATCCGCTTGACCAGGCCGGTCAGCACGCTGCCGGGGCCGATCTCGATGACGGTGGTCACGCCGTACTGGCGGAACGTCTCGACGCTGGCGATCCAGCGGACCGGCGCCGTGACCTGGGCCACCAGCTCGTGCCGAATAGCGGCGGCGGTCTGGATGGGCTGGGCGCTGGTGTTGGCGATCAGCGGGATCTGGGCATCGCTGATGCTGATTTGCTCGATTGCTTCGGCTAAACCGGCGGCGGCGGCGCTCATCAGAGGCGAGTGAAAGGCGGCGCTGACCTGCAACGCGGTTGCCCGTTTGGCCCCCTGCGCCTTGGCCTGCGCCATCGCGGCCTGCACCGCCGCCGTCGCGCCGCTGATAACCAGCTGGCCGGGCGAGTTCTGATTGGCGATCACACACGGCCCAATCGCGCTGGCCGCCTCACAGATCGCCTCCAGTGGCTCCAGATCCATTCCCAGGATGGCCGCCATCATGCCGTCGTTGGCCGCCGCCATCAGCTCGCCCCGCCGCCGCACCAGGAGAAGAGCTGCGGAGAAATCCAGGCTGCCAGCGGCCACCAGGGCGCTGTACTCGCCGAGCGAGTGGCCCGCCACCAGGGCTGGCTGCACCGGCAGACCGGCATCGCGCAGCACCCGCAGCAGCGCCACGCTGGTCGCCAGGATGGCGGGCTGGGCATTCTCGGTCGCGGTGAGCTGCTCCTGTGGG
>DAOTUS010000152.1:0-10794 GCA_034437415.1 Herpetosiphonaceae bacterium
CACGTCCACGCACGCTGGGCTGTTTTCGGCGGGGCGTGCTGCGGATTTTGGTCGCCCTCCTGCGCCAAGAACCCCTGCCGCGTGGCCGATTCATCCCGGCTCCCTGGCCTGAGCCACGCCATACCTACCCTTGAAAGGGAGAGGGGTTGGGGGTGAGGGGTCACACTGCATCATTCCTATGGCTGAATGGTATTAGCCCCTGATCGCCGCTTAATCTGCGAAGCGGGCCTTAAGCCCATCCTGTTTTAAATCCGCGCCCCCAGCGGTTGCTTCAGTGCCGGTCGGTCGCTAAATCAAGCGCCCCATCTGCTCTGGCTCTGCGCCTGATTGTAGTGTTATAGTACATATGTGCATATCAGATAGTCAGGCTGTTTTGGTGCCATTCTCCAGCTGAAAATGCTCCACAAAACATAAAAATGACTTGATTTGTGTGGTATAATCCCGCCTCGTGTGCTCCTGTCCTTAGGCAAAGGATCCATCCATGCCCACAGTTGAGCCATCCTGGTTTCATGCCGTCACAACCCATCTGCCGTTGGTTCTGCTGCCGCTGGCAACCCTCTGCGCGCTGGGCGGGCTGCTGTTTCCTCGCACATCTTTGCGGATGATTGCTTTTGGGCTGCTTTTTATCGGATTTGTCGGCGCTGTTGTGGCCAAAGAGACCGGCGAGAAGGCGGCCGGCGCGGCCCGCCAGGAGAACCCGGCGGCGCACGAGATTGTGCTCGACTCGGCGATTGCCCGCACGGTTGCCGATGGCAACCTGATGCATACCCACGCCGTGTTTGCTGAATGGACGCGCAATCTGTACGGCGGCCTGTTCTTTGTGGAGGCAGGCCTGCTGGCCTTCCACACCGGCAGAATTTCGCGCTGGCAGCTTCCCAAAGGGCTTGAGTACAGCCTGCGGGGGCTCTGGATTATCGCTGCGCTGGGCGGTT
The DNA here is from genome assembly GCA_034437415.1 of Herpetosiphonaceae bacterium. GTDB lineage: Bacteria > Chloroflexota > Chloroflexia > Chloroflexales > Herpetosiphonaceae > JACCRK01. The sequence goes on from DAOTUS010000152.1 coordinate 933, forward strand.
TGGCCTTGATTGTCCTGACCGGCCACTATGGCGGGCTACTAGTCTATGAGTATGGCGTCGGAGTAAACCCGTAGAAGCGGCAAAATTCTGGAGGTTAAACCGTGAGCGATCTTTCTCATACCGATGTGTACACCTTGCCAACCCTGGTTGATCTGCTCCAGCACCGGGCTGATGTGCAGGGCCAGCAAGCGGCCTATACATTTTTGGGCGATGGGGAGCGCGACACCGTTACCTGGACCTACGCCGACCTTGATCGGCAAGCCCGGGCAATCGGGGCGACCTTGCAGGCCTATCAGTCCACCAACCAGCGGGTGGTGTTGCTGTATCCGCCAGGGCTGGACTATATCGCGGCCTTTTTTGGCTGTTTGTATGCTGGCGCGATCGCCGTCCCGGCCTATCCGCCCCAGTCGGCGCGGCTGGATCGGGCGAATGCGCGGCGACTTTTGGCGATTGTCAGCGACGCTCAGCCGCACATTATTCTAACGCTCGCCTCGATTGGCAACGCCATTGAGCAGATGGTCAGCCAGATCCCCAGCGTCGCCGCGATCCGCTGGATTGCGACCGATCGGCTTGAGGCTGACGCCCAGCAGGCGTGGCAGATGCCTGCCATCCACAGCCAGACAATCGTCTTCCTCCAGTACACCTCCGGCTCGACCGCCGCGCCCAAAGGCGTGATGGTGTCGCATCAAAACTTGCTCCATAACGAACGGATGATCCAGCAGGCCTTTGGCCACGATATGGCGACCTGTGTGGTTGGCTGGCTGCCGCTTTATCACGATATGGGCCTGATCGGGAATGTCCTCCAGCCGCTCGCCCTGGGTGGCCAGGCGATCTTAATGTCGCCGGTTGCCTTCTTGCAGCGCCCCCTCCGCTGGCTGCAGGCGATCTCCCAGTATCGGGCGACAACCAGCGGCGGCCCCAATTTCGCCTACGACCTGTGCGTGCGCAAAATTACCCCTGAGCAGCGTGAAAACCTTGATCTCAGCACCTGGAGCCTGGCCTTCAACGGCGCGGAGCCGATTCGCCCAGCCACCCTCCAGCGATTTAGTGAAACCTTTGCCGCCTGTGGCTTCCAGCCGGAGGCCTTCTATCCGTGCTATGGGATGGCTGAAGCCACCTTGTTTGTAACCGGGGGCGCTAAGCACAAAGTGCCGATTGTCCAGGCGTTTGACGGCGTGGCGCTGGAGCATTATCAGGTCGTGCCTGCGGCTGCCGCTGCGCCTGGGTTGCGAGCGCTGGTTGGCTGTGGGCATCTGTGGGATTCCCAGGCGATTCGCATTGTCGATCCGGCCACGGCAATGGCCTGCCCCCCAGAGCAGGTGGGTGAGATCTGGCTGAAGGGTCCAAGCGTGGCCCAGGGGTATTGGGGTCGACCGGTGGAGACGGCCGTGACCTTCCAGGCCCAGCTTGCGGATACTAACGAGGGGCCTTTTTTGCGCACCGGCGATCTGGGGTTTCTTTGCGAAGGTGAGCTATTTATTACTGGTCGCTTGAAGGATATGATCATTGCAAACGGGCGCAACTACTACCCCCAGGATATTGAACTGGTTGTCGAGCAGTGCCATTCAGCCCTGCGCCCAGGCGGGGCGGCGGCCTTTGCGCTGGACATCCAGGGCGAAGAGCGGGTGGTGGTGGTGGCTGAAGTTGATCGCACCTATCGCCATACCGAGCGCGAAGCGGATTCCTCCGATAGTCAGCGTGGCGGCGAAATGCTCATTCGGACGATCCGCCAGGCCGTTTCGGAGGAGCATGAGTTGCGGGTGCATGCGGTTGTCTTAATTAAACCAGGGACCTTGCCAAAAACATCGAGCGGTAAGGTGCAACGCCATGCGTGCCGAGTGGCGTTTCAGGAAGAAACGCTGGTCGCGTGGCTATAGGCGCTCGGATTGATAATGATATGTAGATAATCCGTTCTTGTTGAGGGTTGATATGACGTATCTGTGATGTTTCTGCTCTATACTGATGATTTGACAGGTACACTGAATGATGATATCTTAGGCCGCCTTAGATCTATAATATTCCTCTGCTAGGATAATAAACATTGGCGTTTATCTCCTGGATGAATTCCGATCTCGCCGTACAACGCTAAACTGTATAGATCCCCTGACCGATAATCTCTATAAACGAAACCCTTCAACTGCTACGAAATATATCGTAAGCTTTTTTATTATATCTGGCTATTTTGTTGAATCAATAGGTATACGGCTCTATGGGCGATTACTCACAATCTTCGGCAAAAATTGTTTCATATCCTTCAACAGCAACGATTGAAGCCTGGCTCATTGATGCATTGGCTGAACATCTTGCGATGGAAGCGGATGATATTGATACGACGGAACCATTTGCCGCGTACGGAATTGGTTCTGCGGATGCCGTTATTTTAGCTGGTGATCTGGAAACTTGGCTAAAGCGCGACTTACCGGTAACCCTTTTGTGGGATTTTCCAACGATCGAGACGCTAGCGCAGCATCTGTCTCACGATTAAACACCATCGTATGGGAGGCGCTATGACAGCGATTGCGATCATCGGGATTGGCTGCCGTTTTCCTGGAGCTGCCGGACCCGAGGAGTTTTGGGATCTACTTGCCACCGGGCGCGATGCCATCACAGAAGTTCCGGTCGAACGCTGGGACGCAACTGCCCTTTTCGACCCTAATCCGCAAGCTCATGGCAAAGCAACAACCCGCTGGGGTGGTTTTCTTAAGCATGTCGACCAGTTCGATCCGCAGTTTTTTAAGATTGCTCATCGCGAGGCCCTCTATATGGATCCGCAGCAGCGGCTGCTGCTGGAAGTGGCCTGGGAGGCGCTTGAGGATGCCGGGCAAGATGTCAAGCGTTTAGCCAATAGCCAGACCGGGGTTTTTATTGGGATTGCGGTTGACGACTATGGCCGATTACTTTTTCGCGATCCAGCCCAGATTGATGTGTACTCCAACACGGGAGCGGCCCTCTCGATTGCGGCCAATCGTTTATCGTATACCTTCAACTGGCACGGCCCAAGCCTTGTTCTCGACACCGCCTGTTCCTCCTCCCTTGTTTCGATCCACCTGGCCTGCCAAAGCTTGCGGAGCGGCGAATCGACTCTGGCCCTGGCTGGTGGTGTGAATCTGTTGCTTTCCCCAGAGACAACCATTGGCTTCAGCCGACTATCGGCCATGTCTCCCGACGGGCGCTGCTGGACCTTTGACGCGCGGGCCAACGGTTATGTTCGCGGCGAGGGTGCAGGCCTGGTGGTGCTTAAACCGCTTGAGCAGGCTCTGGCCGATGGCGATCGGATCTACGCGGTGATTCGCGGCAGCGCCGTGAATCAAGATGGGCGGACCAATGGCCTGACCGCACCAAATCGCTGGGCGCAGGAGGCAGTGCTGCGTGAAGCCTATGCTCAGGCGGCCGTTAGCCCTGGCGCAGTGCAGTATGTCGAGGCCCATGGAACCGGCACGCTGCTCGGTGATCCGATCGAGGCGAATGCCCTCGGCGCTGTCCTCAGCACCAATCGACCTGACGACCAACCCTGCGCGATCGGTTCGGTCAAAACCAATATTGGGCACCTTGAGACGGCGGCAGGGGTTGCCGGACTGATCAAAGTCGCCTTGATGCTTAATCATGAGCAGCTTGTTCCCAGTTTGCATTTCTCAACGCCTAATCCCCATATTCCCTTCGAGTCGCTGCCAATCTACGTTCAGCAAACCCTGTCCCCCTGGCCGGCGTCCGCGCATCCGCGCATAGCCGGCGTTAGCGCGTTCAGCTTTGGCGGTACGAATGCGCATATTGTCCTGGCGGATGCGCCAGCTCTGCTCGAGCCTGAGGCTGCGCCCCCGGCGGCCCTGGCGTATCCTTTGACGCTTTCGGCGGCCACTCCCGCGGCTCTGCACGCGCTAGCCCATGCCTACTCCGATCTGCCATTCGAGGCCGACGACCTGCCGGCTCTGCTGCGTAATCGCTGCTATACCGCCAGTGTGCGGCGTCAGCATCAGCGTCACCGTCTGGCGCTGACGGTTCACGATGGCGCCTCGTGGAGGCAGCAGCTCAAGGCGTTTTTGGATGGCACAGCCGCCGGGGTGCGCCAGGGCCGCACACAGGGCCGCCACCGACCTAAAGTTGCCTTTGTTTTCCCCGGCCAGGGATCGCAGTGGGTTGGCATGGGCCGCGAGTTGCTTGCCCACGAGCCAGCCTTTGCGACGGCGATTCAGGCCTGTGATGAGGCGATTCAAGCCTGTGCCGGATGGTCGCTCCTTGAGACATTGCAGAGCGACGACTCGGCCTGGCTTGAGCAGATCGCCATCGTTCAGCCGACCTTGTTTGCGCTGGAGATAGCCCTCGCGGCAGTCTGGAACGAGTGGGGCATCCACCCCGATGCGGTAATTGGGCATAGTATGGGCGAGATCGCGGCAGCCTATGTCGCCAGCGCGTTGTCCCTGCAGGATGCTGTTACGGTTATCTGTCGGCGCAGCCAGCTGTTGAACCAGGTGAGCGGCCAGGGCGCGATGGCGGTGGTTGAGCTACCCTACGCCGAGGCGGAAACGGCGCTGATCGGCTATGAAGATCGATTGGCGATTGCCGTGAGCAATAGCCCCCGCTCGACGGTGCTATCCGGCGACACTGCGACGCTGGAGCTAGTGGTTGCGCAGCTGCAAAGCACTGGTGTTTTTGCCCGCTTCGTCAAAGTCAATGTCGCCTCGCATAGCCCGCAGATGGATCCGCTCCGCGCTGATTTGCTCACCGCCCTGGCCGATCTACAGCCGCAGCCTCCGCTTGTGCCGCTGTATTCGACGAGCCAAACCGAAGGACAGCCGCAGTACGATGCGGATTACTGGGTGCGAAATTTACGCAATCCGGTTTTGTTTATGGATGGGATCAAGCGTCTGTTGGCGGATAAACACACTATTTTCATTGAAATGAGTCCGCATCCGATTTTGCTGCCAATGATTGAGGATTGTTGCCAGCAGTGGACCGAGGCCGGGCTGGTGCTGGCCTCGTTGCGGCGCGGCGAAGAGCGCAAGGTTATGCTTGAGTCGCTTGGGGCGCTGTATATGGCGGGCCTCGATCCGGCCTGGGCTCAGCTATTTCCGGCCGGTGGGCGCTCTGTGCGCCTGCCCGGGTATCAATGGCAGCGCGAATCCTTATGGTTTGAACCCTCGGCGCCCCTCGTAGTGTCGGCGGCAGCCCGCCCTGGGCATCCGCTGCTCGGCCAGCATTGGGAGGTCGCAACCCAGCCCCTGGTCCACTGCTGGGAGACCGTGCTGAGTTTGCATGGCGCCCCCTATTTACGTGATCATCAGGTGCTCGAAAGCTGGGTTGTGCCAGCTACCGCCTACCTGGATATGGCGGCGGTGGTCGGACGGCTTCTCTGGGACACAACCCATCTGTCTCTGCATAATGTGGTGTTTGAACAAGCGCTGGTGCTCAGCGATGCAGGGGTGCGCAGCATCCAGGTCACGCTCAACATCATTGGCGCTGGCCGCGGACGTTTCCAGATTGTAAGCCGTCCTGCCGATCAGCCCCAGGCGACCTGGATATCCCACTCCCACGGCGATATCGCCGTCAGCGACGGACATACGAACGTTCCGATCGCCCCTGACCGGGCGGCGTGGTTCAGCCGCTGTCCACAGGTGCTCGATCAGACCGGCTTCTACACCTTGCTGGCGACGCACGGGCTGAACTACGGTCCGGCCTTTCAGGGTGTGACGACGGTGAACAGCGGCGATCGCGAGGCCATCGGACACATTTGTTTTCCGGCGACGAGCGACCTCCCAAGCCAGTCGCTGCTCGATCCGGCGCTGCTTGACTCCTGTCTGCAGGTGATTGCGGCAGCGGTGGCACCCCAGGGCCAGGCCCAGCCCGCCGCCTATGTACCGGTGGGCCTGGGGCTATTGCAGGTGCATCACGTTCCAAATCATAGCGACTCGCTGTGGGTGTATGTTCAGGTTGCTGCGACACCCGACGGTGGCCTAAAAGCCAGCCTGGAGGTGGTTGATGCTCACGGGGTGCTGGTCTTTCGGCTTGATGACATAGCGCTCCAGCCACTGGAGCAGCCCAAGGCTCAGGCCGGGCCGCCGGTCGCCGACTGGCTCTATCATCTAGAGTGGATGCCCCAGCCACTTCCAGTTCCAACCGCCGCCACACCGGCCGGTAAGTGGCTCGTCTTTGCCGATCAGTTCGGCCCTGGGCGGCAGGTTGCCCAATCTCTCACGGCGGCGGGGCACACGGTGGTGGTGGTGACCACGACGGCGGTGGCTCCAGGCGATCTCTGCATTGCCGACCCAACCTGTGCCAACGAGTATCAGCACCTTCTGAAAACTGTCTTCGGTCGGGGCCAGCCACCCTGCGCCGGAATTGTCCACTCCTGGAGCGTCGATAGCCTGGCCTCACTGGAGGATCTGGCTGCACTGAATGCGGCTCAGAATCGCGGATGCCTGAGTGTCTTAGGGCTTGTTCAGGCGCTCGCCCATATGGGCTGGCGCGATCTGCCCCGGCTCTATCTGGTGACCTGCGACGCTCAGCTGGTCGGCGGCGATCAACAGGCTGTTTCGGTCGCCCAGGCACCGCTCTGGGGCCTCGGCCGCGTGATTGCGCACGAGTATGCGCAGATCCGCTGCGCCTGCGTTGATCTCGACACGACTCCCGCGGCCGTCTCGATGTTTGTGCAGCTGCTTCAAATTCCTGATGATGAGGACCAAATTGCCTTCCGGCAGGCGACGCGCTACGTCGCCCGCCTGATTCGCACCCGCCGTAGCGAGCTACGCCCTGGCTTGTTCAAGCGTCCGGTAGGCGTAGGCGCGAACGCGTCGGCCTTCCATCTCACAATTGACGCCCCTGGCGTGCTTGATCACCTGGAGCTGCATGCTCAGAAACGCTCGGTGCCAGGCCTGGGCGAGGTCGAGATTCAAGTCCATGCCGCCGGGCTTAATTTTCTTGATGTGCTTTCGGCGATGGGAATCCGCCCTGACACCGCTGCTGGCTCGATTGTCCTTGGTGGCGAATGCGCCGGGGTGATTACCGCCGTCGGGCCGGATGTCGCCGGACTGCACGTTGGCGATGCGGTTATCGCAGTTGCGCCCGGCAGTATGGCCTCGTTTGTCACCACACGGGCCGATTTTGTGGTTGCCAAGCCGGATCACATGAGCTTTTGCGAGGCGGCGACAATACCGCTGGTGTTTATGACCGCCTGGTATGCGCTCCATCACCAGGGCCGCCTACAGCCGGGTGAAAGCATTCTGATCCACTCCGCGGCTGGCGGCACCGGGCTGGCGGCGCTGCAACTGGCGCGACTGGTCGGTGCCGAAATCTTTGTCACGGCAGGCAGCCAGGCCAAACGCGACTATCTGCGCGACGTACATGGAATCGATCTGGTGATGGATTCGCGCTCACTGCACTTTGCCGACGAAGTGCTGGCCTTCACCAAGGGCAGAGGCGTTGATGTCGTGCTCAACTCGCTGACCGGCGAGGCCCTGAGCAAAAGCCTTGATGTCGTTGCTCCCTACGGACGTTTTCTTGAAATTGGCAAGCGCGACATCTACGAAAATCGCGCCCTGGGCCTCTGGCCATTTCAAAAAAACCTCACCTATGCGGCGATTGATCTCGCCAGGATGAGCGCCGAACGCCCAGCTTTTTTCAGCAGCCTGCTCCGGGATGTCGTCGCGGAGTTTGCCGCCGGCCGCCTTCAGCCCCTGCCAGTTCAGGCGTTTCCAATCTCGGCGGCAGGCGAGGCTTTCCGTTTTATGGCCCAGGCCCAACATATCGGTAAAATCGCCCTGACCCTGGATGATCCGGCCGTGGTGCTGGCGGCCCAGGATGTAACAGTCATGGCCGAGGCAACCTATTTGATTACCGGCGGCCTCGGCGGGCTTGGGCTAACGATTGCCGAATGGCTGATTGACCAGGGCGCCCGGCATCTGATCCTGACTGGTCGCCGAGGTGCGGCGGCGCTTGACGCCGACCATCGCGCCGCGCTAGCGAGCCTCCAAGGCGCCGGTGTGACGATTGAAACCCTGGCGATTGATGTCGTCGACGCCGCGCAGATGGCGGAGTTGCTGGCTGATTTCGCCCACAGGCCGCCCCTGCGCGGCGTCATTCACTGCGCTGGCGTCCTTGATGATGCGACCTTGCTGCAACAAACCCCGGCGCATTTCAGGACCGCATTTGCCCCTAAGCTTGACGGAGCCTGGAACCTTCACATGCTCACCAGAGATCAAACCCTGGACTTTTTTGTTGTCTTTTCCTCGGCCGCCTCCATTCTGGGATCCCCAGGCCAGGCGAACTATGCGGCGGCCAATGCTTTCCTCGATGCGCTGGCGCAGCAGCGCTGGCTACAGGGTCTGCCAGCCCTGAGCATCAACTGGGGGCCGTGGGCCGAGGTCGGGCTGGCGGCGCGCGGCCGAGCGGCGGGCGGCTTCAATGTCGGTGGCATTCAAGCGCTGACACCTCCAGAAGGCGTCGCCGCCTTCGCGCAGATCATCGACCTACCGCTGCCACAGGTGGGCGTCTTAGCCTTGAATGTGCGGCAATGGCGTCAGTTCTACCCAAAAGTCGCCCAAATCCCCCTGCTGCGGATCTTGTTGGCTGAAGAGTCGTACGAGCATCCGCTGGCGCAGCGATTTGTCGGCCGTCTGGAAGCGCTGCCAGTCAGCGACCGGCTTCCCGCCCTGATCGATCATGTGATTGAGCATGTGGCGCAGGTGTTGCGGATTCCGATCGCCAGCATCGAAGCCCAGACGCCATTAAGTGCTTTAGGGCTTGACTCCCTGATGGGCCTAGAATTAAGGAATCGGCTTGAGGATAGCCTGGGGGTGGCCTTCTCGGTAACGACCTTGTGGAACTATGAAACCATTCAAGCTTTGGCGAAGCATTTGGCGGAGCGCCTTCAGCTGGCCGTAGCGCCCGAGCTTGATCCGCCAACGCCTGTAGTTGCGCCAGATCTCGGGCAAGATGACGAACTCGCCGCATTGCTGGCCCAAATCGCCGATCTTTCAATTGACGAGTTAAGTCAGTTGGCCAGAGGAGATAATCAATCATTATGAGCGACGTCTTAAATCAACTTATCGCCACCCTTGGCCCGGAGAAACGAGCTCTGCTGGCTGAACGTCTGCGCCCACCGCCCGAGCCGTTTGCGATTGTTGGGATGAGCTGTCGTTTTCCAGGCGGGGTGAACTCGCCTGAGCAATTCTGGGATCTGCTCCGCAGCGGCGGCGATGGCATTGTTGAAGTGCCACCTGAGCGCTGGGATAGCGAGATGTTTTACGACCCCAACCCCGACGCGCCTGGTAAAATGTACACCCGCCACTGTGGGTTGCTCAGCGATCTGCCCGGCTTTGACGCGCATTTTTTTGGAATCTCGCCCCGCGAAGCCCAACGCATGGACCCGCAGCAGCGCCTGTTGCTGGAAGTGACCTGGGAAGCCTTTGAGCGCGCCGGGATTGCCCTGGAACCCCTAGCAGGCAGCCAGACCGGGGTTTTTGTGGGCATTATCAACGGGCAGTACGACCAGCTGCAGGTGCGCCACGGGGATACCAGCGGGATTGACGATCCCTACTTCAGCATCGGCAACTCCTCCAGTGTCGCCTCTGGCCGATTATCGTTCATCTTCGATTTTCAGGGACCAAATATCGCGATTGATACGGCATGTTCCTCATCGTTGGTCGCGCTGCATCTGGCCTGCCAGAGCCTGCGCACTCAGGAGTGCGAGCTGGCCGTGGTCGCAGGGGTCAATGCGATTACGTTACCCGAGACGGTGGTCAATGCTTGCAAGATGCGCATGCTGGCGCCCGACGGGCGGTGTAAAACCTTCGATGCCAGCGCCGATGGCTTTGCTGTCGGCGAAGGCTGTGGCGTTGTGCTGGTCAAACGCCTAAGCACCGCCCAGCGC
>DAOTUS010000153.1:0-2010 GCA_034437415.1 Herpetosiphonaceae bacterium
CCGCGGGCTCGGTCTCAGTGTGGGGCAGCGTCAGGCGCAGCCGATGCGGGCGCAGGCCGCGCACGGTCGCCACCTCAATCGTCGCCTCGTCAACCTCGATCTTATCGCCAACAATGGGGATCGTCCCCAGCATTGCCGACACAAACCCGCCTAAACTATCAACATCATCGTTGGCCAGATTAAGGTCGGTGAGATCGTTGACCTCATCGAGCGAAATCCGTCCATCAAACAGCCACTGGCCGATCCCGACCTGCTCAACCGGCGCCTCCTCCACATCGTACTCGTCCTGGATCTCGCCGACGATCTCTTCGAGCAGATCCTCGATCGTGACCAGCCCGGCGGTGCCGCCATACTCATCGACGATGATCGCCATATGCACTTTGCGCGACTGCAGCGCCCGCATCAGGTCATCCACCTTCATCGTCTCGGGGACGAAATAGGCCGGGCGCACAATCGAGTGGAGCGGAATCCCGCGCCGTCCATCGCGTAGCAGCGGCAGGAGATCCTTGGCGTACAGCACGCCGCTGATGTGGTCGATTGAGCCTTCGTAGACTGGCAGGCGCGAGTGGCCAACCTTGAGAATCAGCTCCAGGGCCACGTCGACCGAGGTGTGGGCCTCGACGGCAAGCACATCGATCCGGGGCACCATCACCTCGCGGACCACCGTATCGCCAAACGCGAAAATCCCCTGAATCATCTCGCGCTCCTCGGCCTCGATGACACCCTCCTCCTCGCCGACATTGACGAGCAGCTTCAGCTCCTCCTCGGTGACCAGCTGCGGGTGATGCCCGGTGACCAGGCCAATTGGCTTCGCAATCACGCGCAGCATCCACTGGAGCGGGGCGACGAGAAACAAGAGCGCGCGGAGAGGTGCGGCGACGCGCAGACCAACCCGGTCGGGGTAGGTTGTGGCCAGGGTTTTCGGCAGGGTTGTGCCAACGGTGAGCCAGATCAGACCAAAGCCAACCAGGGCCCCGGCCTGGCTCCAGCCGCTCCAGGTTTTCACAAAGGTAAGCAGCAGGGCGGTGGCGGCAATTGTTGCGCTTGTCCCCAGCAACAGCGTGCCAATCCGTAATTGATACGGGTCTTCCAACAGGTGCATCACCACGTTAGCACGGCGTTCGCCGCTGTCCAGCATTGTGTTGATGCGATGCCGAGAGATGGTTGAAAGAGCTGCTTCGGCGGCCGAGGCGATGCTGACAATCACCAGACAGACCAGTAAACCAAGCAACTCGATACTACGTGCAGGATCCATCGTTCGATTGGCGCAGATGGGGCCGAAAGGCATAGGCATTGCAGGCTGCACGTGCAGGGGCAACGCTCCGCATCTGAACCGTTTATCCTCCTAAAATAAAGGCTAACGACTATAGGTCTAAGGCTGTGGGCGGTTGCGATTACGATACCCTATAGTCGTGCGCCGACAGCCTATAATTCAATCTTGAGTGCTGAATGATAGATCAAGTATGCGTCAACTATGGGCTTAAGTAAAGAGCGCACTCAGGGATAAATCCTTGTGAATGCGGATAATCGCCTCGGCAAACAGCGGCGCGACGCTCATCTGGGTGATGCGGGCGGCGCCAGCCTCGGGCGGGGCTGGAATGGTATCGGTGACCATCACCTCTTCCATCACCGAGTCGCCGATCAGCTGGACCGCGTTTCCGGCGAAAATCCCGTGGGTCGCGCAGGCGATCACACTGATTGCGCCGCGCTCGATCAGGGTTTTGGCCGCCTCAACCAGCGTGCCGCCGGTCGAGATCATATCGTCGAAAATCACCGCCCGCTTGCCCGAGACATCGCCAACCATCTCGACGACCTCGGAGACATCGGGCTCTGGCCGCTGCTTGGCAATAATCGCCAGGCTGGCGCCAATGCGCTCGCGAAACTTGTTAGCACGACCCACACCACCAGCATCCGGCGAGACGACGACGACATTCTTGAGGTTGCGGGTCCGAAAGTGCTCGGCGAGCAGCGGCCAGAGCTCGATGTCTCCGAGGTCGCCGAGATGGTTGG
>DAOTUS010000154.1:0-2897 GCA_034437415.1 Herpetosiphonaceae bacterium
TCGCTGCTGCCCAGGCGCAGGGCGATAAAGAACTTCAGCTGGGTGCGAATCTCGTCGGTCACCGCTTTCGACGGCTGCTGGGTGGCCAGGAGCAGATGCACGCCCAGCGAACGCCCCTGCTTGACCACTCGCACCAGCTCGGTGACAAACTCGGCGTAGAACTTGGCCATCTCGTCGAACTCGTCGATCACGATGATCAGGTTGGCCAGCGGCGGCAGCTGCTCCAGGGCGGCTTTTTCGCGGTACTCGGTAATGTTTTGCACCGCCGCCTGGCGCAGAATCGTCTTGCGGTAGCGAATCTCGCTCTTGATCGCCGTCATCGCCCGCTCGGCCAGGCGGCCCTCCAGGTCGGTGACAAAGCCCACCGTGTGCGGCAGCGGCTCAAACATCGCCAGCGACGCGCCGCCCTTAAAGTCGATCAGCAGCAGCTGCAGCCGAATCGGCGAGTGCTTGATTACGAGGGCCGCGATCATGCACTGGAGCAACACGCTCTTGCCGGCCCCGGTGGCCCCGGCGATAATCCCGTGCGGGCCGTGTTTGTTCTCGTACAGGTCGATAAACAGGGGCTTGTCGCCGCTCTTCTTGCCAATCGGCACATCGGCATGCCAGGCGCTGACCGGGTCGTTGGCCCAGTATGGCGGCGGCATCAGATCGCGCTCGTTTTGAATGTTGAGCAGGTCGAACAGCCGGACGCTGCGGGGAATATCCTGGCTGCCGCCGGTGTCGGCCAGCTGGATATTGGCCAGGTGGCGGGCCAGCTCGTCGCTGCGCTTTAGGTCGGCCTGGTCAATGGTAAAGCTCTCGGTGCTCCAGGCGTTGGCCGCATAGGCAATCCGCCCGCCCTGGGGCTGGATATCCAGCATCACGCGGCAGGCGCCTGGAATATCCTGCCAGTCGGCCAGCCGGAAGATCACCGACATGTTGAACATGGGGCCGTGGCTGATAATTTCGCTGACCACCGGCTGGCCGCGCACCTGATCGAGGTCGTCGATAATCACGCACAGGTGCGGAAACGCCAGGGTTGCGCCAGGCGAGCTCTCTTTGCTTTTCTCGACCATGTCGCGGCGCCGGCTGAGCACATCAAGCAGATTGCTCAGCAGCGTGTTGACCGCCTCGGGCTCGTGGGCGACCATGCGCACGCTGGCGGCGGTGTTGTTGCTCATCGGGACGGTGTGCGGCGCCCAGCGCAGCCACTCCCACTGGCTGTGGGTTGCCGCGCTGGCCACCAGGGCAATCCGCAGCTCGGTCGGCGCGTGCAGCACCAGCATGTGCCCCAGCATCGAGCGCAGCAGTCCGCCAGTGGCCTCAGGCTGTCCAGCGATCCCCAGGGAGGCCGCTTGGGCCAGCTGGACCGCCACCGGCACGCCGCGCAGGGTCTGGTACTGGCGGCGCAGATCGAACAGGCGCCGATCGATCGGCGCGTTGCCCTGCGGCTGCGGCACCTCGATTGTCGAGCTTAGCGGGAGCTGGCCCAGGCCAACCCGCAGCTCAAGAAAGTCCTCGTCGTGCAGGCGGCGCTCCCAGAGGCGAGGGCTGGGCGTATCGTTCGCCCCATTCGTGCCCGCGATCTGCCACAGCTCGCTGGTTCCAGGGTTCAGATACAGCCGATTGGTGTGTTCGGTGTGGTGGATCGCCCGCAGCTCGTCGCTGCGCTCGGCCAGCTGCTCCTCGTAAAAGGTCACCCGCTCCTCAAACTCCTGCTGCTGCTGTTTGCGCTGGGTCCGGCTGGTGACCAGCGTAGTCGCCACGCCCATAATCGCCATCGCCGTCATCGGCACGGCAAACACCACCGCATTGCGTCCCTGGTTGAGCGCCGCCATTGCCCCGACCATAATCAGCACGCTGATCACCGGCATGGCCATTGTGATCCAGTTCGTGGAGGAGCGTTCTTTATTGGTGCCTGGCGGGGTGGGCATGCGGATCTCGGCCTGCGGAATGGCGGGCTTGATCCGCGGAGGGCGGTTGAACACTGATTTTGAAGCTTGAGGTTGTGTCATGGTTTAACTCTAGCCAGGCTACCTAAAATAATCCAGAATAGAATGTGCGCTCGGCGGCGCCGAAAGTCGCTAAAAAAGTGCGTGGCAGCATGACCACGCACCCAGAGTCGCAGCAGAGTCGCCCGTTAGCTTGGGACGTTGCTGGTAGTATTGCGCTGGCGCTCTTCACGCCGCTCCTGATCGCTCTCATCTTCCCAGCGGCGGCGGTCGCGGAGGCGCTGATTCTGCGCATCGGTCGCCTGGGTGCTGGCATTCGCGATATCCTGGGCCGCCTGCCGATACTGCGTGGCGAGATCGCCGCCCCCTTTCAGCACCTTCGTCAGATAGTCATCGAACGTGACGCGGTGAGCTCCAAACCACTCCTCAACCGCCGTTTGCGCCTGTCTGATCCGCTCGGTGTTGCCACTCCCGAGGGCAGCCGCCGCCTGATTCAATGCGGCGATTGCAGCGTTCGCCGCAGCATGATCCCAGCGTACATCTGTCCAGTTTGGTGACCAATTTGGCATGGTTCCTCCATCGCCTCAACGAATGTTCAGCCCCTCGTTTGGACGGCTGCCGCCAGCAGGATTGTGCGCTAAATCGCGCTGGTTTGCGCGCAATTGCGCATCTGCGATTAGCACTATCTGCCGACAAATAGAGCGGGTATCAATAATACTCTTCGGGTTCGCATCATAGCATATCATTTTTGATGATGTCAACCTGCATGTAAAGCAATAGCATACGATGTATTATTGGTTTCTCGCGCTATATACATATCCCAATCGTATGAATATGCGCTGAGATAATACCATTCAGCATTGCATAGTAGGCGCTTCTCAGGTATCCTTCACAGCGGTCATATGTGAAGGATAGAGGTCTGCCATGCGCAAAGATATGCCCCCAATTCACGAGGATGTCGAG
>DAOTUS010000155.1:0-2075 GCA_034437415.1 Herpetosiphonaceae bacterium
CTTCCGGAAAAACCTGATCCGGTTTTATTCACGGAACTCATGCGCACCGTGACGAGCCTTGGACGGATTCACCCGCGCCAACCGGCGACCAGTCCGCCCTAATTGGCGAGGGTATTGTGGAGCGGAAAGGTTGGCTGGAGTTTCAGGGCAGTCGCCAGTATTTGCAGGCGCTGTGGGCCGACCATAAGCGCGAGCGCGCCGCTAATCCCGAGCTGAATTTTTATGCGTCGCGCCTGTCTCTGCTGTTTTTCAGCGGTCTGAACGCTCGCAATGATGTCAATATCAATTTTCGTAGCGATTCCGGCAGTGTTCTCGTGCAGCGGATTGGCCAGGTTCCCTATCTCAACGGTGGGCTGTTTGAGGAGGATGATCTCGATGCCCAGACTGCAATCCAGGTGCCCGATGCGGCGCTGAGCGAGGCGATCGAGTCGCTGTTGTATCGCTTTAATTTCACGGTCACCGAGTCGACGCCGCTCGATGTTGAGGTGGCGGTCGATCCCGAGATGCTGGGCAAGATTTTCGAGGAGCTGGTCACCGGCCGCCACGATACTGGCTCGTATTACACGCCGAAGCCGATTGTTTCGTTTATGTGCCGCGAAAGTCTCAAGGGGTTTTTGGCTAGCCGCGTGCCTCACGAGGCCCCCGCCGCGCTGGCTCGCTTTGTCGATGACCACGAGGCCGCCGATCTGGGCGACCCCGAGGAGATATTGCGGGCATTACAGGAGGTCCGCGTCTGTGACCCCGCCTGTGGCTCCGGCGCCTATCTCCTCGGGATGCTTCACGAGCTGCTCGATCTGCGCGCCGCGCTGTTTGTGGTTAAGAAAATCGATTATCAGCGGGTCTATGACCGTAAGCTGGAGATTATTCAGCGCAATATCTATGGCGTTGATATCGATCCGTTTGCGGTCAATATCGCCCGCCTGCGCCTGTGGCTGTCGCTAATGATTGAGTTCGCCGGCCCCAATCCGCCGCCGCTGCCCAATCTGGATTATAAAATCGAGACCGGGGATAGCCTGGCCTCGCCCAACCCGCAGAGCCGCGATATGCAGCCAATGCGCCAGCAGTTGGTCGATCAGTTGCTCCAGCATAAGGCGGGCTTTATCGGCTATCACGAGGGCGATAAACGCGCCCGACGCCGGGAGATCGATGCGCTGGAGGCGGGGATTCGCGCTATCACCGATGGCACGCCGCCCAACGGTGGCTTCGATTGGGCGATTGATTTTGCCGAGGTTTTCCCCGGTGGCTTCGATGTTGTGGTGGCCAACCCGCCGTATGTGCGCATGGAGTTGTTCAAGGAGATTAAGCCGCTGTTGCGCCGGAATTTCAGCCAGGTCCACAGTGATCGGGCTGATTTATATGTGTATTTTTATGCCCGCGCGCTGGAGCTGTTGGGCGCTGGCGGGATGCTGGCGTTTATTTCGCCCAATAAGTGGTTTCGCGCTGGCTACGGGGCCAATCTGCGCAGCTATGTTGCCGCCAACAGCAGCATCAAATCGATCACCGATTTTGGCGAGCTGCCCGTGTTTGCCACTGCCGCCACGTTCCCGATGATTTTCATTACCCAGCGCAGCGCCGCCGCCCACGCCCCGCACTTCACCCAGGTCAAATCACTAGAAGAGCCGTATCCCGATGTGCGCCTGCTGATCAATACCCACGGCAGCGTTTTGCCCGCCGATGCGATCAACGGCGCCAGCTGGACACTGGCTGACGCTGGCAGCGCAACGGTTCTGCGCACGATGGAGCGCGTCGGTGTGCCGCTGGAAAAATATGTTGATGGTCAGATTTTCTATGGCGTTAAGACAGGCTTTAACCAAGCCTTTGTCATTGATGGAGCCAAACGCGCCGCGCTGATCGCCGAAGATTCCCGCAGTGCCGAGATCATCAAGTCGCTCGCCGTTGGTGATGATGTGCGCCGTTGGCACATTCGCGATCGTGATCGCTGGTTGATTTATACATATCATACCATTCAGCATTGCATAGTAGGCGCTTCTCAGGTATCCTTCACAGCGGTCATATGTGAAGGATAGAGGTCTGCCATGCGCAAAGATATGCCCCCAATTCACGAGGATGTCGAG
>DAOTUS010000156.1:0-3968 GCA_034437415.1 Herpetosiphonaceae bacterium
CTCGACATCCTCGTGAATTGGGGGCATATCTTTGCGCATGGCAGACCTCTATCCTTCACATATGACCGCTGTGAAGGATACCTGAGAAGCGCCTACTATGCAATGCTGAATGGTATAAGCGGTTGTGTCAGATCCGCTGGAGCAGAGACGTGTCCTCGATAGCGGCCCAGGGTTGATCGCACATCGCCCACCAGGCGATGGCGCTGGATGGTTTTGACTTTCGGTCGAACCACCGTGAGGAGATCCTCTCGCAGCGAGTCCCAGTGCAGTAGCCAGCGCATGCACTGGCAGCTCTTACCACGGGTGCGGCACGAAATCCTTGAGGAAATAGCCATACCATGGCTCGTCGGGTTCCAGGATGCCGCGCACAATCGGGTCGTAGATCCGGGCCATCCCATCGATCTCATCAAGCGGCGCATAAAATCCCTGACTGGCCTGATGGCGCGCTTTCCGCTCAAAGGGCTTCTCATCGGTGATCCAGCCGGTGTCGATGCTGTTCATCCAGATGCCATCTTGAGCATAGTCGTTGGCCGAGGTCCGCGTCAGCATGTTCAGCGCCGCCTTGGCCATGTTGGTGTGGGGGTGATACACCGTTTTGGTGCCGCGATTGAACTGCCCTTCCATCGCCGACACATTGATCACAAAGCGGCGGGCAAAGCGCGATCGGCACAGGAGCGGCTTGAGCTGGCTGACCAGGAGAAACGGCGCCACAACATTGACCAGCTGTACCTCCAGCAGTTCCAGCGTACTGACCTCATCGAGCTTCAGCACCCAGCTATTGGCCGGGCGCAGATCGATCTGCTGGCCATCAAGGTCGAGCAGGCCAGCGGGGAAATAGGGCGCCAGCGCCGGATCGCGCGGGTAGTCCGGCTGCTGCTCCAGGAATGCCATGGGTCTGGCCGAAGCCAGCACACGCTGGGCGGTGGCTGGCAACGCGGCGCCTGCCTGCTCAGCGCGGATCAGGTCGCGGTAGAACTCCAGCGGGCGCTTGATGGTCTGGGCCGCATTGTTGATAAGGATATCGATTGCGGGCAGGCTGGCCAGCAAGTGCCGGGCAAACGCCTCAACCGCAGCTATATCACGCAGCTCAAGGTGATGGATCGTCAGGCGATCGATCCATTGGGCGGCGTCGGCCTCAGCGCTGAAGCGGCGCGCGGCATCGTGGGCGAAGCGCGTTGTCACCAGCACCTGCGCCCCATCGCGGAGAAAGCGCAGCGCCATCTGATAGCCGATTTTGATCCGCCCGCCGGTGACCAGTGCGACACGACCGCTGAGATCGGCCCGTTGCAAGCGTTTGGCATAGTTGAGATCGGCGCAGCTGGGGCAGAGCTGATGGTAGAACCCATGGAGGCGAGTGAAGGGCTGTTTGCAGACATAGCAGGTGCGTGCGATGGCGAGATCCTTGCCCTCCGACGCGGGGAGCGCGGGCTGGGGCTGGCGTTGCGCCACCAGCCCGGTGGCCGCGATCAGTTCGCGATCATGGCGCACGTTGGCATCGCGGGCGAGCCGGCGCTCGCGCTTGCGGCCATCGCGATTGATCTTAGCGATGAGCGTTTTCAAGCCTTCGTGGGCGTTAATCTGGGCGTGATCATCGGCGATAGCTTGCAGAACGCGCAGGCACGTTGCAAGGTCAGCGGGCAGCAGGCTCATAGGCCACCTCAGCAGGTGATAGACAGGGAATGGGAGGGATCTGAATCCCTACCGTATCCTTGACATTATAGACGAGATGATGACGACTGATCAAATATGATTGGGACACCATATGCTGTCAGCACTGGCCAAATTCAGCGCCTGGGGTAGGTATTGGTCACTATCTCAAGCCTCAGCGCATGCCTACGCTACTGCCGAACTGTACCGGATGCCGCGGGCGGCAGCGACCCCGGCGGCCCATCAGGAACATAAACGATGTGGATTGAGGTAGAATCAAAAGAGCTGCGAATTTGGCCCTTAATTGGCAACGCTGTCGCCAGCCACAACGAGACATAAAATTTCTTAATGGCACCAAAACCGCATGTTAACCATCATTTTTGCTGATTTTTGCCGATTCTGTCACAACGTTCGTGCGTACTGGCCCAAAATTGATGACGTTTCGTGCAGAAAAAACGATTGATACTCCCGAGAGCGCAGGTTTGCACGCCGTTCTTGCTTGAGTATGTCACATTGCGGCTAGCGACAGCATTGCTCGTTTAGGGCCATGAAAGGACGTCTATGAACTGGCATGACTATATCCACAGCGACCCCACCATTCTCGTGGGCAAACCGGTGGTCAAGGGAACCCGTTTGAGCGTCGAGTTTCTGCTCCAGCTGTTGGCGGAAGGCTGGACCCCGGCGATGATTTTCGAGCAGTATCCGTCCTTGCCGCCGGCTGGCTTGCAGGCGGTCTTCGCCTTTGTCGCCGAGTGCATGCACGACACCACCTTTTATCCCCGTGCGGCCGCCTGATGCATTTTTGGCCAATGAAACCATGCCCCGCGCCGCGATTCAGACGCTCCGTGCCGCTGGCCACGATGTCGTCTCCATTGGGGAGGAGACATCCGGCATCACCGATCAGGCGGTGCTGGAGCGAGCCCACGTGGAACAGCGAATCATGGAGACCACTAAAAAGTCGGGGGCATCAATCCCTTCCTCGTGCGGACAGCCAAGCAGCTGATCGAGCATGGTGACTCGGACGATCTGGTGCTCATTCAAAGATGTCAGGATCGCGATGGTGATGGTATCATCCGCCCGAAGATCCTGTCCCGTGCTGAACCACGTTTGGAGGGTGCCTGGCGCTGTCTCGCTGGCCGTGGGAGAAATTCCGACCACAACCTTAGTGGCGGTGCTCACATCAGGGTCGTCGTAGGCGATGGTGGCGAGCGGATACCCGGTTTTCCGCTGCGCACGTTTGCTCAGCCAGTAGCGGGGGGTGGACCTCCGCGCCATGATTGACCTCCTTAGGCTAGCGCAGGCGTGCGAGGGCCTGGTTGACGGCGGCCAGGTCAAAGCGGGCGGGATCATACTCCTTGCCGACCCACATGCGCATGCGCGTATGCTCGGGATGCTGCGGATCGGCCAGGATATCCAGAAGATCCTCGAATCCACCGATCCCGCCGCAATCTTCCGGCGGGCACGCGCGGGCGCCATGCAGGCACCGGATCGCCGAGGCACCGGAGGGGACGTTGGCCCAGCCCTCCACCACGATCAGATGCTCCCAGTCATCGCCGAGATCGTAGGTATAGCGGAGGGTCAGCGGCATCCCCCCTCTGCGGTCGGGGAACAGGTGCTCCAGCTTCACGCGGGTGCTCGGCAGGGCATCCTCTAGCTCAAAGTGGGGATCGCTGTAGCTGGTCTCGCCCACCGTAAAGAGATGGAGATGGCTGTTGGCCCAGCCCATCACCACCTGCATGACGCGGTGGAGCTTGCCCAGGGTAATCGTTCCCGGCACCACACAGCGTCGCCAGATGAGGGGATCACTGCGCAGCAGGACAATCAGCAGTTGATAGCTCAGTGGTGGCCGGGCCTTCATGGTCATGCATTCCCCCTCAGCGTAGGCATAGGCTTGGAAGCGTGATTTGTCGTTTGACCGCTGTCTAGACCCACTGGCGCTGCACCCCATACTGATCAAACATGCCATCGCGGCTTAAGAGCGTCATCCCTTCGGTCATCGCCTGGGCAATCAAGAGGCGATCAAACGGGTCACGATGATGCAGCGGCAGCTGGGAAAAGATCTCGAGATGATCGGCATCGATCGAGAGCAGCATGATCCCATTGCCGACGACGTGGTCATGCACCAGCGTTGGGAATGGCATCCCAATCTCCAGCTTTCCAGCGTTGATCTTGATCGCCATTTCCCAAAGGCTGGCAATGCTCAGAAGCTGTCTGAGAAGTAGCGGCTGACGGCAGATCATTGGATATACTGAAGGTGTGAAACATCAAATCTATCCAACGGATCTGACCGACAGCCAGTGGGAGTATATCAAGGATCTGAT
>DAOTUS010000157.1:0-4383 GCA_034437415.1 Herpetosiphonaceae bacterium
GATGTGGCCTGGGCGGTGCGGCCCTCCAGCGCTGCGATTCCGGTGCGCCTAGTCACGCCGGGCAACCGCTTTCTGGCGACTGGCCTGGGGCTGATGCCACGAGTCGAGGTCACCGCCTATCTCACCGAGACCGCCACGTTCACCGACACGCCGGTGCTGACGGTGCTCGATGCCAGCCTGCCCGACCCGCTGCCCGAGGGTAATCTGCTGGTGATTGCGCCGTACCGCTCGACCGAGTATTTCTCGATCACCGGGCTGCTCGATCGGCCGGTGCCGCGCCCGGCGCCAACCGACGACCCGCTGCTGCGCAACGTCGAGCTTGGCGAGATCAACATCCTCAAGTCGAGCCGGGTTGACAATACACCCTGGGCGCACACGGTGATCGACAGCGCCGCCGGGCCGCTGCTGATCGCCGGGGAGATCGACGGGCGGCGGATTGCGGTGCTGGGCTTCGATCTGCACGACTCCGACCTGCCGCTGAACATTGCGTTTCCGCTGCTGCTGTCGAATCTGGTCGGCTATCTGGCGCCGGGCGCTGGCGGCGAGTCGGCCTTTATCCCAGCGGATCAGCCGCTGTCGATTCCGGTCACCAGCGAGATCACCCAGGTTCGGCTGACCGCCCCGGACGGCACGGCGGTCGAGGTGGCGCCTAGCCAGGGCGTGGCCACGTTCGATGGCCCGGCGCTGAGCAAGGCCGGCATCTACACCGCCGCAACCCTGAGCAGCGGCACGGTGGTCGCCTCGCAGCGGTATGTGATCAACGGCTACAGCGAGAGCGAGGCCAAGATCACCCCGGTGCAGGTGCTGGATGTGGCCCAGGTTGGCGGCGGCGTGGTTGGCTCGACCGAGACCGAGCAGGCCCAGGCCGGCCGCGAGGAGTGGTGGCGCTGGCTGGCGCTGGTCGCCCTAATCTTCCTGCTGATCGAGTGGATCGTGGCCCAGCGTGGGGCGCTGACCCGCCTGCGCCTGTGGTGGCGCGCCCGCCGGGTGGCCTGACACAAGAGTGCTTGATCGTCCACCATGCAACGAGTAGGCTCCTCCAAATATATATGGAGGATGTATGAAAACCTATCAGCCAACTCGAACACATATGGTGATTGTGCTGTGGATCGTGGTTATGCAGGCGATTGCCTTAATCAGCATCGTGGCCGAACCAAATGATCCAACCCAGAACAACCATCTCGTTGTTATTGATTCAGCGAATAGTTTAGTGATGAGATATGCTGAAGATGTAGATCTCGCTGAAGGTTTAGGGCGCTATGATCAGGTTATTCTGGCACTTGAAGCCTATTATGCCAACACGGGCGACTATCCTGCTACACTTGAGAAGCTTGTTCCGAACTATCTAAGTCAGTCTCCGGCGATCTATTTTGCGTATGGAGAAGAGCTTCGCTATGAACCAAAGCCGCTCGGTGATTCGACAGCGCCTTTTCTACTGTACATCTATGGTCATTATCCTGGCGGGGCATCGATGCATGGATGGTTTGTAAAATATTGTCCAGCTCAGTTTGATCTATGCAACGAAACTTCTGATCGCCATTTTCACCCAAGCCGGATCAATCAGCGCTGGATTTGGGTGAGCAGCTCGGCACTCTAATGTAAGAAGCGAATACTTCGCTTTTCACTCGCAATCGTGGTGAACTATGCCAATTTCATTTATTCGACCTGAATATCTCTGGTTCCTGCTGGCGCTGCCGGCCGTCTGGGCGCTGGGCTGGCTGAACAGCCGGGGGCGCAACGGCGGACGGCGCTGGTGGTCGCTGGGCATTCGCACCCTGCTGCTGCTGGCCCTGATTGGTAGCCTGGCCGGAACTCAGCTGGTGCGCCCGGTCAACACACTGACCACCGTGTTCCTGCTCGACAGCTCGGACTCGATCTCGCCTGGGCAGCGCTCGGCCAACGAGCAGTTTATTGCCGAGGCGCTCCAGGCGATGCAGCCAGGCGACAAAGCGGCGGTGATCTCGTTTGGGGAAAATGCGCTGGTCGAGCGGATTCCCTCGGAGATCAAGCGATTAGGAGCGGTGCAGTCGGTGCCAGTTGCGGCGCGCACCGACATCAACGAGGCGCTGCAGCTGGGGATTGCGCTGTTCCCCGCCGACACCCAGAAGCGGCTGGTGCTGCTCTCCGACGGCGGCGAAAACGTCGGGCGGGCGCTGGACACGCTGCCGATCGCCCAGCGGCGCGAGGTGCCGATTGACGTGGTGCCAACTGGCGGCGCGACCGGCAACCCCGAGGTAGCGATCATCGATTTCCGGGCGCCCTCGGGAGCGCGCACCGGGCAGGAGATTCAGCTGGTGGCCACGATCGAGAGCAGCACCGTGCAGGCGGCCCAGCTGCGCTGGAAATCCGACGAGCAGGTGCTGAAGGAAGAGGCGATCACGCTTCCGGTGGGGACATCGACCTACACGACCACGGTGGTGGTTGGCGAGCAGGGTTTTCATCGCTACGGCGCCCAGGTGCTGCCGACCGACGACACCCGCCCGCAGAACAATGTCGCCGCCACGCTGGTCGATGTCGGCGGGCCGCCGCGGGTGCTGGTGGTCGAGGGATCGGCTGGCGATGCGACCAATGTCAAGGCCGCGCTTGAGGCGGCCCAGCTCTCGCCGGTGGTGGTGCCCGCCAGCGGCCTGCCCACCGATCTGGCCGCATTGGGCGAGTACGAGGCGATTGTGTTGGCCAATGTGCCGTCGCGCGACATTCCCGAAGCCACCCAAAAGCTGCTCAACGCCTACGTCGGCGATCTCGGGCGCGGCCTGGTGATGGTTGGCGGCAACCAGAGCTTTGGGGTCGGCGGCTACGCGGGCACGCCGATCGAGGCGGCGCTGCCGGTCAATATGGACGTGCGCAACCGCGAGCAGCGCCCCGACATTGCGCTGGTCTTCATCATCGACAAATCCGGCAGCATGGATGCCTGCCACTGCAACGGCGGCGATATGGCGGCACGCCAGGGCAGCGGCACCCGCAAGATCGACATCGCCAAAGAGGCGGTGGCCCAGGCGGCCTCGGTGCTGGGCAAAGCCGACAAGCTGGGCGTCGTCACCTTCGACGACCGCGCCAGCTGGACGATTGCGCTGGGCAAAGTTCCGACCCAGGACGATATCACGGCGGCGCTGGCCCCGGTGCTGCCAACTGGCGGGACCAACGTGGTCAGCGGAATGCAGGCGGGGCTGGAGCAGCTCCAGGCCAGCGATGCCAAGATCAAGCACGCGATTCTGCTGACCGACGGCTGGGGCAGCGAGACCGATGTCTCCGGGATCGCCCAGGAGATGAGCGACTCCGGGATCACGCTCTCGGTGGTGGCGGCGGGCAACGGCTCCTCCGATCAGCTGGCGACCTACGCCCAGATCGGCGGCGGGCGCTATTACCCGGCCCAAACAATGGAGGACGTTCCGCAAATTTTCTTGCAGGAGACGATTCAGGCGGTGGGCACCTACATCATCGAGGAGCCATTTACGCCCGCCTATGCTGGCGACAGCCCAATTTTGAGCGACCTCCAGAGCGGCCTGCCGCAGCTGCTGGGCTACAACGGCACCGTCGAAAAAGATACAGCGCAGGTGATTCTGGTCGCCAACGATGGCTCCCCGGTGCTGGCGCAGTGGCAGTTCGGCCTGGGGCGCTCGGTCGTCTGGACCAGCGACCTCAAGGGCAAGTGGGCCAGCAACTGGGTTGGCTGGGAGCAGTTCCCGCGCTTTGTCGCCCAGCTGGTCGGCTGGACCCTGCCGCGAATCTCAGGCGACACCGTCAGCGGCGAGGCCTCGCTGATCGGCACCGACGTGCAGATCGATCTGGCGGCCAACGATGCCGACAACAATCCCCAGAGCGGCCTGGTGGTCGAGGCCCGGCTGGTTGGCCCGGCCGGAACGCCCACGCCGACATTTCTGGAAGAAGTTGCCCCCGGCCGCTATCAGGTGCGGGTGGCCAGCCCAATCCCCGGCACCTATCTGGTGCAGATCACCGGCAGCGACAGCAATGGCAAGGCGGTTTTTGCCCGCACGCTGGGCCTGATCGTGCCCTACTCGCCCGAGTATCGCCAGGGCCAGTCGAACCTGCAGCTGCTCCAGACCCTGGCCACCGAGTCGGGCGGCCGCACGCTCAGCCTGCCGGCCCAGGCGTTTGATCATACGCTGGCGGCGGTGCGGCGGGCGATTCCGATCGAGCTGCTGCTGCTGCTGATCGCCGCGCTGCTGCTGCCGTTGGATATTGCGATCCGGCGGCTCTCGCTGCGGCGCAAAGATTTCGCCCTGGCCCAGGCCAAACGCCGCGAGCGCCAACAGACCGCCACGGCGCCCACGGCCACAATGACCAGCCTGCAGGGCGCCAAAGGTCGGGCCCGCGAGCGCATGCTGGAGCAGACCGCCGATCCGGCCGCGATCGCCGTCAAGC
>DAOTUS010000158.1:0-4704 GCA_034437415.1 Herpetosiphonaceae bacterium
GGGATGACACCTTTTTGGTAGGATGGTGGTATTGAATCAACCGCCTACTCGAAAGGTGTCCGATGCAGTCTACCACAGCGCCCTTCGCCGTACCATTGCCCGCTGATGTCCCGTTTGCCTTCAGCCTCCACGCGCTGGCTGCCCACCTGACCACCCTGGTCGATCAGCGCAAACCGCGCGGCATTCGCTATCCGCTGGTGCCGCTGCTCACCATTGCCATCCTCGCCAAACTCTCCGGCCATAGCCGCGTCGAGGCCATTGCCGATTGGGCGCACCTCAGGGCGGCCGAACTGGCCCATCTGTTTGGGTTGCCGCGCATGACGATGCCCCACGCCCGCACCTGGGGCCGTATTCTGGCCCATGCCGTCGATCCCACCGCCTTGGCGATCACGCTGGGTCAGTTTTTTCATGCCGTTCCGCGGGTCGGCACCGTGCCCGAACGCGGCAGCATCGTGGTCGCCGTCGATGGCAAAACGTTGCGCGGGACGATCCCGCTGGGCCAGACCCACGGCGTCCATGTGGTCGCCGTGTACATCCCGGAGACCGGGGTCACGCTGGCGCAGCTCGCCGTGGATCAGAAAACCAATGAAATCACCGTGGTGCCGACGCTGCTGGCCGGGCTTGACCTGACCGGGATGGTGGTCACCGGCGATGCCATGCAGTGTCAGCAGGCGCTCAGTCGCCAGATCGTCGATGGCGGCGGCGACTATCTCTGGTTCGTCAAAGCGAATCAGCCAACGCTCCTGGCGGACATCCAGCAGGCCTTTGCGCCACCAACACCGCTGTCAGGCTGGTCGGATCCGCCGCCGGATTGGACGACGGCGCGGACGGTCGAGAAAGGCCACGGGCGGATTGACGAACGGGTGATCACGATGAGCAGTATGCTCCAGGGGTATAGCCCGTGGCCGGGCCTCGCACAGGTCTTTCAGCTAAAACGCACGGTGATCGATGGGCTTGGCCGGGAGACGCAGGAGGTGCGCTATGGTCTCACGAGTCTGCCGACGGCGGATGCTGACGCCGCCCGGGTGCTCGCGATCGCCCGGGCGCATTGGGGGATTGAGAACGGCCTGCACTATCGGCGGGATGTGACGCTCCAGGAAGATGCCTCGTTGCTCCGCCGCGGGCACGGACCGGAGGTGCTGGCGACCCTGAACAACGGGGTGATTGGGCTGGTGCAGCAGCACGGTGAACGCAATCTGGCAGCAGTGCAACGGGTCTTCATGCGCCGCTTTGATCAGGCCATCAATCGCTTGGGGCTGGGGTGAGGTCCCGAACGACTTTGCACATGCACTGCAGGCGGCGTCGTCATCGATGACCAGGCTGCTGGGCTGCCAGCTCGCCTGAGGCGGGAACGTGTTCGGCTCCAGAAACAGCAGCAGCCGGGTGCCCTCGGCAAAGCGCCCGCCAGCGCCGAGGCTGCGGCTACAGTCCGCGCCAAGATCGAGCGTGTGATTGAGCAGCGTAATCTCACGCTCCCCGGCGCCGCCCTTGAGATACTGCTCGACCTCCAGGGTCGCCACATCAGGTGTCGTCGTGCTGATTGTGCCAATCACAATCGCGGCGGATTCCTGCACAAGGGTGCCCAGCGGCAGCACGGCCAGGCTACAGGCGGCAGCGCTGGAGACCCCAGCCAGGCTAAACAGAGCCAGCAGCAGCCCCAAACGAGCGATCACACGCATCAGATATTCTCCTTCGAGCGATAGCGCCAGGCCCAAACCAGCGCCATGCCAGGATAACGCCTGGGCGGACAGAATCGTTCCGTTTGCATAGGCCCAGAGCGCGTGTTATAATCTGGTGCGCCTTTCTGCTCCGCCTGGTTTGGAGATCCACAACTCCACGATGAGCGGGGACTTATCCATAGGAAGGAGTCTACACCAGCGGGCCGTCGCTGGATACCCTACAGATTGTCATGTGACTCAAGGCCGAAACGCCAACCATTCACCCATTTATTCTGGCGGCTGTGTGCCATGAAACCCAGCATTGAATCTCTTTATTTAGCAGGTGGAAAAACGTGCGCTCATACGAAATGATGACCGTCCTGCGCCCAGACTTGGGCGGCGAGGACGATTTCAACACATTTATCCAAACGCTTCACGGCTACATCACCGCCCAGGGCGGCGAGATCAAGGACTTCGAGAACAACACCCCCTGGGGCCGCCGTAAACTGGCCTACCCCATTCTCGACTACACCGAAGGCTTTTATATCCTGTCCCACTTCAAGCTGGACCCAAGCCGGGTCGAGGAAGTGGAGCGTAATTTGAAACTGGCAACGCAAATCCTGCGCTATTTGCTGATCCTGGACGGAAAACAAGTCTAAAACATTGGGAGGAAGCCGTGGCTAAAGACCTTAACAAAGTGATGATCATTGGGCGCCTGGGAAAAGACCCAGAGATGCGCTTTACCCCAAATGGTAGCCCAGTAACCAACTTCACTGTGGCCGCTGGCCGTCAATGGAAAGATCCCAATGGCGAAAGCCGCGAGGAGACCGAGTGGTTTTCCGTGGTGGTCTGGAACAAACTGGCCGAAATTTGCAACCAGTATCTTACCAAGGGCAGTCGCGTGTATATCGAGGGGCGGCTCCAGACCCGCTCGTGGGACGATCAGCAGTCGGGCGAGAAAAAATATCGCACCGAGGTTGTCGCCAGCGATATGATTATCCTGGATAGCCGCGCCGAGTCCGGGCCACCGCGCAGTGGTGGACGGCCCCAGCGCGATGCCTCGGCCAACGAGTTTAATCGTGGCGGCGGCTACAGCGAGCCCGATATTGGCGATGATGATATTCCATTCTAAATTACTGAGGAGCATATAATGACTGAACAGGGCAATCGCCGGCGCCCAGGTGGCGGTGGTGGACGACGCAAGTACACCCCCAGGCGTAAAGTATGTGTCTTTACGGCCGAGGGCATTAAGCCAGACTACAAAGATGTGAAGCGGCTCCAGCGGATGGTCTCGGATCGGGGCAAGATTTTGCCCCGCCGCCGCACCGGAACCTGTGCCAAGTATCAGCGCCAGCTCAATGTGGCGATCAAGCGGGCCCGCCATCTGGCCCTGCTGCCGTTCGTGTCGGAAAACAGCCGCGGATGATCGGCGGTCGTCTCTAACGATTGATGTCCCAGGCTCAAGGCACAGAAGCGATTACCGCGCTGTGCCTTGTTTTTTGATTAGCGCGGAGCAAGAGTTCGGCTATGCCAAAACAGACACCAAATATTCAACACGGCGCACCGATGACCAAGCGCCAGAAGGCTCGCTGGGAGCTAGAACGCTCGAAACAACGGAATGTCACCCGCATCGTCGCTGGGGTGCTGGCCCTGGTCACCCTGCTGATTATCGTCGGCCTGGTGGTCGATAAGGTGGTCGTGCCGAATAAAACCGTGGCGCAGGTTGCGGAACAAGAGATTTCCAACGCTGAGTATCAGCTGTATCGCCAGATCACCGAGGCCCAGCGGGCGGCCAACAGCTATGCCCAGGCCAATCAGTTCAACCAGATCCAGGCTGGCGCCGGCGAGCAGTTTACGGCCCAGATCCAGGCCGATATCATTTCGCTGCGCAATAAAACCGCGCCACTGGATTATGCAATCCTCGACCAGATGGTCGAAAATCAGGTCATCCTGAGCAGCACTGCTGCCGAAGGTGTCACGGTCAGCGAAGATGAACTGCAGCGGAGCCTGGCCGAGAAGTTCGCCCCGGCCGCCGGGGTCAGCCAGCCAGTCGCGCCGATCTCGCCCACCACAACTCTGACCGACACCGCCAGCCTGACCCCGACCACCGCGATCTCGCCAACGGCGGTCCCAACCTTAGGCCTTCCCGAGGCCCAGAGCCAGGTCGATGCAGCAATTCAGACCTACTTCGGCACACTCAAGGAGTTTATCGAGAAAACCTCACCCCATGGTGTCGCCACCCTGCCCTTCGATGCCAGCCAGTTTAAAAGCTTTGTAATCGAGCAGGAGCGGATTCAGCTGCTGCGCGAGAAGCTGGGCGAAAAGCTGGTGGCTGAGGACGCGGCCACCAAAGAGATCTATGCCGACGCCGACCAGATCTTCATCAGCGTAACCACCGCCCCAACCGAGACGGCGGAGCTTAGCGCGACGCTCTGGACGGCTGGCGAGGCCCAGATCGACGCAATTGCCGAGGAGCTGGCCGGGGGCCGGGATTTTCTGACCGTCCAGGCTGAAACGTCGGAGTACAAAGAAGATCCCAACCAGCCGACCGCGATCCGTCCGCTGACTGAGTTCGCCCAGCTCGGCATCACCGAGCCGATCTCCACCCAGGAGGTCGGGGTGATTGGCACGCCGTATCGCTCAGAGGCTGGCTGGCACATCGTGCGGGTCACCGAGCGCGAGCTGCGCCCGAGCCAGACCGATCTGGACGCGAAACGCGGCGAGGCGATTGCAAAGTGGGTCGAGGAGAAACGCGCCGCTACGCCGATCAAGCGCTTCCCTGAGCCAACCCCAACCCTGGCGCCGCCAACCCTGGAGCCAGCCCTGGCCCCACCAGGCGCCGAGGTCCCAACGGTGGCCCCAGCCGAAGGCCAGCCGACCCCAACCCCGTAATGGGAAGTCGCGGAATACGTTACAATACCAGGATAAGCGCTCGGCTTATCCTGGTATTGGTTTAACTGTGGGGAGCTTTAAGTATGAATCGTTGGGCGGCACGGCGTTCACTGGGCGTCTGGGTTGGGCTACTGCTGGCGGTGGCGGTCTGGGG
>DAOTUS010000159.1:0-1702 GCA_034437415.1 Herpetosiphonaceae bacterium
CCTGTTTGAGTCGGCCAAATTCAGCGACGGCGACCCAGCTATCGGCCCCACAGATGATCGCCGCGAGCGCAATCACGATGATGTCCAGCAACGCATGGTCGCGGGTGCGCTCCTTGCGGGGATCATCGACGGAGCGCAAAATACGACCCAATGGCACAATCACGGAGCAGGGGCATAGAATCCTCCAACACAGCACGAAGACGGATCCATCATGCCGGAAGAGGCCTACGATTGCAACAATTTAGATGCGATTGCCCTGGCTAAATATTAGATTAATTCAATCGCCAGCGCGACCGCCTCGCCGCCGCCCAGACAGAGTGTCGCCAGGCCGCGCTTGCCGCCCCGCGCCTGGAGCGCGTACAGCAGTGTGGTCAGAACCCGGGCGCCACTGGCCCCAATTGGGTGCCCCAGCGCAACCGCGCCCCCATTGACGTTGACGCGATCCCAGTCAATCCCGAGATCGTTGCCGTTTGCCAGCACCTGCGCCGCGAACGCCTCGTTGAACTCAAACAGATCATAGTCGTCGAGGCTGGTGTTGGTCTGCTCCAACAGCTGGCGCACCGCAAAGGCTGGCGCGGTGAAAATCTCTAGCGGTTTGACGCCCGCCTGGGCATAGCCAGTGATCCGAGCCAGCGGTTTGAGACCCAGCTCCTGGGCTTTGGCCATGCTGGCCACCACTACCGCCGCCGCACCATCGGTGATGCCGGGCGCGTTGCCGGCGGTGACGCTGCCGTCGGGCTGAAAGGCCGGGCGAAGCTTCGCCAGCGCCTCAACCGACGAGTCAGGCCGCACCGACTCATCAAGTTCAACCACTGTGGTGCCCTTGCGGCCGGGAATCTCAACCGGGACGATCTCGGCCTTGAATGCGCCGCGTGCCATCGCGTCCGCCGCCCGCTGGTGCGAGCGCACCGCATACTGATCCTGGTCGGCGCGGGTGACGTTGCAGGCGGTCGCAACCCACTCGGCCGAGTTGCCCATATGGTGATGCTCGACGGCGCACCACAGGCCATCGTGAACCGTCGCATCGAGGATCTCGCCAGCGCCCAATCGGTAGCCGAAACGCGCCTGCGGCAGCAGGTACGGTCCACGGGACATATTTTCCATTCCGCCGGCGACAATCACATCGGCATCACCAGCTTTGATCATGCTGGCGGCCAGCATGACGGCTTTGAGGCTGGATCCACAGACTTTGTTGATCGTCAGCGCACCGACGCCGTCGGGTAGCCCGGCGCCAAGCGCCGCCTGGCGAGCGGGAGCCTGGCCCAGCCCCGCGCTGATCACATTGCCCATAATCACTTCATCAACCTGATCGCCACTGAGATTGGCCCGGCTCAGGGCAGCCTTGATCGCAATGCTGCCAAGCTGGGTCGCGGAAACTTCGGATAACCCACCGCCGAATTTGCCAATTGGGGTGCGGGCGGCGCTCAACAACACTGGTTCACGTAAAGGATCCATTGATAACTCCTTGAATTACGCCCTTGACGGCGCAAAAGCCGGAAGCGGCGTTGCTCCCGGCTTAGGTATTTTGTTACCCTTATCTTACCACAAAGCCCCTGGCTGGAAAATAGCCCAGTAATCAAGCCACAGGGCAATCGCATCTAAATCCCAAGAACCTGCGCCAGGTAGTCTTCACTCAGGGCGCAGCGAAAGCGTTTGGTCTTGAGACTGCCGCGACTCGGCTCCTGGCGCAGCAGATTGAGCG
>DAOTUS010000160.1:0-6517 GCA_034437415.1 Herpetosiphonaceae bacterium
TTAAAAGTCGATCTGGATTTTGCTGAGGCAATTTCAATTCGACAAGCCTAATACTCTGTTAGTTCATTAACCCAAAAGTAGTAATCTGCCTTGCCACTATTTTGGCGAGGGTATTGTACCATGCGCCTCGTTTCTGATGAGATCCTTAATTATCATCAAAACTGCCCCCGCGTCCACGCTCAAAAATGGTGCTCTTGACAAGTGAAATGTTCGGAATTATCATCAAAAAAATTGAACTGGTCAGCTAGAGGAGGGAGTCATGCTGACGATTGACAGTGAGCTACCCCACTTTCTTGACGATCTCGAGCGCCGTGTCCAGCTGCGCCCGGCCACGCTCCGCGCCTACCGCGGTGATCTACTGGCGGCGGCCGCACTGCTACCGGGCGAGCTGGCCAGCATCACCGCACGCGCCATCGAGCAGACGGTCGCCGACGGCGACCCGGAGCGCGCCACCGTGGCCCGGCGGATGAGCAGCCTGAAGCGTTTCTTCGCCTGGTGCGTCCGGCACGACCTCTGTCCGACCAACCCGGTCGAGCGGTGTGAGCCGGTGCGGACTGCCCACGGCACACCCCGACCCATCGCGGCCGTTGATCGGACCGCACTCCAGCATGCCTTTGACGATCTCCCTGATCCCTATCGCACCGTCCTCTGGATGCTCCGCGAAACCGGGATGCGCGCCGGCGAGGCCCTGGCGCTCCGCCTGGCCGACGTCGATCTTACCGCGAGCCGCGAAACACTCTTTATCCGTGAAGCCAAGAACGGCCGCCCGCGACCCGTGCAGATCGGCGACCGCTTCACGCCCAAGACCATCCGCCGACTGCGCAAGCGTATGAAAGAGCGTGCGGACGAGCCTGGTCATGCGCCGCTGTTCCGGTCTAACCGCGGATCGCAGCTCACCTATGGGGCGTTGCTGTACCAGTGGACCAAGCTCTGCCATACCCTCGGCCTGGTCGATGCCGCCGGCGAGCCGCGTTACACGATTCATCAGCTGCGCCACACCCGTGGTTCTGAGCTCGTGGAGCAGGGCTATTCCTTAGATATTGTGCAGGCTATTCTTGGGCATCGTGACCCGCGCTCCACCCAGATCTACGCCGAACTGCACGCGGATCAGGTGCGCACGGCCCTGGAGCAGGAAAGTACTGAGCGCATCCGACGGTGAACCTGGCGCAAGGTTGGCCAGTGAAGACAGCATCATAATGAATCACAGTGCTCTTAAAATTGGCGCAAAATACGCCGCCCGTTTGCATCAGAGAGGGTACAGACTATTGTTATAAAGGAGTTGCTGATGCCCACGCCACCGATAGATCCGAGGGAAATGGAACCATTTACGACCGCGCTGCGGATGCTGCAGGAGGATCTGTTTAATTACTCGCTCCGCTGGGATGATCCGGAGCAACTGTTGTGCTATCACACCGCTGATGCTGCGCTCGATGTCGCCCGCCAGCTGCTGGCCGGGAGACTGGCACCGCGTGAGGAGCTGGCAGCGGCGCTCAATGCCGCGTTGCTCGATGAAACGCCGCTGCCGTGGAGTGCGTGACGGATGGGACACCATTAATTAGTGCGCTGGTACCGCATCGGGGTCGCATTTCAAAGCGGCATGAGCCGTCACACTGGTCTGAATTTCTGATTAAACACACGCAAATACCCAATGGTGCTAACGCCTATAATTGGGGCACATGACCATCGGTTGAAAGGAAGGGACGCTATGAATCGAGTGCTTGTGACGGGCGGTAGTGGCAAAGCCGGCCGGGCCTGCATTGTCGACTTGCTGGCCCATGGCTACGCGGTCGCAAACGTCGATCGCACGCCGCCGGCTGAACACCGCTGCCCGTTCGTCGCCGTTGATCTGACTGACTTTGGTCAAACGATCGAGGCCTTATCCATGATTGACGATCGCATTCACGGCGTCGATGCCGTCGTCCATCTGGCGGCGATCCCGGCACCCGGCCTGTATCCCAACGCCCTGACGTTTCAGAACAACATCCTCAGCACCTATCACATCTTCGAAGCCGCCCGGCGGCTGGGAATCAAGCATGTCGTCTGGGCGTCGAGCGAGACCGTCCTCGGGCTGCCGTTCGATTCGCCGCCGCCCTACGCGCCGCTTGACGAGGACTATCCTGGGCGGCCCGAAAGCGCCTATTCGCTTTCCAAGCTGCTGGGCGAGGAGATGGCACGCCAATTCTGCCGCTGGGACCCGACGCTCAAAATCATCGGGCTGCGCTTCTCCAATATCATGGAGCCGGCCGACTACGCGGGCTTCGCCGATTTCCAGGATGATCCGCGCCGACGCAAGTGGAACCTGTGGGCCTATATCGACGCGCGCGATGCGGCCCAGGCGATCCGTAAGTCGTTGGAGGCGCCGATCACGGGCGCTGAGGTCTTTATCATCGCCAATGCCGACAGCGTGATGCGCCGCCCGAACGCCGAGCTGATGGCCGAGCAGTTCCCGACCGTCCCGCTCGCTGCCGAGATTGGGCCAAACGAGACGCTCCTCTCGATCACCAAAGCTAGACGCATGCTCGGCTACGAGCCGCAGCACAGTTGGCGCGACCAGGACGATGCTGGCGAGCTGAGCCGAGCGTGATATCGGTGGAGTCCCGTGCTTTCCGATCTGCTCCACGTGTTCTGGGAGTTGCGGAATCACGAGGTGCTATCCATCAATGTGCATTGAGCGTGAAAAAGCGGCTGTTCCGGCCAGAGTTACTGCACATCCCTGTGGGATGCTATGGCTGAGCGTGAACCTCTGATCGAGACGGCCTGTTTCGGGAGTCCTGAGGCCGAGAAGACCATCATCACCTGACATGCACACGGGGTACGATGATTGTAAACCGCTTATGTGAGGGGCTACGAGGATAGAAAACACGACACTCCGGCGCGGCGCAGGGGTCATTATGGTATAGTAGATCAATGATCCCCGCTCGTCTACCAAAGGAACATCATGCGCCGCTCCCATCGTCTCACCCTGCTGCTGGTCCTGCTCATCTTGGGGCTGGCCAGTGGCCTCCACCCGTTTCGTACCCAGGCACGCCCGGTGCTGACCAGCCTGCATCTGACGCTGGGTAATCCCAGCAATGCGGTGCCCGACCCGGCGTTTCCCGCCAATTACCTGATCGACCGTGCGCAGAACGCCATGGCCTATCAGCGTGACGCCGGCATTCCGGCCTGGGTCAGCTGGCACCTGAAGGCCGCCGATATT
Organism: Herpetosiphonaceae bacterium; assembly: GCA_034437415.1. Taxonomy (GTDB): domain Bacteria; phylum Chloroflexota; class Chloroflexia; order Chloroflexales; family Herpetosiphonaceae; genus JACCRK01. The sequence continues at coordinate 3,197 of DAOTUS010000160.1, forward strand.
GGCGGTGCCGGACGCGGCAATTTTGCCGCCGATACGTCGCTTCCGGCCGGCTGGTATCAGGTCCAGCCCGGCGACTACACGAATTCCGGCTATGATCGTGGCCACATGACCCCCTCGGGCGACCGCACCAGCAGCCGGGCGGCCAATGACGAGACCTTCCTGATGACGAATATCATTCCCCAGGCGCCTGACAACAACCAGGGACCCTGGGCGAGCCTCGAAAACGCCTCGCGCGCCATGCTGAGCAGCGGCAGCAACGAGCTGTATATCATCAGCGGGGGCTTTGGTAGTCAGGGCACGCTGGCGGGCGGCACGCTGCAGATTCCCGCCGTCACCTGGAAGGTGATTGTCGTGCTGCCCGTTGGTGAGGACGATGCCAGCCGGGTCACCACCAGCACGCGGGTGATCGGCATCTGGATGCCCAATGTCCAGGGCATCCGCAGCACGCCGTGGGAGAGCTATCGGGTCTCCGTTGATTCCATCGAGGCGCAGACGGGGTATGATTTTCTCTCGCTGGTGCCGGAGTCCATTCAAGCGGTGGTCGAGGCCCAGGTCGATGGCGGCGGTCCCGGCTCCACGGCCACCCCGCCCGCCCCCAGCCTGACGCCGACCAGCACGCCGACGGGAACCCTGAGTACTCCAACGCCGACCGTGACTGGCCCGACGAGTACGGCGACATCCACGCTGCCGCCGAGTGCGGCCGGTGTGGTGATCAGCCAGGTCTATGGCGGAGGGGGCAACGCCGGGGCATTGACCAGCCACGACTATATCGAACTCTTCAACGTGGGAACTAGCCCGGTGGCGCTGACGGGCTGGAGCGTGCAGTATGCGGCATCGAGCGGCACGAGCTGGCAGAAAACCGACCTGCCCAGCGTGACGCTGCAGCCCGGCCAGTATCTGCTGGTGCAGGAAGCAGCGGGTGGAAGCTGTAGCAGCCCATGTGTCCCGCTGCCCACACCCGATGCCACTGGCAGCATCGCCATGTCCAGCACCAGTGGGAAGGTGGTGCTCACAACCGCTGCCGGATTGCTGAGTGGGGCCTGTCCGATCGGGAGTACGGTGCGCGATACGGTCGGCTATGGCGCGGCCGGCTGTTTTGAGGGTATCGGCAGCGCCCCGGCCCTGAGCAGCACCACGGCGGCCCGCCGCGTCGGCAACGGCTGTGTGGATACTGACCAGAACGCGGCGGATTTCATGACGGCGGCTCCAGCACCCCGCACCAGCACCGCCCCATTCGGCACCTGTCAACCGGTGGCTACGCCGACCGCGACGATCGATCCCACGGCGACCACGCCGCCGATCACGCCGACGGGAACACCAACTGCCACCGTCAGCCCGGTGGCTTCACCGACGGCGGTGTTGGCGGAATGGATCGTCTCGCTGCCGCTGATTATGCAGTGATCGTGGTCAAGAACGGGTGCGAGCACATCGCGTGGTTCGTTGGTCCATGGGAATGGTCGGTGATCCCGTTTGATCACACCAGGTGCGTGAGTCCTGTGCATTAACCAGCCTATGACGCTCCAATCGGCGGGTCTCTCGGAGAAGGAGTATGCAGTGGTTTTGCGAGGAGTCTCGTGTTCGTCGCCGTGTTCATCCGCGTCGCGTGTGGATGACCAGAATTCGGTCGTGCGGTATGGTAGAATTCGCAACGAACGGGCTGCTATCCAAAATCAAGGCCAAACTGGTATAGCGCTTTGGCGCACAGAGGGGAGCCGCACGGAGTGGGTGTGCTCCATCACGGACACCGCATCACACGAGCACTATGTGGTTTATGCGGGTATCCTGATTGAGTGAGTCATTATTTCAATAGTCACCGAACCAGAGAGAAGGGACAATCTATGTATCGTCGAATCGTACTGATTATCAGCAGCATCGCTCTGCTTGCGACCGCCATGCTCATTGTCCGCAGCTCGCTCGCCGAACAATCGATCACCACACCGCCATCAGCACGGGTGCAAGAAACCGCAACCATCGCCCCAACGCGTACCCTGATACCACTCCTCACCATACCATTAACGCCGATACTAACGATGACCGCAACAATCCCTCCCACGCCCACTGAGATGGTTCCCACGGTGACGAATACTGCCTTCGCACAGCCGACGAGTACCCTGCCGCCACCAGCGTCCGCCACAGCGACAGTACCTCCCACGCGTACCCGCCTGAGCAATCATCTTCCGTTGATTATGCGACCACCACCAACCCCCACTGCAACACCGACCAACACGCCGACCAACACGCCGGTTCCAACAAACACCCCGACCTGGACCCATACACCTGTGCCAACCAGTACGCCGGTCCCAGCGACGCCAATCCCGCCGACCGCAACCTTAACGACGGTCAACCCGAGCTGTGCTGGCCCAGCCGATACTGCGGCACCGAACAACCCCGTCGCGATTACGGCCGTCAATAAAGCCGGCACGCCCGAGACCGTGACGATCAAGAATGTTACAGCCCAGACCATTGACCTGAACAACTGGTGGATCTGTTCAATGAATGGCAATCAGCGCCACGCAATCTTGAGCGGTACCATTGCGCCAGGCCAATCGCTGGTAATTATTTCGCAAGCGGGCGGCCCAATCTGGAATAATAGCGAAGTCGATCCTGCTGCCCTCTATCGTCGCGACGGCATACAGATAGGCTATCGGATCCAATAGGGCTAAAATGCAGAATGCCCCGGTTTGTTGTCGCGAACATATGAGCGGCGCTTTTGGCACCCAGGAGGGTCGTATTACACGCAAAATACACACATTGGCCCTTAACTGGTAAGTGTGTCGCCAGTCGCACTGTGACATAATCACCCAAGACAGGCGTGCAAACTTGCGCTCTCGGGAGTGTCAATCGTTTTTCCTGCAAGAAACGTCATCAATTTTGGTCCAAAACGCACGAACGTTGTGACAGAATCGGCAAAAATCAGCAAAAATGATGGTTAACGTGCGGTTTTGGTGCCGTTAAGAATTTGTATGTCTCGTTGCGGTTGGCGACAGTGTTGCCAGTTAAGGGCCTAGTGTGGTGGATCGTGCCTGAGAAAATGATCATGCTGGTCGTGCTTCTGTACGGGTGCCGGTTTTAGCACTCCGCACCACCCTACTGCCGCTCGTGGCGGACTCGTTCGCCCGTTCCATTCTGCCGTTGGTCGTAGCGTATAGAAAAGAGTCGTTCATGCAGCGTCGTCATTCATCCGGTTCACCCGCCCTGGTCACCCTTTCAAGGGTAGGTATTTAACAATACAGAAAAACTGAGCCAGCGAATCCGATCTATGCTGTGTGTGCTTCATATAACCAGCAGAGGAGATTCACATGGCTCAGACCGCTAGTTTAG
>DAOTUS010000161.1:0-3014 GCA_034437415.1 Herpetosiphonaceae bacterium
AGCACTTTCAGCACTTCCTGCTGGTCGGGCTGCTCGCCTGGGGAGGTGATATCGATATAGCGAATAACACCGGCCTTATCGATCACAAAGACGGCCCGGTTGGTGAAACCCTCGGGGCGCAGCACCCCGTAGGCAGCGGAAACTTTCCGCTGATAGTCGCTGAGCAGAGCGAACTCCAGCCCGAGCTGCTCGGAAAAAGCCTTGTGCGACCACTTGCTGTCGGTGCTGATGCCAAACAGCACACTGTCACGGGCATCGAATTCGCTCTTGCGGGTTTGATAGGTCGGCAGCTGCAGCGAGCAGACCGGGCTGAAATCAAGTGGATAGAACAGCAGCACCACATTCATCTCGCCCTTGAATGATTCCAGGCTGACATCTTCTTTATCCGTGCCACCGAGGGTCCAGGTTGGCGCAACATCGCCGACTTTAAGTTTTGTGCTTTCCACCAATAGTCTCCTACAGAATGATTGATTGTATTATAGGCGGTTCTGATCGCCAGGCAACCTGGCTAGGTTGGCCCGGCTCCCAGCACCGCGATGATTTTATGGTGCAGATCGTTGATCGTGAACGGCTTTTGGAGAAATCCGGCCAGGCCAGCAATCTCAAAGCGGCTGGTGGCATCCTCCTCGGTATACCCGCTCATCAAGATCACGCGGGTGTTGGGCTTGATGCGCTGAATCTCGCGAAAGGTCTCCTCGCCATTCATGGTGGGCATGGTCAGGTCAAGCAGCACGCAGCTGATCTCGCTGACGTGAGCGCGAAACATTTCCAGGCCACTGCGGCCATCTTCACAGAGCAACACGTTGTAGCCAAGCCGCTTGAGAATCCGCTGGGTGACCGAGCGCACCATGGCCTCATCATCGACCACCAGCACGGTCTCCTGCACCATTGCCCGCGGGGTGTCTGGCAGGGCGGGCGGTGGGCTTGGCGCCTGTGGCTCGACAATTGGCAGGTAGATGGTGAAGTGGGTTTGGCCCGCCTTGCTCTGCACATTGATGCTGCCCTTATGCCCGCGCACAATCCCCAGCACCACCGCCAGCCCAAGGCCGCGCCCGGTGAATTTGGTGCTAAAGAACGGGTCGAAAATCCGCGGAATCAGGTCGGGCTCGATCCCATTGCCGCTATCGAGAATGGCGAGCGTAACATAGGGCCCGGCGGCGAGCGGTGGGTCGAAGGGGCTGGAGAAGGCCGGGGCGCTGGCCACAACATTGGTTTGCAGGCAGATTTTCCCCGGCTTTGTGCCCATCGCCTCGCTGGCATTCATCACCAGATTAAGGATAATTTGCTTGATCTGGGCCGCATCGGCCTCGATCAGGGGCAGCTGCGGGGCCAGCGCGATCTGAAGCTCGGTGTTTTTATCGACCGAGGCATGGAGCAGATGCTGCATCTCATTCAGCACGGTGTTGAGATCGATCTGTTGAACCACAAAATGGCCCTTGCCGGAGTAGGCCAGCATCTGTTGGGTGAGATCGGCGGCCTGGCGGGTGATCGACTCAATCTGCTGCAGCGACTCGTAGGTGACGCTGCCTGGGTCGGTGTCGAGCAGCGCCAGCGTGGCATTGCCCAGAATCGCCATCAGGAGATTGTTGAAATCGTGCGCGATCCCGCCCGCCAGCACGCCCAGGCTCTCCATCTTCTGGGCCTCAAGCATCTTGCGCTCCAGCGCCAGCCGCTCGGTCTCGGCCCGTTTGCGCTCGGTAATATCGCGCAGCACAACCTGGGTGGCCGGCTTGCCCATGTAGATGGTTGCAATCGCGGCAACCTCAACATCTATCACGGTGCCGTCGAGGCGCAGAAATTTTTCCTCGATCAGCTCAAGCGACTGCTTCAGCTCGTGCAGCAGCCGCAGCCGCTCGGTCACCAGCGGGCGATACTCGGGGGCGACCAGGCTGAGCACCGACATGCCAATCAATTCCTCGCGGCGGCTGGCCCCAAACAGCTTCAGCCCAGCCTGGTTGATGTACACAAGCACGCCCTCGCTGTGCACCCCAATCGTCTCAGGCGACATCTCGACCAGCTGGCGGTAGCGCTCTTCACTTTCCCGCGCCGTGCTGTACAGCCGCGATCGGCTGATTGCAATATTGATGTGCTCGCTGATCGCGACGATCAGCTGAAGGTCGCTGTTTCTAAGCGTAACCTGGTTGGTGCTTTCAACGTTTAAAATGCCGACAACGGTAGCGTTATCCCGCAGCGGCACACAGACTTCCGAGATGATGCCGGGGATCGCTGGCAGAAAATCGGGGTCGCTGCGCACATCTTCGAGCAAGATCGGCTCGCCAGTGCGCATCACCCGGCCTGACACCCCCCGGTTCAGCGGAATTCGACTGATCACCTGGTCATAGCCAACCTGGTGCTGCAAAACCAGACTGTCCTGATTGCGAATGTAGAGGCTGACCTGGGTGTAGCCAAAGGTGGCGGCAATTGCTTCGACCACACTGCGAAACGTGGTCGGCAGGTCCAGATCGCGCGCCAGCGTAATCCGCACTTGGTCGATGAACTTGACATAGCGTAGCTGGCGCTGTGAATGGGTGAGCAGCACTCGATAGCGCTCCTCGCTGAGTTCCAGGGCGGCCTTAAGTTCCGTGTAGGCTAATTCCTTATCCATTCGCCTTTACTCCCGCATAGTAACGTGATTATAGGCGTTTCTCAGCGCGACGTAAACACTTTTTGCCAATGACAGAGGCTAGGAATCAGTCGACAGGTGCTGCAGCCAGGCGGCCTCAAGCCGGGGGATGATGCTGTGCCAGTCGTAGTGGCGGCGGGCGAGATCGTGGCCGGCCTGCGCGATGCCGCTGGCAAACCGCCGATCGCGCAGCACCTGCACGGTGGCCTGGGCAAAGGCGTCGGCGGCGTCGGCCAGCACACAATGGGTGCCAGCCTGCAAGCCTTCGACGCCATCGGCGCCCATCGTGGTGGAGATCAGCGGGGTCGCGGTGGCGAAGGCCTCCAGCAGCTTCAGGCGCACGCCGCCGCCGATGCGCATTGGCAGTACATAGGCCGCCGCCGCCGCAAAA
>DAOTUS010000162.1:0-9816 GCA_034437415.1 Herpetosiphonaceae bacterium
TACGCCGAGCTATACCGAGGCCCTGGCGATGATGGAAGACCATTGGCGATCCTTCTGCTTATGTGCGGAGGATTATCACCATGGCGAACTATGAAGCCACTGCTCGCAGCAACTACTTCACCGTGAAGAATCTGCCAGCCTTCACGGCCTGGTGTAGCACGCTGGGGATTGAGGTCAGTCCTTCATCTGACCAGAACGCAGGACACGTCGCCATGTTCTTTCTCGACGGTATACCTTCCTCCTCCTACAACGAGGATACGCAGGATCTCGAGGATCTCGACTTCTACGGCGACCTCGCATCCCACCTCATCGCCGGGCAAGTTGCCGTTATCATGGAAATTGGGCATGAGAAGATGCGCTATCTGGTTGGCCATGCCGTGGCAGTGAATGCCGCCGGCGAGAGACGCGAGATCACACTCAACGCCATCTACGCGCTGGCACAAGAGCTTGCGCCAGATGGAATGGACATCAGTTGCGCTGAGTATTAGCGTTGTCCCCCGCCTCTGGTGCGGAGTATCTTGACGATGGGCACCAGAGGCTTCCTCGTACATTGCATTGAGAAGAGATAAACATCGGAGATATCAGATGACACCACAGGAGTTGCTCACCGTTGCCCAGGCTGCTGTTCTTTGCAACGTCTCAGAGGATACGATTCGACGTGATATTGAACTAGGCCACTTGCTTCCGAGTTTTAAGACGACCGCACTGTTCCGCACACGCTACCTCATGACACAGGAAGATGTGACGGCCTACAAAACATGGCGCAACGACACCTATAGCGAAGAATTCAATCAGGTCTATGGCAGGCATCCTCGATACGCTCAGACGACAGCGAGATCATTGCACGGAAAGGCAAAAATATGCGCTCATCGATCACTGGAACATACGGCTGTGAAGCATCCAAGAAATGGGGAATGACACCGTGCGAGCGGAAGGCCGTCGCAGCTTTCCAGCGCGGATTGGCGCTCCCGCCGGCGCTGTGCTGTCGGCAGCATGGCACTCTGGCGCACGAGCTCAGTTTCCAGCATGCACCGGCACGCAACCTCCTCGATGTGCCGGAATCGCTCCGGTGCATGCTGGCAGACGCAGAGATTGATCATATCGCGGCTATTGACGAGGAGATTGATCGGCTCGTTCAGGAGCGGCAGACGGCCATCCAACGCTATACCGCTGTGGTGGCAACTGTACCTGCGTATGAGTCTGAACGAATTGTTGCAACGACGATCGTCAGTCAGTATCTGCTCCGCCAGCTTGTCGCGGTGGCCACCGACGCGCTTCGTCATCTTCCTCACGAAACCTTCCCGCGCACTCCTGATGCCGAATTACGGGAGGGTGGATGCCTCGCGTGTCGAGTGCTCACGCTCGCCGAAGGAGCGCTAGCGACCAATGGCGCGCCGCGAGAAATTACAACCTTCGTCTCATATTAATCTGTGTTTTTCTGATGAACAGCATCTGCTGGGGGTTAAAATGCTGCGTACGTTTGCTGCTCTTGAGGATCTACTGAATCCAGTCCTGATACGTGCTCGGAACGCGGGCCTCGAGTGCGATGGCATGACCAACGTGTTTCACGCTGTCCTTACGCAGCACCAGGTTGCGCATACGGTCTACTGTGGCCACATGGTCGCTGGAGAGCGGTGTATCCGGCCACACTTTTGGATTGAGCTGGCCACGGCTGATCGTCCGCTCGTTCGGCTCGATGGCGCAGCACGGATGTGGCTTGGTCCATCGGCATCTATTCCTGATGGCCTCGTTGATCCTGTCCAGTATCCAGGTGTTGCGTACGTCGGCTCTCCGATTGCGCTGGAGGTGCTGCCGCAGGTATTCGTCGATATCTTGCTCACACCGCTGCCGGTCGTTTGGACGGCTGCATAATCGCCAGACCGGCACGCTATTCTAAAACGCCTGTAATTATGCAGGCGTTTTTCTTGTTAACGTTCTTATCTTCGCTGTTTTTTCGTGTTTTTACAGTGCTGGGCACTCAGTTTGGCAACGAGTGCCTCAAACTCCGGCGGCGTTACCTGGCGCACTGGCTTTCGCACCGGCCAGACCTCCAGGAGCGCCGACGGTCGCTCGTCGATGTCTATCTCCGCACCGCCTTGGGATGGCCCAAGCACAAAGGTCGTCAGATTCTTCTGCTGAATAATTTCAAACATTTTCCGCGCGTAGTCCTCCAGGGTCTGGCCCGGATCATCCGCGAAGATAAGCAGGACCATCTCGCGGCCGCACCTGGCGCAATCGTGGATCGTTGTCGCGATCGGCAGCGATACCTCCTCGGGAAAGACGATCGGCGGCATGTCCGGCGGCAGCGCCACCCCCGGTGTTGCACCCGGATCAGGCAATCCAAGCTGCAGCTCCAGATGTCGCGTCAGGCCATGGACGATCGGTAGCAAGAGCGCCTGGCGCTCAGGCAGCATGGGGTCGCCCGGTGTCCCGGCAACCAAGTGGGTCACCAGCATCTGTCCGCTGGCCACGTCGCTGATCAGCATCCGGCCCAGCTCGCCCAGCCGCCGGTGCGTAAAAATGTAGGAGATACCTTTCGGCCCATGCTCCTGACGGCTGCTCACATCTGCCGGCAGGGAGAATTCGGGCAATGCCTCTCGGGCCAACGGGTGTGGCAGCGCGGGTATCGTGATTGGACGACGACTTAAGGTGCTCAACAGGTCATCGTGTTGAAAATACATTCCCTCCAACAGCCGCTTGGTGAGCCGCAGCACAATAACCTCCTTGAGCGGCTGATAGCTTCGCAGCAACTGGTCGATGGAGTACCAAATCTCAATCGGTATCTGCTGGAAGGCGGCGCGTGCGGCCTGGTGGTCGAGGTACCAGATCGCGCCGCCTTTGCGCTGATCGAGCACGACCAGGCCGCGCCCTCGCGTGCTGTGGGCCCGCGCCTGCGCGGACGCACGCATCGCCGGCAGCAAGACCGTCGTGAGGGATTCTTGCGCCTGGCCAAGATCGAGACCTTCTATGAAAACGTCGACTAAGCCAGGAGGCGAATCAGGCAGATACTCCGCCATTCGTGCAAATATCTCCTGAGTCAGGAGGATACCATGTGGCCGTACTGTCATTGTTGTCCTTCTCTACCCATACGATGTGGTAGACATCTTACCGCCGCACCAGCGGAACAAATACCCGTCGACCAACCTCCCAGCGCAGCGCCAGCTCAGGATCGCCCAGGAGGACGAAGGTTCGTAGCGCGTCCTGACAACACTGGCCCTCGGTAAACAACGTGAGCATCCCAGCGCTCGTCAGCATCCCCAGCTGCGCCGTTGCCGGGGCCGCGCCGCCCAGGGCCTGGAGCAGGCCGCGCTGCAGATGGTCGTGGCCGTGGGCCACCCCCAGCCCCGTCGATCCCCAGGTTGCAATGGCACCACCGGCAGGAGCAAGCACCAGCGCCTCATCGAGCGTCGTGCTGCGCGGGGTGGGCTGATGGAACCCGCTGGTCAGACACGTCCACTCCAGCACCAGCGGCGCGGCCGCACCGTTCCGCAGCGCGCTGACATCGTTGAGGCCCAGGAGATAGGGAGGGTTTGCCGAGGGGAGCGTGCTGGCCCACTGGTAGTAGCTGCCGTGGCCGGTGTACTGCACGATCGCAGCGCCAGCACCAAGCAACGACCGGGTTGTTGCGCTGGCCTGGATGGCATCCGCCACCCGCCAGGGCTTCCCCTGATTCGTGCCTGGATAGGGGTCGTAGTACATACGTTTCACGTCTGCCCCAGCCGGCAGCAGCATTTCACTGGTCTCGGCGATGCTGGGGAAATTGATCGCGGTGTCCGGCGTGCCATCAGCCCGCTGGTAGTTATCGGCGATGGCCACAGCACGGCCCTGCCACGCACCCCAGGGCGCGTCGTGGTAGGCCACCATCTTGGCCACAACGGCAGCCGTCTCGGCGGATGATTTCACCGGCAGTCGGCCAACCCACAGATCGGGCAGCAGGTCATCACGCGGATCGGTGCCATCGAGCTGGCCATAGCACGTGTCACAGGCGGTTTCACCCAGCCAGAGATCAACCGGAGCCAGGTACGGGGGAATGAGCGGGGTGCCGCCATAGCCACTATAGTTCTTCGGATCATAGGAGCCGTCGCCGACCAGCAGAACGCTGCGCGGTGGCGTGGCCCACGTCGCCGCGGCGTGGCGCAAAAAGTCGCGCAGCGCGTCCGGATGCATCGCCCCAAAGCTCCACCCAGCATAGATATCCTCGGTGGCCACCAGGGTGCTCGCGACGCCGACGGCTTCTCGCAGCTCCAGGAGTGGCTGCAAGGCGGTATGAAGCGCGCGCGGTGCCAGAATGATCGCTGGGCCAGCTGGTTCCAGTACGACCGGCTGGTGCGCGGCCACCACGGGCGTCGGGAGCGTGGTCGCCTCGGCCAGCACGTAGCGCCGCGCTGCTGGGCCATCCTCAACGATCGGCGCAGCGCCCGGAGGAATGACGAGAACCTGGGGCGCAGCGGCATCAGAGACATCGTAGAGAACCCGCAACGACGCAACGCCCTGGAGCTGATAACGCCACCGACCGGGAACTCCGTCCCAGCTCGCCGAGCGGCCGGCCAGGGTGAGCTGCACGGGCGCGGTGATCACCGCGCTATCAAGCAGGACTCCGTCAAAGACGGTCCGTGAGGGAACCGTAACCACGACCTGAGTCGTCGCGGAGAGCGACCGGGTCGCCGTCCAGGGGCCAGCGCCCGTCCACGCAATCGTCTGCGCTGCCGTGCCTGCCGCCATCGAGATACCGTGGCTGGCGCTGGTGGTCGTCTCGCCCTGCAGCGTGATGGTCAGCGGGTCACCCGCGAGCGGCAGTGACGGTGTGAAGGCTAATGTGTGCGCTGCTGGGGGAAGATCGGGCCCCGTGGCCAGGGAGGCGCTAAACCAGCGATCGCCATCGCTCCCAGCGAAGCGTGAGTCATAGTGACGTGGCGTAGACCAGGGTAGTTCAATGACGGCGGTCGAGCGCAGCGGCGCAGATCCCGGCAAGGCCGAGCGCACGCTCATGCGCCGTGCCGGCGTTTCACTGATGGAGAGCCAGTAGGTGGTCGTCTCGTTCCAGAGATCGCCGACGGTGGCCGCGTAGAAACGCAGCTCGTCAGCGGGATCGATGCGGCCATCGCCAACACCGCGCAGATCAAGCGCGACCTCGCTGCCATCACGATAGAGATGGAGAGAGGCCGGGTTCAGGGTGGCAAGCGAGATCCCAGCCGCCGCGAGCTGCGAGCCCGTAACCCGCTGAATCCCCGGGGTGGAGACGGTGATAGTCCAACTGGAGGAGAACGCCAGGGGATTCCGGGGCGGCACCGGCGCGCCAAATGGCGAATTCGCCCGCTCCGGAGCGATCAGCGCTGGATCAAACAGCGTGGTATCTGGCAGCAATGCGGTCAGCGAGGTCAGCGATCGGAGACCGCTCGCATCCTGAAATGTTGGCTGGATGGCATAGACTGCCAGGCGCTGGCCACGCACCAGGCCAGTACGAATGAGCTGCAGCGGCGCGGCGGGATAGACTGATGCGTCGCTGGAAACACGTGTTTTTTGCAGGCTGGTACTGGCTTGAATCTCTGGTGTTGGTGGTGGAGCATCTGGGCTATTGAGAATCACCGCAATGAGCAGTGTTTCTGATGATGGCTCCCACTGAATGCGGGTTCCCGTAACGGTATGATCGACGTGAAGGCCGAGCGGTGCTCCAGCACGCAGCGGGCGGGGCCAGGATACCATGATCGATGCCAGAGCTACTAGCAGCAGTCCACGTCGTATCTGGATGAGCGCGCGACGATGATGGTCATTCATACATTCTCCCAGGAATTCCGACCAGGTGGCATACACTGCCCCGTTGCACTGCGACGCGGTACTGGCACATGTGAACCCACCCGGAGCAGTCGGATGTCGGCGACACGATCATACGTGGGGCCGTCTCAGTGCAGAAGTGTCGATGGATCACGCTGGTCGGAATCCCTACTTTCCATACCGCTGATACACGGTCGATAGTGTATCAGCAATTCTCTAGCCCATGTGGAGCGCTGGGCTCCGTCAACGACACGGTTAGCGTTGGCGAAGCGACTCGAGATCGTCGGCGTCGCCACGACCCAGCTGGCGCGCTGGCGGTGTCGGTCTGCCACCGCCAGGAAGCCGCTGTGCCGAGCTATCAGTCTCACGGCGCGGCGTCATGCTCGTCTCCATGAGAGAATCAGCAACATAGTCAAGGTAGCCCTTGATATCATCATTGTCTTCCAGGGATGCGAATGGTGTCATGGCTCCGCTCACCGTCTTGACGCTCCTGGCCAGCTCCTGCATGGTGGTATCAATGCCGCGCACCAGGCCACGCATGATCGATGCAAGCTCCTCCTTTTCCTGAACCGTCAGATTCGCAAAACCAATCAGCGCTTTTTCCTGCGCGCGGAGCAGCGTATTGCGCAGGATCGCAATGTCGGCCTGCGTTTGGATTTCGTACCGCCGGACAAGGTGCGACTGCCGAATCTGCTCGACCAATTCTTCGCTGGAGATCGGCGTCCACAGAAGCGCCGGCACCAGCAAGAATCCCACTAGACCGACTAAAGTCTGAAGAAGCACAATATCCGAGTTTCGCACCACATCTTGGGCCATCCACCATTGATACTGCATCGTAAACGAGTAGTAGACCAGCACCATGGCACAAAAGACAATCACCATGTAGCCCCAGGTTCGGGCATTAATCTTTTGGAGCAACATACCGGCTGGCGACCATGGGATGAGGAAACTTATCAGGCTCGGCGGCGCAAGCACCATAATGAGCGTAAATGCGCCAGCGACAACTTTATTTGGCGTCAGGACACTTTGAATACCCCACCAGTACACCGCCGACCCGATCATTGCAAACACGGCTAAAATCATCAGCAGTGTTTTTGCAGTAAATTGAAAGCCACCGCTTTTGCGGCGCTGGCCTCGGACCATTTCGAGATAGCGACTGCTCATAGAACACCTCTTTGGTAGGCGGCGTGCTGATGCAGAGATCAGCACGCCGCTGTTTGTTATTACACGCTGAAAATCGTCGTTAATACGTCGGTGTCGTCGCCGCTATTCAGGATCATGACCTCATTACTGATCTGCTCCAGCACCGCGGCTCCCTCGGTCGTGCCAATGAGAACGCTATAGCAGCGCATTCCGCGATCGTTCCGGCGGGCGGTCCATCGCTCACGCATATCCTGCGATATCGCAGTGATACCGTCTGAGAGACAGATAACATCCGCTTTGTCGTAGGTGTCCTCGTCCACAATCGCGAGCGCCACATTCATTGCCTGGCCCAGATCGGTTCCACCATCAAAGAAGAACTGGATACAGGCAATCATATCCGCGTGGCTGGCCTGGCCTTTGGGGAAGCGCCACGTTTTTGTCGCATCAGAGAACTGCACAACCACAAGATCGCGTTTCTGGTGTGTGGCCACACTCATCAATCCCAGCATTGCGGCCTTTGACCAGACCTCACGTGTCTGCTGGTTAAAGCTGCTGGTCATCGAGCCAGATCCATCCAGCATCACCACGATGGGCCCTCGACCGACGTTTTCTTTACCAGTCAGCGCGTACTGGGGCAACTGGCGCTCAACAAACTTTCGGGCGAACTCTCGTCTGAGCAGCCGATGGCGTAAAAACACGAGTTCGGCTGGTAGCACCAGCGCCAGATCGTTACCCGTTGTCAGCCCCGTGATCTCCTCGCGAGCCTGATCGATTGTATGTTTCTGCGTACGGAGCGCAATCCGCTGAAATCGCCCCGCGACTTCAATGACACGCTTGAACGTGGCAGACTGGCCAAGCTGACGCGCCAGCGCAATCTTTTCTTGCATCACCCCGAATGAGCCACCGGCGCTCGAGCCACCACGCCCAAACCCTCCGCCGCCACCACCGTTGAGAGCTTCCATCGCCGCGTTAAGCTGGTCAATCTCCGCGCTCGCCTGGCCAATCCCCGCCCGGCAGGCCATGCGCACCGCAGCGCTCTGGGCATCAAGTGCCTGTTCCAAAACCTCAGCGCTGGCCGCAAGCTGCTGGTGCAGCCGAGCCGCTGCCTCTTCTGAATCCGCTGCATTGGCATTGGCCTGGAATGCCTTTGCGGGCCGGTCCTCTGCGAGCGCTCGCCACGTTGCAGCATCGGCCAGCAGTGCCGCCAACTCCGCTTCAGCGGCAGCCAGATCATTGATCTGCTGGCGGGTTTCCTCATCGAGCGCCTGGAGCGCCCGAGGCAGAACCGTCATCGTCGCAATTGCGGCCGCAACCGGATCGTTCTGGGTTGTCTGGCGCAGCGCATGCCAGCTGGTTGTGTTCATCATCTCCTGCGTGATGGTCTGGTTGCCACGGTGTGCTGGTGACACAGAGTCGGCGGTCAGCGGTACTGGCTGCTCAAATGACCAGTAGGTGTCACGCGCCAGGGCCGGAGCGGTGGCCAACTCCGCAGTCATCGCCGTCATTTCGGCCCGGAATCGGTCGAAGCCCTGAACGGCCCCTGCGAACGAGCGAATATCAAACGGATCATGGATGAGAACTTGTGAGCCTTCGGCTAATTCCGTGGCCAGCAGGGGAGATGAATCCCCTGCGAACATCTGATTCTGTGCCATTGGGTGCTCCTACATCACCTGGTCGGTGATCTCACGAAACGCGATGGTGAACTGGCCCCGTGCCGTCGTCACTTTCCGTCCAGTAACTTCCGCGTCCAATGCGTTGAGCTGATCGCGCGTCGTTCGCATTTTTCCATAGGCCGCGATGATCAGTTTGCCCTGCTCGCCGGGATCTTGAACCCGCGTAAGACCCTCTTTGAGATTGTGAAAGACCTGCATCGCTGCATCAACCAGATCAAGGTAGTTGGCCACCTTTGGATTGCCAATTTTGCCGACGATTTTGGCAACCGTGCTGATCTCACTGGCGGCATTCCACATCACATGCCGGAGCATATCAAGGTCGTCCTCGTTGACCACGGTGCGGCCATCCATCAGCGCGTGAGCGCGGAGGATTTTCAGCGACTTCCGCCAGCGTCGATCACTCGACTCAATCCCCTCAGCCGCCAATGCCGCTTTGAAGGTGGCCAGAGCCTGGAACATCGCCGGGGGAACAGTCACCTGGTCCACAACGCCCTGGAGCGCTAGTACATCGGCGCGGCTCACCGTTGGCATGGCAGCAGCGCCAGACGAGCGCTGCATCATGGACATCCAGTCGGTCTTGAGATAGCCGATAGTGATCCGGAGAAGATACCGATCCCAGAGTGCCGCGCTCTCATCACCATCGGGTAGTTCGTTGCTGGCCCCAATCATCGTGATGAGGGGCGCATTGACACGGGTACGCCCGTTGTGGAAAACGCGCTCATTCAGGAGGGTGAGCAGCAGGTTGAGCGAGGCTCCGCTCGCCTTGAAACATTCGTCAAAGAAGATCAGATCGCTATCCGCCATCCGACCGGTAAGAATACGGCGATACTCGCCAGCCTCATAGGCAACCAGATCGACGGGGCCGAAGAGATCGTCTGGCGTAAGAAAGCGGGTCGCCAGGTACTCGAAGAACGAGAGTCCTGTGCCGCCGGCATCAACAACACACTGGCTCACCGAACGAGCCAGTTCACTTTTGGCTGTTCCTGGAGGCCCCAGCAGAACCACATGCTCACCGGCGAGCAGCGCCACAAGCAAGGCGCGGATTGCGTCTGCGCGTTCAAAGAATGCGGCATTCAAAGCCTGTTCAATCGTCTGGAGTTGCGCCACCGCTGATGTGATATTCGGTGCCATGATGATGCTCCTTGTGTGCTGGAGATGAACACCCAGCGATATGACTTCTGTATGCCTACGCTGGCTTTTGCAGCGCTCCAATAACGATGCCTGCCTG
>DAOTUS010000163.1:0-4941 GCA_034437415.1 Herpetosiphonaceae bacterium
GAGATCGCCCAGCTCCGCAGCACCAAGGAGACCGCCGAGGCCATGAACGCCACCAAAAACGCGTTTCTGGCGGTGATGAGCCACGAGCTGCGCACGCCGCTGAACGCGATCATCGGCTACAGCGAGCTGCTGATGGACGACCTGAGCGATGCCGGGATCCTTCACGCCGAGCACGATCTGAAAAAGATTCAGGCCGCCGGGCGCCACCTGCTGACGATTATCGATGCCATTCTGGATCTCTCGAAGATCGAGGCCGGGAAGATGGACCTGTACCTGGAGGAGTTTGCGGTCGTCGCGCTGGTCGAGAGCGTCGTGACGATCACCCAGCCGCTGTTTGCCAAAAACCACAATCAGCTGCTGGTGAGCTGCGCGCCTGATGTCGGCGTGATGGTGGCCGATGTGACCAAGGTGCGCCAGATTTTGTTCAACCTGCTGAGCAATGCGGCCAAGTTTACCGAGGCGGGCACGGTACACTTTAATATTCGCTGCCATCCGTCCCGGCCCGCCGCGCTGCTATTTGAGCTGATCGATAGCGGGATCGGGATTGCGCCCGAGCAGATCGCTGGCCTGTTTAGCGCGTTCACCCAGGGCGATGCCTCGACCACCCGCAAGTATGGCGGCACCGGGCTGGGCCTGGCGCTCAGCCGCCAGCTCGCGCACCTGATGGGCGGGGAGATTACGGTCGCGAGTCAGCCGGGCGCAGGCTCGACGTTTGGGCTGGATCTGCCACGCTTGGTGGAGGCGGAGCTGCCTTCGGCTAATCCAACCTAGTGATCCGTCAGCCGTTGATTGATGATCGTTGGCTGAGCCTGTCGAAGCCAAAACTCTGGGCTTCGACAGGCTCAGCCAACGGATCGATCAGCGCTTCACACAACCCTGGACGGACTACCGTGCTCGATGTGTCCATCCAAATGTATATCCGAGCCAAATCCTAGCGTCCCACCGGCCCAAACTTTCCCGCACTCACGGGTGGGTGGGGTGAGGGGATCCAGCGTGGAATCGCCTTGAAACCGTGCTATACTCGAGGCAGGCCAGCGGGCCGGAACTAAAGATTATTCTGATATCGAGCCTGACGACGGCGATCCCCGCTCTGCATCCTCACATGCCTTTCTCTAGGAGATTTTATGCATCAACCGAATCCACTGCGGCGAGGGCTGCGCATTGCCCGGACACCTGAGCCGTGCACGGTCGTGATTTTTGGGGCAACTGGCGACCTGACCTCGCGCAAGCTGCTGCCGGCGCTGTACAATCTGGCGCGCGAGGGCATGGTTCCAGGCGGATTCTCGCTAGTTGGCGTTGGCCGCCGCCCGTGGAGCGACGCCGATTTTCGCAGCGAGATGCGCACCTCGACCGAGCAGCACTCGCGGGTGCAGCCGCTCAACCCCGAGGTCTGGGACAATTTTGCCGAGGGGCTGTTCTGGGTCGGCGGCGAGTTTGGCGACTCGGCGGTCTACACGACGCTGGCCGCCAAGCTGGACGAGATCGATGCGACCCGCGGCACCGTCGGCAATCGCCTGTTTTATCTGGCCATTCCGCCCTCGTGGTTCGACGATGTGATCACCAACCTGCAGGCGGCCGGGCTGAGCCGCCACGAGAGCGGCTGGATCCGGATTATTATTGAGAAGCCGTTCGGCCACGACCTCGCCTCGGCCCGCGAGCTGAACGCGCTGGTCAGCCGGGCCTTTGACGAGAGCCAGGTCTACCGGATCGACCACTATCTCGGCAAGGAGACGGTCCAGAACCTGCTGGTGATGCGCTTTGCCAACACCATTTTCGAGCCAATCTGGAACCGCAACTACGTCGACCACGTCCAGATCACGGTCGCCGAGAGCCTGGGCATCGGCAGCCGAGCTGGGTTCTACGAGGAGGCCGGCGCGCTGCGTGATATGGTGACCAACCATATGATGCAGCTGCTGACCCTGACCGCGATGGAGCCGCCGGTGCGCTTCGATGCCGATGCGGTGCGCGGCGAGAAGGTCAAGGTGCTCCACGCCATCCACCCGATTCGCGGTGCCGAGGTGGCGGCCAGCACGCTGCGGGCGCAGTACGGCCCCGGCGCCATGAACGGCGAGGATCTGCCCGGCTACATCCAGGAGAAAGGCGTCAGCCCCGAGTCGCGCACCCCAACATTTGTCGCGCTCAAGTTCGAGGTCGACAACTGGCGCTGGGCGGGCGTGCCGTTCTATCTGCGCACCGGCAAGCGGCTGGCCAAGCGGGTCACCGAGATCGCGATTCAGTTTAAAACGCCGCCCCTGCTGCTCTTCCCCGAGATCCGCGACGATATTCAGCCCAACGTGCTGGCGCTGCGGATCCAGCCCAACGAGGGGATCTCGCTCAAGTTCAGCGCCAAGCAGCCCGGCCAGCGCATGACGATCCACCCGGTCAATATGGATTTTCGCTACGGCGCCTCGTTTGGCGTGGCCGCGCCCGAGGCCTACGAGCGCCTGCTGCTGGACGCGATGCTCGGCGACCCGACCCTGTTCACCCGCCGCGACGAGGTTGAGGCCCAGTGGGCGCTGATGACGCCGATCCTGGAGGCCTGGGCCGCCGACACCGGTGCGCCGCTGCCAACCTACGAGGGCGGCACCTGGGGCCCCGCCGAGGCCGACGAGATGATCCAGCGCGACCACGGGCGCACCTGGCGCAAGCTGTAGCGGGGCGAGATCAGCGATATGTGGACAATCAATAATGTGTTGCTAATGATCGTAATATTTGCCATGTTGGTTTTTCTGGGACAGTACAAGTCTGAATACCGACTCGCATATTATCTGATGCTTGCGATCTTTGGCGTTGTTTTCTTTAGTATTAGCGAAGGTTGGCTAATTCTGCCCGGCTACATCGGCTATATCGGCTTTGCTGCGATTATAATTTTCTATGGAATCCCCTATGGGTTAAGCCGTTTGCTGATGCGTGCGTGCGCTAAAGCAGATTGGAAACAAGCCCAAAAGTACGCCCGCTGGATCAGCTGGCTCCATCCATCGATCGAATGGCGTAAAGCTCCTTTGCTTTACCAAGTGTTTGAGATGCTTGATCACGATGACGACAGTACAGCGGCAGAGGCGATCTTACAGCAGCTTCAAAATGTAAAAGGCTCCTGGATTAGTGTTTTTGCGCGCCAGAGTCTGTATCGAGTCCAGGGGCGCTGGAGCGAACTGGTACATGAACTGCAGCCAGCGCCAGATGCTGAAATCCAGCCGCACCATCTCGCACTTTACCTGGAGGCTTTGGGTGAAACTGGCGATCTCAATGAATTAGTCGCGGCTTTCCAGCGCTATCAGCCAGCGCTGCAAAAACTTGATGATAGCGGTCAACGGCATGCCTACATGTTCCTGTTTACCTTTGTTGGGCGACCAGACCTTGTGGATCGAGTTATCGAGCCGATCAAGCACACATTGACATCAATTAGAGCCAGCTACATCAAAGCAACCGCTGAGCTGGTGGCTGGCAATTCGCTGCCGATGCAGGCCATGCTTGAGGAGTTCGATGCCGCCACATGGCCCGAGTCGCGGGCATCGTTCGAGCGGCGGCTGAATAATCCGCCGCCATCGCCAGCCACACTGAGCGCTGAGAACAAAGCCCGCCTGCTTGAGATCGAACAAAACTGGGGCGGCTATGTTGGTTCGGCGCAGGGCCAGCGGTACGTATTTGGCAAACGACCCTGAGGCCGCCTGCATAGAGTAAGGAAATACCCATGAACACAGTGCAAATTGGCCACGAGCGGCCCGCCAACGTCGCGGAGATCGAGACCCAGATTCGGGCGCTCTGGCAGGAGATCGGCGAGCAGCACGCCGACAGCGCCCACGTTGTCACCCGCGTCTGCACCCTGACGCTGATCAGCTACGGGGCCAACGCTGAGCTGGCCAAGCGGGTTCGCACAGCGGTCCCGGCGGTGTTTGGCGCCCACCCGTGCCGGGCGCTGCTGATCGAGGCCGACGGCGCCGAGAACGAGCTGAGCGCCTGGGTCACCACCGTCTGCCAGCGCCCGGTCGACGAGGGCGAGCAGGTCTGCTGCGAGCAGATCACGCTCACCGTCGGCGAGAATATGCGGCGGCGGCTGCCCGGCACCGTGCTGCCGCTGGTGGTCTCCGATCTGCCGCTGTTTGTCTGGTGGCCGGGGCCGCTCCACCCGGTCAGCAATGTGCGCACCCAGCTGTTTGCCCACGCCGACCGCTGGATCGTCGACTCGGTGGATTTTGCCGAGCCGCTGGCCGATCTGGCCCGTCTCCAGGAGCTGGTGCAGAGCGATGAGACGATCGCGGTCAGCGACCTGACCTGGGCGCGGCTGACCCCCTGGCGCACGATGTTCGCCCAGATTTTCGACCACCCGACGGTGCGCCCGGCCCTCAACCAGCTCTCGGCCCTGACGATTACGATGGGGCGGCATCAGGCGGCGGCGCTGCTGGGCGTTGGCTGGATGGCCAGCTGCCTGGGCTGGCAGATTGCGGCCGTTGCGCAGACCGCTGACGGCCTGGAGTGCATCTTCAGCAGCGCCAACAACCCGGTCACGGTCACGCTCCAGGCGGTCGGCCCCGAGGACGAGGGCGTGCCCACGATTGCCCTGACCTGCGCCGCGCAGCCGCAGCTGAAGATTAGCCTTGGGCGCGGCACTCACCACCAGGCGGTGGTCTCGGTGGTGCAGATCGGCGACGAGATTCGCACCCAGGTCGGCGAGCTGCGGGTGTTCAACGATGGCCTGCTGCTGACCGAGGAGCTGAATGTGTACAGCCACGATCGGATGTACGAGGCCGCCCTGGCGGCGGTGTCCACGATCAGCCAGCAGCTTGAAGCCTGAGCCGGCCTTGATTTTTTGATGGAAACACAGCTGTCACCAACCCCCCGCCAAGGCGGTGGGCTTGCACCTGACCCTCGGTCGGCGCATTGGCCCGTACTGCTGGTTGGTCTCGGGAAACCAGCGGGCCTATCTAGGTTGGGTGACATTGG
>DAOTUS010000164.1:0-2371 GCA_034437415.1 Herpetosiphonaceae bacterium
CCCGTGGACCCGCCGCCACCTGTGGACCCGCCGCCACCTGTGGACCCGCCGCCACCTGTGGACCCGCCTGAATCGTGATACGAATCCCACTGAAGCCATCAAGGCCACTCGCCTGGACAGAAGAAAATGGCTGGAATACTACTAGCGAGGATCCCAATCTATGCCTAAACAACGGATAATTCTGCTGATCTGTCTGCTGCTCCTCGGCGCCTGCGGCCGAACCGACGATAGCGTTGGCGGGCCTGCGCTACCGCTGGCAACCATTACCCCAGCAGCAACACTGACGGCCGCGCCGCCTCAGCCGACCAGCACACCGATATTCCAAAGAGCTGACACGAGCACCTTTATTCAAGCGGGCCAGCAAGCGATGACGGAGCAAAACTATGAACAAGCGGTGATTATTTTTACCCAACTGAGCATGCAAAATCCGCAAAACCAAGATCTTCGCCTGCTGATAAGCGAGGCCTACGCCAGATGGGGAGATGTTACAATTAGCGCATCCAACGGCGAGAATGAGAAAGTTCGCTCGGGATTTGACCAGTACAACCACGCCTTACGCTATCTTCCGGCCGATCACCAGGATGGAACCAAGATTCGCGCCGCCCGCGACTCCGCCCAGCACTTTCTCGATATTAAGCCCGCGCTCGAATCGCTGAGCGCGCTCGAAGATCCCAGCGAGCGCCAGCGGGTGCTTGAACAACTTTTGAGCGCTGCGGACTTTATCAACACCCATAACAACGCCATGCCTGGATTTAAACCAATGTATCGTGATATCCTCCTTGCAGCCGCCGAGTTTCAAATCGCTCTAGCGAAAAACGTCGAAGGACGGGCAAACAAACTCGAGTTCTGGGAGCAAGGCCGGAATTATTGCCAGACCGCTGTTGAGCTGTGGGAGAGCGGCGCTGAACAAGCCAAGCCAGCTGTCGAATGTGTCAGCCGGTTTAAGCCCCTGATTGACCCGCCCCCGCCAACTGCGGTGCCCCGGCCGACGCCAATTCCGCTCAGACCTACAGCGACAGCGGTGCCACAGCGAGGCTACTATGGAAGGATCAACCGCAACTATCCCGAGGTCCAGGGCAAAAGCTCCGGCAATGCGGCCTCGTGTATCACCGGCCGGGTGATTCAGCGCAATGGGAGCGGCGTTGGCGGTGCGGTTGGCAACATCAACAATGGCGGGCCGGGTATTGAGTGGACGACGAACGGCAATGGCGACTTTTCGCTGTGCGGACTAGGCTACTCCAATTGGGCGGTTGTCCTCAACTACACGCCGAATGGGTTCAACGGGAACCTTGTCGTTGCCGGCGTGTGGGTCAACGGCAACTCCGATCAGGTCGGAGTGGTCGAGTTTCGCGAGCGCTAGCCGGGAGTGGAGCCGCAGCCGGCCGCCCCAGTAAGCGATCATTATCCGCATGGTATTCTGACCGATGCGGCTCCACTCATACCTACAAGGAGAGCTTTATGCCCGAAATGGACGAATCGCCCTACGCGCTCTGTCTGAGCGCGGCGCAAACGCTCAACAATATCAAACAATGGGGATTAGATTCGCAGACCCTTGAGTGCTATGCCTGTGCTCTGGCGGGCATCGTGGAACACCCTAGCGACGAGAAAGGCATGGAGCGGATCGTAGGGTTCTATCACGCCGAGCACGAAACCGTTGAGATTCTGGGCGACAATGATCATGTCGCCCAATCGCTGGCCTGGCAATCGTACACCGACTATATCACCGCCATCGTTTTGCAGTCGTATGGGAACCCGCAGGACGTTTCATTCGACCTGGACGATCTCCAGCAAGAGGTCTTGTTTGAAGTCGCGCTATCAATCAAACAATTTCGCTATGAAAGTAGCCTAAAAACCTGGATGTTTCGTGTCGTCACCACCCGTATCCATGAGTATATGCGGGGCCAGAGGACAGATCTGCGCCGAATCAATCAGGGGACGGCGTCGTTTGAAGACCTGCCCAAATCGGCCAACGACCATGACCGTGGCGGGCTGAACCCAATGGCGCAGATCGAGGAGCGCCAGCTGGTGAAAGTTGTCGAAACCATCCTGCGTACCCACAAGGACCCGCGCCTCTTGACGATCTTTATGCTGCGATCGGTCGCTGACTTGCGTATCACCGATATCCACCAACTCCTGAACCTGAGTCAGCCACGGACCACGGCACTCTGGAAAGCAGCCTGCGCCTACCTACGCCAGCACCCATCAATCCAGCAATGGCACAATGAGTAATTCTATACAAAGTTCGGAGAGCTCTGTCACCAACCCCCCGCCAAGGCGGTGGGCTTGCACCTGACCCTCGGTCGGCGCATTGGCCCGTACTGCTGGTTGGTCTCGGGAAACCAGCGGGCCTATCTAGGTTGGGTGACATTGG
>DAOTUS010000165.1:0-11128 GCA_034437415.1 Herpetosiphonaceae bacterium
GAGGGCATCGCGCTGGACACCAACGGGCTGCTCAGCGAGGGCAGCGGCGAGAACCTGTTCGTCATTCGCGATAACATCATCTACACCACCCCTGTTACCGCCGCAATCCTGCCCGGAATCACCCGCGACACCGTGCTGACGCTGGCCCGCGAGGCCGGCTACGAGATCCGCGAGCAGAATCTGCCCCGCGAGGCCCTGTATCTCGCCGATGAGCTGTTCTTCACCGGCACCGCCGCCGAGCTCAGCCCGATCCGCTCGGTCGATGGCATCACCATCGGCGCCGGCAAGCGCGGCCCGATCACGACCGTCCTGCAACATGCCTTCTTCGGCCTGTTCAGCGGCGCGACCCAGGACAAGTGGGGCTGGCTGGAGCTGGTTGGGTAGGGGTTGGGGGTTAGGGGCAATACCGTTCAAATAAGTCGGAACGGTGACATTTCTGACCTCCACCCCGGCGCTGCGCGCCACCCCTCTCCACGGCGGTGGAGAGGGGAAAATGCCCACGAATTTCCTTATTTGAACGGTATTGGGGTTAGGGGTTGGGGGTTAGGATCTATCCGTTCTCATCTCACCAGCAAGGATTATCCGCCAGACGATATTCATCCACAAACTACATTTTAGGGGATCCAGGGGGATGAAAACCCCCTGGGTTTCCCCTCCAGCGGAGGGGTGGAGAAGCGAAAAGAAACCCCACCAATCAAAAGAACCCATAAACTCAATTATTCACGGCGGAGGCCAACTACTCGCTATTTTTGGAGCACCATATGCCTAAAACACTGTTTGAAAAAGTCTGGGAGTCCCATATCGTGCAGGCCGCCGACGAAGCGTCGCCAGCGACCCTCTACATCGATCTGCACCTCGTCCACGAAGTCACCTCGCCCCAGGCCTTCACCACGCTCCGCGAGCGCGGCCTGAAGGTTCGCCGCCCCGACCGCACCCTGGCGACGATGGACCACAGCACCCCGACCACGCCCCGCGGCGCCGACGGGATTATCCCGGTCACCGACCCGATCGCCCAGAAGCAGCTGACCCAACTGGTCACCAACTGCGCCGAGTTTGGGATTCCGCTGTTTCAGCTTGGCACGATCAACCAGGGGATTGTCCACGTGATCGGCCCGGAGCAGGGCCTGACCCAGCCGGGGATGACGGTCGTCTGTGGCGACTCGCACACCAGCACCCACGGCGCATTTGGCGCCCTGGCCTTCGGGATCGGCACCAGCGAGGTCGGCCACGTCCTGGCGACCCAGTGCCTGCTCCAGCAGAAGCCCAAAACCTGCGAGATTCGGGTCGAGGGCACCCTGCACCCTGGCGTAACCGCCAAGGATATTATTCTGGCGATTATCGCCAAGATCGGCGTCGGCGGCGGCACCGGCTATGTGCTGGAGTACACCGGCGCGGCGATTCGGGCGCTGTCAATGGAGGAGCGCATGACGGTCTGCAACATGTCGATCGAGGCCGGCGCCCGCGCTGGGATGATCGCCCCCGATGAGACCACCTTTGCCTGGCTCCAGGACCGCCCGCACGTGCCTCAGGGCGCCGACTGGGAGGCCGCCGTGGCTCACTGGCGCACACTGCCCAGCGATCCTGGTGCCTCCTACGATCTGGTCGTCGAGCTGAACGCCGACGATCTGGCGCCAATGATTACCTACGGCACCAATCCTGGGATGGGCATTCCGGTGACGGGCAACACCCCGGCCCCGGCCGACTACAGCGACCTCAGCCAGCGCAGCGCCCTCGACAAAGCCCTGCTCTACATGGGCCTGGAGCCAAATCAGCCGCTGCTCGGCCACCCGATCGATGTGGTATTCCTGGGATCATGCACCAACTCGCGGATCACCGACCTGCGCGCGGCCGCCCAGCTGATCGAAGGCCACAAAGTCGCCGCCAGCGTGCGGATGCTGGTGGTCCCCGGCTCGCAGCGGGTCAAGGCCCAGGCCGAGGCCGAGGGGTTGCACGAGATTTTCCGCGCCGCCGGGGCTGAGTGGCGCGAGGCGGGCTGCTCGCTGTGTATCGCCATGAACGGCGATCAGCTGGCGCCGGGCCAGTACGCGGTCTCCACCTCGAACCGTAACTTCGAGGGCCGCCAGGGCAAGGGCGGGCGCACCTTCCTGGCCAGCCCGCTCACCGCCGTGGCCAGCGCCATCAGCGGCCAGGTCGCCGACGTGCGTGACATGCTCTAATCGTCGCGCAGCTGCGTGAAGTAGATAAAGGAAGCACTGCTATGGAACCAATTCAGACCTTTCGCGCCCGCTGCGTGGCGCTGCCGATTGAAAATATCGATACCGACCAGATTATCCCGGCCCGCTATCTCAAGGTCACCGACAAGAACGGCCTTGGCGAGGCTCTGTTCACCGACTGGCGCTCCGACCCTGAGTTCGTGCTCAATCGCCCCGAGGCCCAGAGCGCCGGCGTGCTGGTGGCTGGGCATAACTTCGGCTGCGGGTCGTCGCGGGAGCACGCGCCCTGGGCCTTGCAGGGCTTTGGGTTCAAGGCGGTCGTCAGCACCTACTTCGCCGATATCTTCAAAAATAACGCCCTGAAAAATGGCCTGCTGCCAATCGTCGTCGACCCCGAGACCCTGCTGCAGCTCACCAGCCTGTGCCAGGAGGATCCAACCACCGAGATCACGGTCGATCTGGCCAACCAGCAGATCGTGATCAACGAGACCCAGACGGTCGGCTTCCCAATCGATGCCTTCTCCAAGCACTGTCTGCTCTACGGCGTCGACCAGCTCGGCTACCTGCAGGCCCAGGAGACCGCCATCAACGCCTACGAGACGACCAATCCGCAGCGGGTGAATACGTCGCAGTTGGTAGCTGGTAGCTAGTAGTCAGTAGCTAGTAAAAAAGAATTCTGGAGTACTTTAAAACCCAGCCCACTAGCGACTAGCTGCCAGCTACTAGCTACTAATAAGGAACCCCAATGAAAGCAACAATTGCCCTCCTTCCCGGCGACGGGATTGGGCCTGAGGTGGTGGCCGAGGGCGTGCGCGTCCTGCGGGCGGTGGCCGAGGGCTGGAATCACACGTTCGAGTTCAGCGAGGCGCTCATCGGTGGCTGCGCGATCGATGCCCACGGCACCGCGCTGCCCGCTGCGACCCTCGCGGTCTGCCAGGGCGCCGACGCGGTGCTGCTTGGCGCGGTCGGTGGCCCCAAGTGGGACGACCCACGGGCGGCGGTGCGGCCCGAGCAGGGGCTGCTGGGGATTCGCAAGGCGCTGGGGCTGTACGCCAACCTGCGCCCGGTCACGGTCACCCCGGCGATGGCCCAGCGCTCGCCGCTGCGGGCCGAGATTGTCCAGGGCGTCGATCTGGTCGTCGTCCGCGAGCTGACCGGCGGGATCTACTTCGGCGAGAAGACCTCGGTCTACGTGCGCGCCGACGAGGAGCGCGCCACCGACACCTGCGTCTACACCACCAGCGAGATCGCCCGCGTCGTGCGCCGGGCCTGCGATCTCGCCCGCACCCGCCGGGGCGTGGTCACGTCGGTCGATAAGGCCAATGTGCTGGAGACCTCGCGGCTGTGGCGGCGGGTCACCAGCGCCATCGTGGCCAGCGAGTATCCCGATCTGAAGCTCGAGCATATTCTGGTCGATGCCTGCGCAATGCACCTGCTGCGGCGTCCAACCGACTTCGATGTGATCGTCACCGAAAATATGTTTGGCGATATCCTGACCGACGAGGCCTCAATGCTGGCCGGCTCGCTCGGGCTGCTGCCGTCGGCCTCGCTTGGCGAGGGCAGCCGCGGTCTGTACGAGCCAATCCACGGCAGCGCCCCCGACATTGCCGGCCAGGGCAGCGCCAACCCAATCGCAACCATCCTGAGTACGGCGCTGCTGCTGCGCTACTCGCTGGGCCTGGAGGCCGAGGCGCGCGCGGTGGAAAAGGCCGTCGAGGTAACGCTGGCCGCCGGGATCGTCACCGCCGACCTGGCCGAGCCGGGCACCGCCTGCTCAACCACCGCCGTCGCCGATGCGGTCCTGACCGCACTTCGCCATCTGTCCAGCGTCGCCGCCTAGACGCAATACCGATCACATTCGTGGGCATTTCCCCCTCTCCACCGCAGTGGAGAGGGGTGTCCGCTTGCGGACGGGGTGAGGTCAAAAGCCCGCCATTCCAGCGTATTTAATATTGGTCTTAGACATAATCGGTCAGCAGCGCCAGCAGCGCCAGCGTTACCCCAAACCCGTAGGCCCAGCCGCCAAGAACCTGGGCCAGGGTATGATGGTTGACCGGCAGCCGCGCCCATCCAACGATCAGCGCGGCTGTTGCCATGCCGAGGGCCAGCCCGGTCGATAGCGGCAGCAAAAACGCCGCGCAGGTCATCGAGACGGCGGCGTGGAAGCTAATCTTCCAGAAGCGGGTGATCACGGTCAGGCCCACGCCCTCCAGCAGGCCGATCGCCATGCCTTCGAGGATAAAATCAGGCGCCGCGGTGAGCTTGTACAGCAGCAGCGAGCCGACCATGCCCAGCAAAAACAGCGGCAGAACAATTCGCCGCTCCTCTTTAAACAAGAGATGCGGATGGCTCACGGCCCCGTGGCGCACCTTCCAGGCGATGTAGAGCAGCCCCGGCAGCAGCCCCAGCAGCAGAATCCCAATATCCAGCAGGCTCCGGCCAGCCGACTGCTCCTGAAAAAAGCTCAGCAGGGCCATCGTGACCAGCAGCAGCACCGCTGGATGCAGCACATACGCCAGAATGTGCGCCGCCCGCTGAACGAGCGCCGAAGATCGATCTATCATCCAAAGCTCCACCCAAAAGCGGCAGAGCTTCCACTCTGCCGCTCAACCAATCTACTCACTCACACGTAGTATAGTCGCTAGCCTGCGGCACAAATGTGCGCTAGATGGCATATTTCTGGCTGAGTTTCTGGGCCGCCTCACGCATGAGCGTCACCAGCTCGGGCGGCTCCAGCACCAGGCAGCTATCCAGGTAGCGCAGCAAGATCTGGCGGGTTTGCCACAGATTGTGCACCGTGGCGGACACCAGCGCCGAGCCATCGGGCCGATACTCGATCTGCGTATCCGAAAACCAGTGGGCCACCCGGCCTTTGCGGGCCACCTCCGGGCCAAGCTCATAGCGAATCGTCCAGGTCGGGCGTTTTGGCAGGCTCGGCGGCAGCACCTTTGGCGAGACCACCACGCTGCCTTTGACAATATAGTCCACGCGGTAGTCGACAAAGCCGCCGACCCGCTCCTCCATACCAGTTGGCCCTTCTAGGCAGTAGGCCAACAGATACAGATGGCTGTCGCGGGTGAAGAGGTTAATCGGGGCGATCCGATGGGTCTCCTCGTCAGGGCGCAGGCTGGGCTGATAGCGGAAGCGTATCTCGCGCCGCAGCGTCAGCCCACGCCGCAGCAGCCGCAGCGTGGCCACGTCGTAGGGATAGGGCGTTCGCGGGCCAGCCAGCTGAACCGTCGGCTCGCCCTCGTTCAAGGCCCCGCGCTGGTCGACCGGCAGCAGATCCACAATCCGCGCCACTAGCTGGCGCACATGCTGGTACTCGGGCAGATTGTTGCTGGTGGCGTTGTAGATCGAGTCGAGAAAGCGCAGGGCGGCAATCTCATCGATCGAGAGATCAAGCAGCGCCAGATCGCCCACGCTGATCAGCCGATAGCCAATCCCGGCAACATAGGAGATCACGCAGCCAAACACCTCTCGGAGCGCCCGCAGGTCGTGGCGAAAGGCCTCGCGCGCCGCCTGGGGATAGGCGTCAAGCATCAGCTGATTCACGTCGGCGATGAGGGCCTCGCTGGTTAGCGGCCCGCGACACAGGCAGCGGACAAGCAGCAGCTGGCGTTGAATCTTCAACGTCGATGATCGTTTGATACCACGCGCTAAATGCTCTGGATTCACAGGCACCTCACTGGTTTGCAAACCGCTCGCAGGAATAATAACGGTCTAGCCTCGTATGTCAAACCGCCGCGATAGATTAAGAATCAAACGATTGTGGTAGCATGGTGGCCTTGCTATCATTATTTTTTACCAAGGAGGTTGTCGGTCAATGGATACAGAGCTGCTACCCTGGGAACTATTTGTTGCCGCCGCCATTATTGTGGCGATGATCACTGTTTTTTCGTTAGTTCGCTGGGTGTTTCAGGCGCGGCCGAAGCGCTTGCCAATGAAACGGATCATTGTGTTTGTGGTGTGTTTTGGCGTGGTGCTCTACGCCTACCGCTTTGTTGATAATTTCCCAGCGAAATTTCGGGCTGGAATCAATACCAATACCGCCAATACCAGCGATACACCCCAGTTTGAGGAGCTGCGTACGCCCTATTTTGCCAAAACGCGCCTCGAGGTGTTCGACGCGGCTGTGCGGGCGATCAATGCGCAGAGTGGCTGGGAGCTAACCAGCCGGGCCGACAGCCAGCAGTCGCTCCAGGTCGAGATCTCGTCAATGCTCGGCATCTTTACCGCCCAGATGCGCATTTCGTTTATCGAAGAGGGCAATCGAACCCGCGTCGATATTCAGTCACAGGCGCTGAAGGGCAGCGCCGACTTCGGCTCGAACCGGCGCCATATCGTCCAGCTGCTCGAAGCCCTGGAGCAGCAGCTCGGTGTCGAGCGAGAGTAGGCCGCCGGAGCAGCAACGAGCAAACATGGCAGGATTGAATCTGCTGTGTTTTGCTCGTTGCCGCTGTCAACCGGCCTACCACTGGTCGGTGGTTAGCCCTAAAATACCGCCAACCTCGCAAATCGTGGCGGCGGCGGCCTCAGCATCGTCAACCTCGCCATTCAGCGCGGCCTCGGCCAGGCTGATCAGCAGACGAATACAGTCAGGGGTGTTAAGGTCGTTGTCCAGGGCGTTCAGCATATCAACCCGCAGCTCCTCGGCTGACTGGGCGCCGCCGCCAACCGCGCTGGAGGCGGCCGATTGCAGCCGTGCCACAATCCCCTCAGCCCAGACCACGTCATCATTGGTGTACTCGTAGGACTCACGATAGGGATACTTGAGCAGGGCAATCCGCAGCGCATCCGCCGAGTGGTGCTGCAGCGTAGCATTGACCAGCACCAGATTGCCGAGCGATTTGCTCATTTTCTCGCCCTCGTAGCAGACCATCCCCACGTGCGACCAGGCCTCGACGTGCGGCGACTGCCCGGTGTAGCATTCGGCCTGGGCCAGCTCGCAGGCGTGATGCGGGAACTGCAGATCGCCGCCGCCGCCATGAATATTGATGCGCGGGCCAAGATAATCCAGCACCATCGCCGTGCACTCAATGTGCCAGCCTGGGCGACCCTCGCCCCACGGGCTGATCCAGGTTGGCTCGCCTGGCTTGGCAGCCTGCCAGAGCACAAAATCCAGCGGGTCGCGCTTGTTCGGGTCGTCGGGGAAGTTCCCGCGCTCGTTGGCGGTCGCCAGCATCGTCGGGTAGTCGCTGTGCGCCAGCGTGCCAAAATTCGGATCGGCCTGCACCGAGAAGTATACGCTCCCGTTGTGCTCGTAGGCCACGCCCCGCTCGACCAGCCCGCTCACGATCGCAATAATCTGGGGCATTGATTCGGTGGCTTTAACGTAGTGGTTCGGCATAGCCACATTGATCGCCGCCATATTCCGCAGGAAACTCTCGGTTTCACGCCGGCCCAGCTCGTCCCAGGCGACCCCAAGCTCCGCGCCTTTACGCAGCACATCGTCATCGATATCGGTCACGTTCTGCACATACAGCACCGGTATCCCTTGCCACTCCAGCAGCCGCCGCATCGTATCGAACACAACATAAGTTCGCGCATGGCCCATATGGCTGGTGTCGTACGGTGTGATCCCACACACATACATTCGAACAAGATCGTCGATGGGCTGAATCGGTACGAGCGTTCGCCGCAGCGAGTCGTAGAGTTGCACGCTTATTCCTCCACTACCAGGTTGCCAGCCGAGTCTAGCTCGCGGCCTTCAGTGTAATTGTTGGTTGGCTCGTCATCGCCGACTGCATCAGGCGGTGATTGCGGCGTCAGGGCGCTATCGCGGTCGGATGTGGCATAGCCTGACTCGTATGAACCGGCTCGATCATCAACCGTGCCATCCGGGTGCGCAATCCGCTCGCTATCGTAGTGGCCCTCGGTGAAATCGCTGTTGTATCCCGTTTGGCCAGCAAAGCCGCCAGTTGCCTGTTCAAGCGACTCATCCTGAGCCTCCGATGGGCGTTTTTCCTGGTCAGACATCGTATCCCCCCTTATCACCTAGAATCAAAGCAACGCGCCAGACTCGATCATCTATGCTTTGCGTTCTCTACTGTACACCAAAAATCGCCAGTGTGCTTGACATGACCGTTGAGACCGCTATCATGCAACAATGAATACCCAACATCCGCTCGTAGTTGCCCTGGTTGGCCCAACCGCTGTGGGCAAGACCGCCCTATCCCTGGAGCTGGCCGAGGCGCTGAATGGCGAGATTGTCTCCGCCGATTCACGGCTGGTCTATCGGGGCATGGATATTGGCACCGCCAAGCCTACCCCTGAGGAGCAAGCCAGGGTTCCGCATCATCTGATCGACCTGATCGATCCAGCGGGCGATTATTCGCTCGCCACCTACCAGGCGGCGGCCTACGCTGCGATCAACGCCATCGTTGCGCGCGGACGCCTGCCGTTGCTGGTTGGCGGGACTGGCCAGTATGTCGCCGCAGTTCTGGAGGGCTGGCAGATTCCCCACGTTCCACCCCAGGTTGAACTGCGCAACACGCTGCTGGCTCAGGCCGAGCGCGATGGCATTGCGATCCTGCATCAGCAGCTCGCCCAGATCGATCCAGAGGCTGCGGCAGCGATCGACCCAAGCAATGTCCGCCGAGTAATTCGTGCGCTCGAAGTGTTTCACGTCACCGGGCAGCCAATGAGTGTGCTGCAAACTCGTCAGCCGCCACCATATCGAATGACCACACTCGATCTAGAACGTCCCCGCGGTGAGCTCTACGCCCGCATCGACGAACGTGTCGACGCAATGATCCATAGCGGTTTGATCGCCGAGGTATTTGGGCTGATTCGCAGCGGCTACAGCTGGGAGCTGCCGGCAATGTCGAGCCTGGGCTACCGCGAGTTCGCTAGATTATGGGCCGGCACAGCCGCAGCTCCAGCCTGTATCAGCCAGCTCAAATTCAACACCCACCGATTTGCGCGTAAACAGGGCGCCTGGTTTCGCCGCCTGCCCCATCATCACGAATTGCCAGCCGGAGCGAGTACCCTTCTAGAGCAAGCGATCGCGCTTATTGACTCAAAGCCTGGCCCTGAATAATCACATACTGATCGCTAGCCTGCTGCAAAAACAGCTCGGCATCACCGGGAACACTGTAGCCAAGCCGACCAAACAACGCATAGGCTAGCTGAGAAGCGATGCGGCTCCGGCGATCCGGGGGCAACGTGTTCCGGCGCGCCAAAAAATCCTGAACCAGGGCCATGTCCTGGGGCCGCAACGCCTCGATATTCGGCAACAGCGACTTATTATTCCCAGCCAGCGCACTGGCGACCCGGCTAGACTGGGTCCCTGCAAGCAACGACTCCAGGGTAACCCGCTGGCGATCGCGGACAACCAGGGTTCCGGCCGCCAGATCGCCGACGCGACGGCTGCGTTTATCAATAAACATTGTCAGAACACCAGTGCCATAGAACACCGGGAAAAAATCGATGAGACGAATAAAGTTACGAATAACTGAAGCGATCAGGGTAACTGGCCGACCAGCTTCCTGCACAACGCGAATACCCAGCAAGCGCTTCCCCGGCGTCTGACCATTCCAGAAGCGCTCAAAGGCGATATAATATGCACACTGAAGCAATGTAGAACCAAGCAGGAAGGTTTTGAACACAGACGACCCAATATCAAAGTCTAGCAAACGGAAAATAATATACATGATCGCCGTGAATATTGAACTATCCACCAGTGCCGCCAAAAAACGCACCCCAATACCTGCAACATCATAGCCAAATTCAATATTTTCGGGTGTATCAACAATATATCGATCACTATAACGATTTTCAATCATCGCGTGCCCCAATCTTAGATAGTAGATAGCAGGAGAGATACAAGTATGGTAGCAGAAGATTTTATCACTGCCAAACGCACCACATGGGAACGGCTGACCCAACTAACGCGCTCAGCTCAAAGCAATATTGTTGGGCTTGAAGCCAGCGAGCTCCAAGAGCTTGGCCGCCTATACCGACAGGCCACCTCCGATCTAGCCCAGGCTCGGCGCGACTATCCCGGTCACCCGGTGGCGATCTACCTCAACGACCTAGTTGCGCAAGGGCACAGTGCAATCTACCGCGAGCGTTCGACTGCCGTCAGCAAACTAAAGGACTATTTCCTAATCCTGCTGCCGCGAACGTTTCGTGAAACCCTGCCTTATACGCTGGCAGCCTTTTTGGTATTCCTTATTCCAGCCCTCGTTGGCTGGGTTATCGCAGCACGTGACCCTAGTCAAGGGCTAGCGCTCATGCCAGAGCTAACCCCGGCGGTTGAAAACATCCGCTCAGGTCGAGAATGGTGGCGCGATATCAACGATGAGAACGGCGGAACGGCAGCATTTATCCTCACCAACAACATTTCGGTCTCATTTCGTGCCTTTATTGGTGGCCTCTCAGTTGGTATATTTACCATCTACATCTTGTATTTCAATGGCTTAATGTTGGGAGTTCTCTCCGGCGCGGCCCAAAACCTCGGTTTCGGCGATAACCTATGGACCTTTATCATCGCGCACGGAGTCGTAGAGCTAAGCATCATTTTCCTGGCTGGCGGTGCAGGATTCCAGCTAGCCTGGGCCATTTTGCGACCGGGGTTACTGTCGCGGCGGATGGCATTGCTAGCCGCAGCTCGACGAGCCTTCATCCTATCGGGAGCAATCATTATGTTTCTCATTCTTGCTGGTCTGATTGAAGGCTTTATCTCCCCCACGTACCTGCCACTCTGGGTAAAGATTGCCGTGGCGGTGATCAGCGGCGGTGGAATGTATGGATACCTGTTCCTGGCAGGCCGTCACATACCTAAGAACCAGATCAGTGATGACAGCAGCATTATTCGAATCGAATCCGTCTAAGAAGCTGTCTGAGAAGTAGCGGCTGACGGCAGATCATTGGATATACTGAAGGTGTGAAACATCAAATCTATCCAACGGATCTGACCGACAGCCAGTGGGAGTATATCAAGGATCTGA
>DAOTUS010000166.1:0-1535 GCA_034437415.1 Herpetosiphonaceae bacterium
ACGCCAGCGGCAGCGGCGGCATAGCCAAGGCGGCTCGGGTGCCGTCACCCGTCGGCCCATCCGCCGATCTCGGGCGGCTGCCCAATGGCGATGGACGTGACAAGTGACCCACTAGTGCATCATCACGATACGTTTGCGGAATCTCCGACGGCTCTTCGTGGCCTTCGTGGCCTTCGTGGATCATGCTCCGTGTCTGCAGCGGCATTCCGCACAACTCGATTGGGACAGCACTAGTGATCAGTGGCTCCTGATCACTAGCTACTAGCTACTAGCTGCTAAACTTGATTTTTTCGTCTGAATGAACTATAAATAGATATATCAATGTTGTCAATATTGATTTATAAATCAATGTATTAGAAACATCTCGGAGGCATCGTATGGCGAATCAGCGCTATCTCTCGGCCCAGGAAGTGGCGGCGGAGCTTGGCATCAGCGTGCAGACGGTCTACGCCTACGTCAGCCGCGGGCTGCTGCGCTCGGAGCGCGAGGGCGCCCACGCCCACCGCTACCTGCGCGACGACGTGGACACGCTGAAGCAGCGCAAGGAGGGGCGGCGCAACCCGACGGCGGTGGCCGCCAGCGCCCTGTACTGGGGCACGCCGGTGCTCGACTCGGGGATTGCGCTGATCGCCGCCGAGCAGCTGTACTATCGCGGCCACCTGGCCACCAGCCTGGCGGTCGAGCGCACGATCGAGCAGGTGGCGGCGCTGATCTGGCGTGGCAGCCTGGCGGATAGCGCCAGCCTGTTCAGCAACGCCCAGCCGCGCATCCCGCCGCCGCCCCGGCCCAATCTGGCGACGCTCGACGCCTTCAGCGCGGTGCTGCCGCTGGCGGCGCTCGACGATCTGGCGGCCTACGATCTGCGCCCGGCCGCGCTGGCCCGCACGGCGGCGCGGGTGCTCCACCTGCTGACGGCGGTCGCCGCCGGCACCGACCGGGTCCAGCCCGACATTGTGGCGACGCTGGCCCGCAGCTGGGTGCCCGATGACGAGCGGGCGACTCCGCTGCTCAGCGCGGCACTGATTCTGTGCGCCGACCACGAGCTGAATGTCTCGTCGTTCACGGCCCGCTGCGTGGCCTCGGCAGGCGCCCCGCTGTACGCCGTCGTCAGCGCCGGTCTGGCGGCCCTGAGCGGGATCAAGCACGGCAAACAGACCGAGTGGGCCGTCCAGCTGCTGGCGGATCTGGCGCCGGTCGCGGATGTGCGCACGGCGCTGGCGCACAAGCTCAAGCTGGGCCAGGCGATCCCTGGCTTTGGCCACGTGCTGTATCCTGGCGGCGATCCGCGCGGGCGCCTGCTGATCGAGCTGGCCAGCGCGGCCTATCCCACCGAGCCAGCGGTTGCGCTGGCACAAAACCTGGTCGGCGCGGCCCGCGAGGTGCTCGACGATCACCCGACCCTCGATCTGGGGCTGGCGCTGGTCAGCCAGGTGCTGCGGCTGCCGCCGGGCGGGGCGCTTGGCCTGTTTGCGCTCGGCCGCACCGTCGGCTGGATCGGCCACGCGCTCGAGCAGTACGCCGAGGATAAGCTGATC
>DAOTUS010000167.1:0-2776 GCA_034437415.1 Herpetosiphonaceae bacterium
GGACGGGCGGCTCTATCCGTGGGGCAACGCCTGGCGCCCGGACCACGCCAACACAGCGGAAACCGGGGTGTGGGTGCCGACGCCGGTGGGCTGTTTTCCGGCCGGAGCCAGCCCGTGGGGTGCGCTGGACATGGCCGGGAATGTGCGGGAATGGTGCGCGACGGTCTACGGGGCGTATGATGCCACGGCCAGCGTGGAGCCAGTGGACTGGGCGGGTCGTCAAGGTCGGGTGCTGCGGGGTGGCTCATATTATGAGAATAGCACAAATGTTCGCTGCGCGGCGCGGTACAGGAATCCTCCCGACTACGGCTTCAGCTACGGCAACCAGGGATTTCGGTGTAGTGTGGCCCCTCGGTTCGCACGTTTGTGCTGATTTCTGCCCTTCTGCTGTTCTGCTCTTCTGCGAAGGCATGGCGCGGGCGGCACGGGTGGTGGGCCAGGCGCCCGACTGTCCGCGGAGCGGACCCGCGAATTTTTTGGCCACCTCGAACCCTGAAAGGAGCTGGTATGAACGTGTTTGCCAATGGCTATGCCCTTAGTGCATGACATTTAGCCCTCCCGACCCTTGGCCGAGACAAAAACACGTTCATAGTCGAGGACCCGCGGTGGTCGTGCGCATCAACCTTATTTTGGAGACGCCTCCAACTCGAGGAGGCGTTGGGTGGTCGTCGGCGGATTATGGCGTTTCTGCGTCCGCGCCAGCCGCTGGATCACCCGTGCCACGCTGCTTAACACGCACTCAATTTGGTCGACACACGGGTGGGCACTCGCCAGCTCGGCAGCATACGACGCCACGATCATAGCCGCCTTAAAGAGACTCCGCTCGGGGTCAGCCCAGCCCTGTGTGCTAATATCAGGTGAGACAGTCTTGGACCCCGTTTTGAATAGGGCGCGAGGACAGCCGTATGAACGAGACCACCCCAGCCACTGACCGCCCGACCTTGACCACCGCCGAGCGCCGCGCCATTCTGGCCGAGTACGATTCCTACGAGCGCGGCGACCCCCGCCGGGGTGCCCTGCTGCGCCAGCATGGCCTGTACACCTCCCAACTCGCGAAGTGGCGCCAGCGCGTCAACCGAGGCGCCACCAGCCTGGACGCCCAGCGCCCCGGCCCGGTACCGCAGCCGCACAATCCCCTCGCCGACGAGGTGGCCCGCCTGACCAAGGAGAACGCCCGCTTACAGGCCAAACTGGCCCAGGCCACGGTAATTATGGACATTCAAAAAAAATGGCCACGCTGTGGGGACCCTTTGGGTATCTGGCGTCAGCCGCGAGGACGGACGCCGCATTATGATGGACAGCGTCCAGGAACTCGCCCCGCTGCTGGGCGTTGGCCCGGCCTGTACCGCGCTGGGCGTGCCCCGCAGCACCGTCTATCGCCGCCAGCGCCCCGTGCGCCAGCCGCGTCCCACCGTGCGGCAAGCGCATCCACGCGCCCTCAGCCCGGCCGAGCAGACCGGCGTACGGGATGCGCTCAACAGCGAGCGCTTTGTTGACCAAGCGCCGCGCACGGTCTACGCCACGCTGCTCGATGAGGGCGTCTATCTCTGCCACTGGCGCACAATGTACCGGCTGCTCCGGGCGGATGCCGCCACCCGTGAGCGCCGCGCCATTCGCCGCCACCCGGTGTACACGCGGCCTGAGCTGCTGGCCACCGCCCCGTGCCAGGTGTGGAGCTGGGACATCACGAAGCTCCGTGGACCGCAGCCGGGAATCTGGTACAGCCTCTACGTCGTGATCGACATCTTCAGCCGGATGATTGTCGGCTGGCTGCTGGCCGACCACGAGGAGGCGCTGCTGGCGGAGCAGGTCCTGGCCGGTGCCTGCCAGCGGGAGGGCATTGCGCCGGACCAGCTCACGATCCACGCGGACCGGGGCGCACCCATGACCTCCAAGGCGGTTGCCGAGCTGCTGATCGACCTGGGCGTGCGGCGCTCGCATAGCCGCCCGACCGTGTCAAACGACAATCCGTACTCGGAGGCGCAGTTTAAGACCATGAAGTACGGCCCGACCTACCCCGATCGCTTCGCCAGTCTGGCCGACGCACGGGCCTGGGTGACCACGTTCGTGCAGTGGTACAACCATGAGCACCGGGTACCCTCTGGGTGACAGCGGGTTGGGGCTGCTGACACCCGCAATGATGCATGGTGGCACCGCCGACGCGGTCGTTGCTGCCCGCCAGGGGGTATTGACCGCCGCCGCCGCCGTCCATCCCGAGCGGTTTGTGCGGGGGCAGCCGACGCCGCCAGCGGTGCCGACCGCCGCCTGGATTAACCCGCCGCTGACCACGGCGTCGCCGGCGGACGACTCGGCGCGTCTGGAACGGAATTCCTGATCGTCAGCTGTCTCACCGGGCTTGACACATTCCGAAAAAGATGTCGAGCTGGCGGGCTAGGTGGTGGGCGGTTCCCAGGAGGATGTCGTTCACGCGAACCATGGCGTCGGCGTAGCCGATCAGGTGCTCCGGACAGCATCCGATGACAGGATCAGACATGGTGGCTTCGCTCCATCTCAACACTCGTGACGACCCGCTGGTCGCCACACGCGGCGTAGCATACCACACACGGCGAGGCATATCCAGGATCAATCGGCCATGGCCCAGGGCAATCGCATCTCAATCCCAAGGACCTGCGCTCCGAACGATCTGAACGCTTTAACAGGGATTCAGGCCAGATTAATCCGCCAGCGCATCTGACATGAGACGGTCCCCACACGTGCCAGGATCACGCTCACCGTCGTGACGATCGCGTCGCCGAAATCCGACTGCTCTGGTTGG
>DAOTUS010000168.1:0-10123 GCA_034437415.1 Herpetosiphonaceae bacterium
CCAACCAGAGCAGTCGGATTTCGGCGACGCGATCGTCACGACGGTGAGCGTGATCCTGGCACGTGTGGGGACCGTCTCATGTCAGATGCGCTGGCGGATTAATCTGGCCTGAATCCCTGGTTATAGGTGCAGAACAGGCTTGCCCCTGGGGCCAGGGCGGCCGGGAAGCTCACCGGGCAGCTCACACTGATCGAACCAAACTCCGAGATCGAATCGGTGACGCTGGTGACAGTGGCGGTATACGGCGTGTTGTTGAAGGCCGTGATCGTCCCGCTGACCGCCCAGTCGCTGTCGGTGTAGCCGGTGCGATCGACCACCACGCTGTAGTCCGAGGTGCCGCTATCGCCCGTGAACATATCCCAGGTCGCCGGGGTGACCGATTTTTTGATGTCCCAGGTGTAGGTGCGAGTATAGGTGGTGTCGGCGGTCTTGCTGACGGTTAGCTCAAAGTCGTAGCAGAACTCAATGTGGCTGATCCCCGCAAAGCGGCCGCTAGCATTCACTGGCGGGTGCAGGCCGGTATCGCCAAGCGACTCATCATACACATACTCATTGGCGTTATTGCCGCCCTTGACGATCACGGCATCCATCCCGAGGGTTGAGGTCCAGTCGAAGAAGGTGCCATTGCTGGTGATGGTCACGCTGCCGCCGGGAAATGTGTAGGTGCCCGTTGGTGGTGGCTCCGGCTGGGGCTTGAAGCCGAAGTCGTAGCCCCGGTCGGTACAGTTTGGATTGCCAGGCACAAGCACTGGCGCAACATGGGTGGCTCGCGCCGAGCCTGCGTTCAACACCAGGAGCGCGATCGCCCCAACGAGTCCAGCCAACACTACCAGCAGGTTTCGTGGTTTAGACATTGCATCCTCTTTTCATGACTTAAGGCTTCCAACCGCTTCACAGTGGGCGGCATTAGCGAAGCTTGCCGAACCACCCGATCTCCGCTCTGAGTGACGACGATCAACCACCTCCTTAGCGAACCAGCAGCTGCAATGCTTCCTATTCACGGTGCGAGCAGCTACAGCGATGCGTGAGATTAAATAGGCGCAGAATCATATCCAGATCATCAATATGTTGTCCAGCGAGAGTGGTTTTAGGTGATTGAATAGGCTTCTATGCTATCTCCATCGTACTCCTTCTGGAGAAGAATACAATACCCCCCACAGGTGATTAACAGGACTAATAGGCTACTTGTCATAGTACTTAACATTATTAACGACTAGGACTAAAGAGTAAAATATTTTAACAAACAGCACCTGGAGGGAAGAATCGACATATCGGCCTGCCATGCTATGATCGACAGTGGACAGACCGAGCACTGGTTCACCAGCACACAACCGTTGTGGCCAACTCCGGGCTTATTTTTGAGGATGAGGGGGCAGCCCATGGCGCCGCTACTAACGCCCGACCTAATCGAACGACCTGATCTGCTGGCCAGACTGGAGCAGATCTGGCAGCGCCGCTGTCTGAGCGTGGTGGCGCCGGCTGGCTATGGAAAAACCACGCTGCTGGCCCAGTGGGCGCTGGCGACCGTTGGCGGCGATGTGGCCTGGTGGTCGATTACCGACCAGAGCAGCCCGATCGAGGTGGTGCAGAATCTGGTGGCGGCGTTCCACGAGCGGCTGCCAGCCGCGTTCGCCCAGAGTCGCCAGGTCCTGCAGGGCGGCGGACGCGAGTCGGCCAGCGTGTGGCTGGCCCGGCTGGGCGATGAGCTGGCTGGCCTGGCGCCACGCCGAGTCGGCTGCGTGCTCGATGACCTGCATCTGCTTGGCCCGGCCGCCCTGGACCTGCTGGCCGAGGCGCTTATGCAGTGGCCGATGAATGTGCATTTTATCCTGCTGGGCCGCTGGCAGCCCGCGCTGGATCTGAGTCGGCTGGCGGCGCGTGGCCAGCTGCTCACCCTCCAGACCGAGGATCTGCGCTACACCGCCGCCGAGATCGCCCAGGTTCTGGCCGGGCGCGGGCTGGTCGTCGCGCCCGCCACGGTCGATCACATCGCCCAGCTGACCGCGGGCTGGCCCACCGGGGTGCGCCTGATCAGCGTGCTGCCGACCGCTCGCTCGGCCGCGCCGCTGCTGGAGCCGGAGCATCTGGCGGCTTTTCTGGGCCGCGAGGTGCTGGATAGCGTGCCTGCTCCCGCCCGCGCAGCAACCGTGGCCGCCGCCTATCTGCCGCGCTTCACCCCGACGATTCTGGTGGCGCTGTGCGGCCCCGAGGCGGCCGTGATCTGGCAGCGCAACCTGTTTTTGCAGCCGCTTGGCGACGGCTGGTACACCTACGATCCGTTCTGGAGCGCAGTGCTGCGGCGCTCCGATCGGCGCTCGGCGGCGACGCGGAATGTCTGGCTGGGCCAGGCCGCCGCGCTGCTGGCCGCACACGCTGCGGTGGCGGCGGCGATCGATCTGTACGTGGCGCTGGAGGACTGGGCGGCGGCGCGGGCGCTGCTGATCGCCCACGGCTTTGAGCTGGTGCTGCAGCCGCTCCAGGTGCGCCGCTGGCTCGAGCAGCTGCCGGCCGAGGCGGCGCCCTCGGCGACCCTGCTGCACCTGCGCGGGCTGGCCTGGCGCGAGGTCGATCCGCTGGCGGCGGCGGAGCTGCTCGGGGCGGCGGCCCAGGCCTACGCCCGCGAACGCCGCGCCGACATGGCCCTGCACGTTGTCGGCGAGCAGTGCATGATCCACTTTGGCCAGGGTGATGAGGCGGCTCTGGTGGCGGCGGCGCGCGGCATCTTCAGCCTGCCCACGCTGCTGTGGCACGGCCAGCGCAGCGTGCTGCTGCGCTTCCCGCTGCTGCTGCATCTGATCAAACGCGGCAAATACACCCAGGCCCTGCGCTGCGCCCAACAGATCGCCCACAGCGATCTGCCGACCTTCTGGCGCTGGGTGGGCGCGTGTGTTGTCGGCGGGCTGTATGGGCTGCTCAGCCGCGCCGAGGAGGGGATCGTCTGGCTGCGCGAGATGCTGCGCGATCCGGCGATTAGCACGAGCGATGGGCTGCGGATGAGCGTGATCGACCTGCTGGCGGCCTGCCTGATGCTGCGGGCCAACCCCGAGGACCTGAGCGAGGCCCAGCGCCTGGTTGCCGAGGCCGGGCGCTTGAGCGCCCGCTATGGCGTGCGCCTGACCGCGCTGCAAACCCGCGCCACCGCGCTGGGGATCGCCCTGATCGAGGCCAACGTGGCCAATCTGCGCACGCTGGCGGAGGCTCTGATCCGGCCTGAGGACGGCCAGCTGCCCGACATTATGCTCTATCGGCTGCTGGCGGTGCGGGCGATGGCCTGGGCGCGGGTCGGCGACCTGACGCGGGCGCGGGCCGACGCCGAGCGCAGCGAGCGCGGCATGCGCCGTGACGACGTTAGGCACGGCACCGATCCGCGCACCTGGCTGCTGCTGGCCCAGGTCTGGTACTCCTGCGGCGAGGATCAGCGCACGCTGCGGACGCTGGACACGCTGCTGCCGCTGTGTCACACGTGGGGAGCGCGAATGCTGCTGACCAAGGGCGTGGCGGTGCGGGCGGCAATGCTGCTGCGGATGGGCGATGCCCAGGCGGCCAGCCAGCTCGCCGCCCAGGTCTGGCCCAACCTGCTGGCCGAGCACCTGCAGCATATGAGCGCGACCCCGCCGGATCTGCTGGCGGCGATGGTTCACACCGGCCTGCTGACCACCGTCGACCCGGTGGGGATCGCCCAGATCCTGGCCGAGCGCCAGCCGGAGGCGCTGCACGACCTGCTGGAGCAGCTGCTGGAGCATCCCGACCTGGCCCTGCGCCGCCAGGCGGTGATGCTGATGGGCCGCTTTGGGCTGCGGCGCGGCTATGCGGCCCTGCGCACGCTGGCCAAAGACGCCGATGCGGGCGTGCGCGAGCAGGTGGCGGCGGCCCTGCGCGAGCTAGGCGGGCGCCCGCCCTACCCGCTCGCCGTCCAGCTGTTCGGCCCGCTGACCCTGCACCGCGAGGGCGGCACCGTCGCGCCCGCCGACTGGCCACGGGAAAAAGCCCGCCATCTGTTTGCGCTGCTGCTGCTCAACCGCGACCGCTGGCTCAGCCGCGAGCAGGTGCTGGAGGCGCTCTGGCCGGAGGCGGATCCGGCGGCGGGCGACGGGGCGCTGCGGGTTAGCCTCAACGCGCTGCTGAATGTGCTGGAGCCGGAGCGGGCCAGCGCCGCGCCGTCGGGATTTGTGCTCAGCGAGGCGGCCGGGCTGCGGCTGAACCCGAGCGCGGTCATCACCAGCGACCTGGACGAGTGGCAGGCCACCCTGGCCGTCGCCGCCGCCCACGAAAAGGCCGGGGCCTTGCCCGCCGCGCTGGCCGCCTACGCCCGCCTGGCCGCGATCTACCAGGATGTGCTGCTGGCCGATGTGCCGTATGCCGAGTGGGCCCTCGACGAG
Source organism: Herpetosiphonaceae bacterium (assembly GCA_034437415.1). GTDB lineage: Bacteria > Chloroflexota > Chloroflexia > Chloroflexales > Herpetosiphonaceae > JACCRK01. The sequence goes on from DAOTUS010000168.1 coordinate 4,380, forward strand.
CGCGAGCGCCGCCTCAACGAGTTCGTCCGCGCCGCCAGCCGCCGCCTCGACCTGCTGCTGGCCTACGGCGAGCACAGCGCCGCCATCGCCCTGGCCTCGCAGCTGCTGCGCCACGACAGCACCTGCGAGTGCGCCTACGCCGCGCTGATCGACGCCCACGCCGCCCTGGGCGAGACCGCGGCGGCCCGCCGAGCGGCGGAGCGGCGGGAATTGGCGCTGGGCTAGATCCAATACATTCTATGACCGTGTAACGCGCCTGTAACACCGCCGCGCTATCCTGCTTGCGAGGGAATAGTTCGGGACAGGCGGCGCTGCCCTTCGTTGTGGGGCGGGTGACGGCGCCGCTCATTGTTTCAAGGAGCATCATCATGTATCGCGTTTCAGCGGTTCCACGGCCCGCGCTGGGGCGGTTTCTCGCGCAATGTGTCTGGTTTGGCGCCAGCCGCGGGGCACGCTATGGTCTGATCTGCGGTAGTCTGTATGGAAGCATATATTTCTTCTTTGGAGGATTATTTGGCGGTGCAGCCGGGCTATTATTTGGTTTCGTCGTCGGGATTTTTGCGATCCCACTTGGCTTGGCGTTTGGCACAGCGGTTGGCATACTCGATGGCTTTATTTGCGGCCTGGTGTTGTATCACAAGAGCACGATTTCCATCGACCGAGCGGATATATTCTGCGGCTGGATCGGAATTTTCTCATTTCTGGCCTGTGTGATTGGTGGATATGTGCTCGGTGGTGCCGATCGGCTGCTGGGTGGTTCTCATAGGAGTGGAATAGATTTCTTCGATGCGGACAATGTGGTGGTTGTTATCATCCCAGCACTAATCGCCGGGATCTGCGGTTATCGGGCGAGCGGCGATTTGCTGCGCTGGTACAGCCGAGTTTGGTTCGAGCCAGAGAGCGCGGCCCTGAAGCATGCCCGCAAGCGTATCGATTAGTTCAACGAAACGCCCCGGCAGATTGATAGTCTGCCGGGGCGTTTCGTTATGTCCAGCCGACCCAATCACGCTGTCGGCTTGCGGGCCAGCGCGCCCCAGCCGGGCAGCGCCAGGGTGGCGGGCTGCTGGATGATGCTAATATCGCTGAATCCGGCGGCCTGGAGCACGTGGGCGACGTGCAGCGGCGAGTAGGCGTGAAAGCCAATCTCCTCGAAGCGCAGCGGGCGAAAAACACCAGCGGGCGGCCATCACCTGATGGCCGCCCGCTGCGCCCCTCTCTCGGGTAGGCTAGTGGGAGAAGCTCAAGAAAAATGGAGGAAAGGTCAGGAGCAGGCCGATCAGCGTCAAGACCGCGCCAATCGTCAGGCTCTTTTTCAGATCCATATCCTTATCCCGCCACATAAAGTGCATCACGGCCCAGGCGATGAAAAAGATGATCACGCCGTAGGGCTGCAGATGCTGGTGCCAGAGCTGCAGAGCCTGGCCCAGCTGTTCGCGCTGCTGTCCGGGTTCAGCTACTACATTGGGTTCGCCCCGCCCGACATTCTGCGGCGGGCCTGGCAGGAGCCTGAGCTGCGGGCGTTTCTAGGCCGGGCCGCCGCGCTGCCGCGCCTCCCGACGACCGAGGCCATCCTGCAGGAGATCGCCGACGGGGCCGCGTCGGCGCTGGGGGTTTCCCACGCCACGATTGGCCTGTGGGACGCCGATGCCCAGCTCCTGCGCGGCCCCCTGGACCCGACGCTGCCAGCCTATCCGCTCACCGCCGATATACCGGCAATGCAGGTTCTGCGCACCCAGCAGGCCAGCTTCACCCCCGCCTTTGCCGATCCGACCACCAAAAAGACCTATGCGCTGATCGCCGCCCCGATCACCGCCGGCGAGCAGCGCCTGGGCGTGCTGGTCGCCTACACCACCAGCGCGCCGATTTTCGCCACCGAGGACGTGGCGCTCCTGAGCCTTCTCGCCGATCAGGCCGCCGTGATTCTGGAGAGTCGCGCCCTGATCGATGAGGCGGCCCGGGTGCAGGCGCGCGAGCATGTCACCCGCCTGAAAGACGACTTCCTCTCCGCCGCCGCCCACGATCTTAAAACTCCGCTCACGACCCTGGTCGGGCGCACCCAGCTGATCGAGCGCCGGATTATGCGCTCGCCAACCACGCCGATCGATCTGGCCTCGATTCAAACCCTGGTGCGCGAGGCGCAGCGGCTCAAGCGCCTGGTCCAGGAGCTGCTTGACGCCGGGCGGGCCGAGCAGGGCCAGCTGGTTGGGGAGCGCCATCCGATCAACCTGGCCGCGCTGGCCGAGACGGTCAGAAGCCGCCACAGCTCGGCCCGCCACCCCTGCACCCTGGAGGCCGAGGAGGTCGTGATGGCGACCGTCGACGAGCATCGGATCGAGCAGCTGGTTGAGAATCTGGTTGAGAATGCGGTGAAGTACAGCCCCGACGGGGGTGCAATTACGATCAGATTGTGGCATACTGAGGAGCAGATCCATCTGACGGTCGCCGATCACGGGATCGGAATCCCCGCCAGCGATCGCGCCCATATTTTCGGCCGCTTTCATCGCGGCAGGAATGTCGATGATCGGCGGTTTGCCGGCATGGGGCTGGGGCTTTATCTGTGTCACGCCATCGTAGAACAACATTCCGGTCAGATTACGCTCACCGATACCGTCCCGCAGGGGGCCACCTTTCACATTGCGCTTCCCTACCGGCCAGAAGGAGCAGTCCATGAAGCCCTCAATCTTAGTCATTGATGATGACCCGGCGATCGTCGATCTGGTCCGGGATATTCTTGAGTTCGAGGGCTATCAGGTCGCCGTGGCCACCAATGGCTGCGAGGGGATCACGATCCTCGATCAGGTGCATCCGGTCCTGGTGCTCTTAGATATGCGCATGCCGGTCCTCGATGGCTGGGGCTTTGCCCGCGTGCTCAAGGAGCGCGGCACGCGGGTCCCGATCGTGGTTATGACCGCTGCGCAGGATGCCAAGCAGTGGGCGCAGGAGATTCGGGCCGATGGCTATGTGGCCAAGCCGTTCGAGTTCGATGAGCTGCTCCACGCCGTCAATGCGATTAAGTTCCCTGGAATGGCGTAGCGCTTCGCGAGCATCCCTGCCGGAGCGCACCAATCTCCAGCCTTCCATTGCCCGACCAACAGCGATACGACTGCTTTCACCCCTACCAAAAGGAGCGTTTTATGCCAGAGCCGGCCCCGCTAAAGCACAAGAGTGACGCTGTGAGCCAGCCGGAGATCGCCCCGGCCCAGGAGCATGCGCAGGCCACGCTAGCCAGCTACACACCCTCGGTGACGACCAACCCGGCGCTGCTCGGCACCCGCAGCGTCGCCCAGCTCCAGCGCTCGCTGGGCAACCGCCAGACCGCGCAGATGTTGAGCGTCCGGCCGCCAGCGCTCGTCCAGCGCATGGTGATCCAGCGCGAGCTAACCAAGTCCTCGTTTGTTGAGGACACCACCTGGAGCTGGCTGTGCGGGGTTTTTCACGGTCGCCGGGGCGATGATACGGTGCGCGCCCAAGTCGAGACGGCGCTGGGCGTATTCGAGGATTCGGACCAGGGGGCGGCGGCGCTGCGAACGCTCCAGCAGTCCCTGATGGATGCCCGCGGCGGCCTCGATTTTGGCGAGAAGGTCCTCGCCCCGCTGATTAGTAAGCTGATGAGCGAGATTAAAGAGGCCATTCAGACGCTGGGGGAGCAGGCCACCGTCTATAATCTTGATGAGTTCCCGCGGGCCCAGGAGCTTGCCGACGGCATTGATATGAGCGCCAACGTTGCTACCAAGCTGAACGCGCTCAAGCTGAAGTTCGCCGGGATCGACTGGTTCAGCTACGAGATGAGCGGCGGTGCCCTGACCGAGATGTTGAAGGGCTCCGGCACGCGCGGCGACTGCCGCACGCTGGCCCTGCTGTTTGAGTGGGTGGCGGTCAACGCGCTCGGCGTCTCGCAGGATGCGGTCAAGATCGGCTACTACGGCAAGGACTATCTCGTCCGGGGTGGTGGCCAGGTGACCAACGCCGGGGCACTGACCGGCAACGTCGATGCCGCCAGCGACCAGCACTGGCGCTTTACATCCCACTCCTGGGTTGAGACGGCGATCGGCAATATCGACCTGCTGTTTTTGACCCAGCCGCTCGACCGCAGCGGGTGGATCGATCTCTCCGGCAGCGGCATCGACGGGGACAAGCCCTTTCACCAGTACGGCGATATCAAGATCTATCGCCAGAACATGGCTGGTATCGCGCACCGCTACACCACCGATGTCTCACTGGCGCGCACCGAGCCGCTGGACTAGTTTTCGCCGCGGCCATTGTAGATTGGGCCGCCCAGGCCAGCGTAGTCCTGCAGCACCTGGGCCGCCTCGCTGCGACAGACATCCTGCCGGACGACGATGCCGCGCTGCTCCAGGGTGGCGACCCAGGCGGCGGGCTTGGCGCCCTCGTCGAAGCCAACCGTGCGGGCATCCTCATCGCGGGCGCCACACACCAGCTGCCGCACCCCCGACCACGGCACCGCGCCCAGACACATCGCGCACGGCTCGGTGCTGCTGACCAGCTCGTAGGCGGGCAGATCCGCCGCGCCGAGATCGAAATTGCCCACAATCTGGCCCGCCACCATAATCGCCACCATCTCGGCGTGGGCCACCGCACAGTGGGCGGGCACGACCAGATTCACCCCTGGCGCCAGCAGTGTGTGGGTGGTCGCATCAAAAATTGCCGCGCCAAATGGCCCGCCGGTGCCGTGCTGCACATTCAGGCGGGCCAGCTCGATCACCAGCCGCATGCGGTCTTCGGCGGTCGGATACACGCGCTGCGGATCATCAAGCAGCGTCTCGATCCAGGCCGGAAGCTGGATGGTTACCGTTGGGAAGGTCATCTACAGGTCCTTTCGATAGGTAAAATTCAGGGTTAGGTGCTATTCAGGGTTTGGCTGGCAGATCCTGCAACAGTTTGGAGCAGATGATCAGCGTGCCCAGCGCTAGGCCCAGGCTGGCGGCGGTGGGATAGCCAGCCGCCAGCGCGGCCCCAGGCGCCAGCAGCACCATCACCAGGGCCGCCAGCGTGCCGCGCTTGAGGCCAAAGATAATTCCGGCGCCAATTAGCAGCACCGGGAACACAATCAGCGGGGCCAGCACCACAATCAGGCCGAGGCCGCTGGCGAGGCCCTGGCCGCCAACGTGCAGCGAGGCCAGGCGCCACCCCGGCCACGGGCGGCGCAGCACACGGGCGATCAGATACGGCGAGTAGCAATGGCCCAGCACTACCCCGACGCCCAGCGCCATCACCGCCCAGAGATCGGCCCCGAGCGCACGGGCCAGCAGCATCGGCAGTGCGGCCTTGAGGGCATCGAGCAGCAGCACGCTGGCGCCCGCCAGCGGCCCGCCAACCCGCAGCGAGTTGCGTGCGCCGACATTGCCCGACCCATTCGCCCGAACATCCAGGCCGTGCAGCAGCAGCACCACCGGCACCGCAAACGGAATCCCGCCAATCAGATAGCCAAGCAGGATCAACAATCCCAGCATAGAAGCCTCACTTTTGTTTACCCTTCAGGGCGGGAAGCCCACGTGCTTGAGCCGTGGGAGGAACGCCCCCGCTTGAGCGGCTTTCGCTTCATACGGCTGCTGCACAAACAGAACGTTTGGAGTATCCTCACTATGTGAAACTTACTAATATTACAACGCAAGGTCCCCCCGAGCCGCCAATTCGGCCAATTTTCGTTTGCGATGGGAGACATACGCGGCATGATTTCGCCGCTGGTAATAGCCGATGATTGCCAACGCCCGTGCCGCATCGAA
>DAOTUS010000169.1:0-3686 GCA_034437415.1 Herpetosiphonaceae bacterium
GGGGTGAAGAGCAGATTCCACCGTTGGCGGATGTGATTGCCGAACGGGCAGCCGACCTCAACCTCGGTGCCTCCTGGGCCGCACCGTAACCGCTACCCTGCTTTATTGAGCAGATACCAAAAACGCTGCCAATGCGACGTTCAAGTTCCGCCCAGTAGACATTCCAGACCTGGACATCGCGCAGGTCCAGAGCGGCGGGTTCGGTGTCGGGCGCGTAATTCATGGGGTCGGCCTCCGTGCTGCATTCGTGCGACAACGGCCTATGCTATCATAGTTACAACTGTAGTACTAGAGCGCAACAATCCGCCTTAGCCCTAAAAAGCCACTCGGCCAGTCAATTGACTGGCCGAGTGTTTTCCTGAAATTGTCAGGTGAGAATGGCTGAGAAACGAGCTGGACAAGTAGGTTGTGCGACGGTAGTGCGACGAATGCAACGATGGAGTGCGATGCTAGTGCAATGAGCAAGAATGTTGTGCAACGATGGGCTGTGATGCTAGTGCAATGAGCAAGAATGTTGTGCAACGATGTGCTGTGATGCGAGTGCGACGAGCAAGAATGTTGTGCAACGACGGGCTGTGATGCGAGTGCAATGAGCAAGAATGTTGTGCAACGATGGAGTGCGATGCGAGTGCAATGAGCAAGAATGTTGTGCAACGACGGGCTGTGATGCGAGTGCAATGAGCAAGAATGTTGTGCAACGACGGGCTGTGATGCGAGTGCAATGAGCAAGAATGTTGTGCAACGACGGGCTGTGATGTGAGTGCGACGAGCTGTGATGGCGGGCTACGATGCTGCTGTGATGCGAGTGCGACGAGCAAGAATGTTGTGCGACAGTGTGCTGCGACGTGAGTGCGATGCGTTGCAATGTCTGGAACGTTGGTTGTTGAATGTGCTGGCTGGTTCGTTGTTCAGTTCGTTTTCTCTGAATTGATAATACCAGCGTGGACCAATCCCAACAATAGGGCTATGGTATAGTCGTCGATAGCCTGACTCATCCCCCGCAGGGTGCAGATTACGTCCGATTCTGATCACCTTGGAAGTACTATGTCCGACGTTTGACGCTCGCCGCCCTGAATGGTAGCATACCCGCCAATCGTGTAGGAGAAAGATTGTGCGTTTTACTCGTGCCCGCCTGACAACATTTGCCGACCCCCAGTACCGCGCCTACGTTGAACGAATGACCATGAGCCGCGATAATCAGCGGGCCACCCGCCCGCCCCGCCAGCGCGACCTCTTTGGTGGCGAGGCCGAGGCCGTCCTGCGCGCCTGGCTGACCGCCCAGGGCCTGGGCCTTTCCGAGCGCCGGATTCTGGAGTACGAGGAGCGCCGCGACCGCAGCTCGATTCGCAAATATCGCGAGCTAGATGCGCTGGTCGAGGCCCCGCGGGCGCTGCATGTCTTCGAGATCAAGGCCAGCCGCGCCGCCAGCTCGCTGCGCCGGGCGTTGGGCCAGCTCGCCGAGGTTCGTGGGGCGCTCAGCCTGATCGCGCCCCAGGTCACGACGACGATTCTGCTGGTCGATACCGGTATTCCCACCGCCGCCGAGGTGCTGGAGCTGATGCGCGCCCCCGATGCGCCCAACACGCCGCCGCCAACCCTGGCCGATGTGCTGGAGGCCCAGCCGAAATTGGTTCTGGTCAAAAGTCTGACCGAGATCACCCCTGGCGACGAGCGGGTCTCGGTGATTCGCTTTAGCCTGGATGAGCTGGTGGCGCTGGCCGGCGATCAGCCGCTGCATCTGGACTGGTCGGCCGATGATGACGACACTCCGCTGCCGCCCAAACCTCCCGCAATCCACACCATTGGTGATGATACCCCTGACGACGATGATGATAATCCTTTTGCTGCCGCCATGCGCCGCGCCTTGAAGGAGTAGCCGTGCCAAACCGTGTCGACTCGACGCTCGAAGCCAATCAGATTGCGGCCGAAACCCCCTATCCCCCGGCGCCCTGGGTGATGGATGGCCTGTGGGTGCTGAGCGTCCACCCGGTGCGCCGCGCCCTGGTCGCCCAGCAGCTGCCTGCGCCGCTCAAGCCGCTCTGGCTGCCGACCGGGCGCACGCTAGGCTTTGCGCTGGTCGGGCAGTATGGCCCCGGCTCGACCCTGCACTACCACGAGGCCGCCTGCGGCCTGATCCTGCGCCTCGGCCGCCGCCCGGCGATCTGGATCAGCGGGCTGGTGGTCGACTCGCGGGCGTCGGTCGCCGGCGGACGCAACATCTGGCATCTGCCCAAGGAGCTGGCCCACATCGCCTGGCCGACCCCGGAGCGCGATCGCGCCAGCGCCGACCAGCGCGGCGAGCTGCTGCTGAGCTTCGAGGGCGTGCCGCAGACGCTGCAGTCGCTGCCGCTGAATCTGCAGCTCGATGTGCTGGTGGTTGTCGAGGGGGAAGTCCGGCGCATTCCGGCCTCGTTCAGCGGACGCTTCGGCCTGTCGCGCAAAATTCGCCCGTTTTTTCCCGCCAGCGGCGCCTGGTCGGGCTTTGGGGTCTCGGGCTATTCGGTGTGTGGGTTGGGCCGTGGCCGGGCTGAGTTTGGCCCGCTGGAGTAAACAACAATGAGCGTACGTGATCAACTGGCCTTAGCTGCGGCCAAGGCGACCCAGTGGGGCAGCCGCCGCCTTGGGCTTGGCGGCGGCACAAATCTGCCCGGCCGCGTGGCCCGACGGCTGGCGCCCAATGTCCTGCGCTATCAGGCCAGCCGCCTGAGCGGCGGGGTGATTCTGGTGTCGGGGACGAATGGCAAGACCACGACCAGCCGCATGCTGGCGACAATCCTGCAGCAGGCCGGCCATCCGGCGCTGCATAACCGCGCTGGCGCAAACCTGATCAGCGGGCTGACCGCCACGGCGCTCGATCTGGGCCTGTGGGGCGTGCCGGCCTACGACCACGCCATTTTCGAGGTTGATGAGGCCCATCTTCCGGCGGCGATCGCCGAGACTCAGCCACGGGTGGTGCTGCTGCTCAACCTGTTCCGCGACCAGCTCGACCGCTACGGCGAGGTCGATACGATCGCCCAGAAGTGGCGCAAGGCCCTGGCGACCCTGCCGCCAACCGCCACCGTGGTGCTGAACGCCGACGATCCGGCGATCGCCGACCTCGGCAGCGACCTGCAGGCCCAGGTGTGCTACTACGGCCTGGAGGATGGGCGCCACGGCAACGACAGCCTGCGCCACGCCGCCGACTCGATCTTCTGCCGCCGCTGTGGGACGCCCTACGTGTACAGCCCGGCCTACTATGGCCACATCGGGCGCTATCACTGCCCACAGTGCGGCCACTCCCGGCCCACCCCGGCGCTGGCGCTGCAGCAGCTGGAGCTGGATGGCACCCGCGGCAGCACGCTGCGGATGGTGCTGAGCGCGGCGGCTGGCGCACGGGCGCTCGAGCTGACACTGCCGCTGCCTGGCCTCTACAATGCCCTGAATGCCCTGGCCGCGACCGCCGCCGCCGTGACGCTGGGCCATCCGCTGGCGACAGTGCGGGCGGCGCTTGAGACGTTCAGCGCGGCCTTTGGGCGGATCGAACGCTTCGCTGTGGCCGAGCACCCCGTGCTGATGGCGCTGATCAAAAACCCGATTGGGGCCAGCGAGACGGTGCGGATGGTCGCCACCGCCGCCGAGCCGCTCGACCTGCTGATCGCCATCAACGACCGGATCGCCGACGGCGCCGATGTCTCGTGGCTGTGGGA
>DAOTUS010000170.1:0-3436 GCA_034437415.1 Herpetosiphonaceae bacterium
TCGTCCAGCATGAGCACCCACCTCTAGCGCAGAACCGTCGAGCCCAAGTATACTCGAACTCTGCGAGAGTGCGGCAGGTCGCCCAACGCCAGCCTACCCTGCTTTATTGAGCAGATACCCGCCGGTCAAGCTTGGCTGCTGCATAGCGTCTGCGTTCAGGCCGGAAAAGCTCCCGGCAAACAGGCCTGAACCCGGGCCGACTGCGGGCGGTGCGCCTGATGCCGCCGCTGCGGCAGGCGCATGAAATCCGCCCCGTTTGGCTAGCGGCGCCGCCGCCGCTGCCGCCGATTCCAGAGCAACCGCCATTTTGACGTCTGCTTTGTCGTCCTCGGACTCAGATTCGGTGTCGGTGTCCGAGTCGGTGTCGTGCTCATGGGTTGCCTCATGTCGCGGGGCCGCCGCAGCGGCGGGACTCGCGGCTGCGGTTTTTGAAACATAGGTGTTTGTGATCTGATTTATCTCATCGGCAAGCGCATTGACATCTTTTTGACTGTAATTATCAAAGTCAATATTTGAATCTTTACTGGGCCAATAGGGGCCCGGATGGATATCTTTACCTAAATAGAGTTTGATGTAACACGCCGCGCATGGCCGCTTAACCCCGCCGACCTGCTCTGGCGTGAGCGTGGTCTGCCCAAGTTCTAAAGCGATTCTGCGCTCGGCGTGCAGCCCATCCTTGCCCTTGACGGCGATATGGATGGGCTGCTGAAGCGCTTGTTGCACAGGGGCATATGATTTCTGGTGGCTGCCCTTTTTTAACAGGATCCTTTTCTTGAGTTTCCTGGCATGGCGCCTTCTACGCTCACTGAGGCGGTTTTTATTTAATGTGATTGCTGTATGCATGGCACCCAGGGCGTCCGCTCCCTTCGTGCCGCTCGGCGCACGCTGCTTCAAGGCTTGATTGCCCTTATTGGTGTTGCTCGCCATATAAAATTTGTTGGTCTCCAGTGCCGACTGAACCTCGCGAGGGTCTTTTTTGTCCTGCTCCAGATGGGCCATAGCGATCGATGACGCCCAGCGCAGCGCCTGTTTCGTGCGCAGCGTGGCATATGATTTTTGCCCCACAACATTATGGGTGTGCTCGTGGATTTGATGCATCTTATTCTTTCGCGGTTCTAACCCATGGGCTGTTTTTTCATCTGGGGTGACCTTGAAAAGCACTAAGCCCTGGCCGCCGCCATATCTCTTCCAGCCGCGCTTCTCCAGAGCCTCGGTGAGCCGATTGGCGAATTCACGCGCCTGCCCAGGCTTGCGCGGAGCATCTGAATATTCGATATAATCGTCGGCGCTTATCCCCGCCACCTGCTGCTGATATTCATCAAGTTGGTCGTCGGGATCGCACTCCAGATCGTCGAAGGCGAGTTTGCGATCAGTCGCGCGCGCATATGGATTGTGAAGGTTATGCGCCTTTTCCAGAAACTGCTCCACCTGCTTCGCATCGACTTCCCGCCCTTGCTGCTCTGCGACCTCGGCGCGAATCTCTTCGACCTTGGAATCCCACGCGGTGCGAGCATCCATACGCCGCGGTCGCTTGCTTCTTCTGGAGCGTGATTGATTTTGGCTCTTATTTTTCCTCTTTTTCCTTGGGGGCTGTTGCGCTGCCCGGCCATTCCCGCCGCCTTGTTGCACAGCCATAGCTGGGCGGAGGGCACCGGTCACTGTATCAAACTCATCCCCTTCTTTTGCCTGCTCTGGCAAGGGATAGGTGCTCTTTTCGTCGAGCGCGCTCTTTGTCTGCTCGATCCATTGTCCGCCGATCCAGCGCCACCGCGCGCGTTGGACGACGTTCAGCGCTATCCTGTCGATTCTCCGCGCCCCATGCCATAATTCATCATCAGCCGTTTTTCTTCCACCCGACCCGTCAGGAGGGCTGTCGCCGCGCTTGAAGAAGATCGACTGCCTGGTCGCGAAGGCGCGAGGGCGCTCTGGCGTAACGTTCTCGGTGTTGTTGGCTCGCCGGATGCCCAACTCCGGGTGAACGTTTTCTTCACGGGACTGAGGCATGCGCTTGCGCTCGATGAACGGCGGGATATCCGCGGACAGCGCCGGGGTGGGCTTGAGCGTGACCTGTCGCGCCGTTTGGCCGTTCGGCGCGGTATTTGGTTGCGCTAGCAATCGACTGACGGCGCGATTGCCAATCGCGCCGTGCAGCGCCAGAATGCCATTTGGTTTGAGGGGCGGAGGTTGGGAGGCGGCGAATCCACGTTGCATGACGGCGATGTTGGCCGATTCGCTGAGCAGTTGAACCTCCGCTGCTTCAGGTTGCGGCACCTCGGGCTGGTTTATAGGCTTTTTTATCTCAGCGGATGGTCGTTTCGGAGCCATGCTTCTCCTTAGAACCGGTTTATCATATCACACCGCCCATTCCAACGGTACGAGCCAGGAATACTGACATCGCCGCCATGCGCTCAAATCCTCATACTACAGGTGCAGTTAACAGGGATTCCGACCATTCAGACGAGCAGAACGCCGCTGAAATGAGACTCCCTGGCAGAAACGTATGAGCCCATGGATGCGGCGATGCGGGCGGCGGTTGCCGTGCTGTCCCCACGCGGACTCTGGATCGTGCGCGCATGCATGACGACCTGGCGAAGAATCGGCATCGAATGCGCGGGACTGCGGCGTGCGGCCACGGTGTTGTCCATCACGGCGAGCAGCGCCTGTGCCGGGGTGATCAGCCGGGGGTGCCACTCGGCCGTCGGATCAACGTGGGTGACGACGACCATGCCAACCGGGAGCGGGTCCGTCCCGGCGCGGCCGCCCAGGCGCTCGACCGCAATCGGCGGCAGCGGGTGGCTATCCGCCGTCCGCACCGCCAGCGGGCGCGGGTAGGGATGCACCAGCCCCGCACCATCAAGGACCCAGGGCAGGCCCGCCGCCATGGCGTCGATCACCAGCCGCTTGGTTGTGCGTGAATCCATTCCATCCGGCATCGAGCAAACCCTCCAATGCAGACACTCCTGGCGAGACCACGGCAGTATACCCGATCATGACGACGGTCGCATTTCACAGAGATTTTTCCCTCCCGAATGGCCTGAATCCCTGGTCATCCCCAGCATAGATATGCAGTGATGGTGACGAATCTACTCCTTGTTCGATGCTGAAGGAGCAATAACTAATGCATATCATCAGGGATTCAGGCCAGTTGGCATTCACTGCCCCTTTGCACTGCGACACGGTGCTGGCACGTGTGAACCCACCCGGAGCAGTCGGATGTCGGCGACAGGATCGTCACGACGGTGAGCGTGATCCTGGCCCTCGTGGGGACCGTCTCATGTCAGATGCGCTGGCGGATTAATCTGGCCTGAATCTCTGTAAACGAGACGGCCTTTGCGCTGCACAAACACCTGTTGGGAGCCGTGCATACCGCCGATGTGCACGGCAGTCTGGCCCAGGCCGATCTCGCGCTGGCCCAACTGCGCACCTATCTGCGCCT
>DAOTUS010000171.1:0-2738 GCA_034437415.1 Herpetosiphonaceae bacterium
TCGTCCAGCATGAGCACCCACCTCTAGCGCAGAACCGTCGAACCCAAGTATACTCGAACTCTGCGAGAGTGCGGCAGGTCGCCCAACCCCGACCTACCCTGCTTTATTGAGCAGATACGCTGGATCGTGGTGGCCTGTGTGATTCTGCGTTTGCCTGCGTGCGTAATGGTGAGAACACTAATAGTCGGTGAGTACGCTACGCATGACCTAATCGATCTCCTCTCCAGCCAGCTGATTCAGGAGACGTGTAATAGACGGGGTTAATGCAATAGGTACGCCAGTGAGCCGGATATCCTCGGAGATACATGCTCGTACCTCCATAAATGTTTCGTAAAAATCGAAGCTGATACGGGATTGAGTGTGCCGCAGTCTATGGCGGCGGGAGCGAGAGAGCATGAGTGTCCACATGGAATGACCTGCCCGCAAGGATCTGTCATAGCCAGCGTGACGAAGGACGGCGATAAAATCGAACACCGCTATGTCAATATCATCTGACGTTGCCCGGCTGATAGAATCGCTCAACCGCATCCCAACTCAGAATAAATTCCCCTTCAATTCGACGGCCTTCCTCATAATCCATCATCGCCCTCCCTTCATCACGGTTCATCGGCATACGAACTAGATCGTGGTGGCAGCGCATTCGGTGCGGCGTATCAAGCGGGTATTACCACCCTAGTACCGTTTAAATAAGGAAATTCGTGGGTATTTCCCCCTCTCCATCGCCAATGGAGAGGGGTGTTGCACAGCGCCGGGGTGAGGTCAACAATGACGGTATTCCGGCTTATCTAACGGTATTGCCCCTAATCCCTTACGGCCCCCGCGTGCAGGCCTTTTCCTCGGTCAACCAGGGCGTAAACGTCACCGTCTCGCTGACGCTGGCCCCGCGCCCGCTGGGGTTGCGCCGGGCATCGGTTGGGCCGCTGGGGGCGCCCCACCAGTTGTTGGCGGCGCTCAGCACCACCGGGCTTTGCAGGCCGCTCTGGCCGTTGTTGATGAAGGCGTTGTCGGCGATGGTGATGTCGCGCCCGGCCTCGCGGGGCAGCGCGTTGGCGAAGGTGATCCCCAGCCCAACGGTGGTGTTGGCGAAGGTGTTGCAGGTCAGGCTGGCCTTGAACGCCGCCGACGCCTCGATCAGCAGGCTCAGGCGGGCCTGGTCGTTGAACACCGCGTTTTGCACATCAAGGTTGGCCTGCTGGCCCTCCAGCACCATGTGGGCGATCGCCGCGTTGGCCGAGAAGGTGTTGTCGACGATGGTGACCGTGTCGATCACCACCGATCCCTGCGCGCCAACCTTCAGCGCCAGGGCCGGATTTTGCTCAAACACGTTGTTGGTGATGCTGAGGCGCTGCAGCTCGATATAGCTGTTGATGCTGTAGATGCCGCCGTCGTTGTTGGTCAGCGTGCTGTCGCGCACAATCAGGGTGGCGTTTTGGGCCACCAGGCTGCTCTTTCTGGCCCCGGCGTCCTCGATCTGGCTGTTCAAAATGTAGCCAACCGCCCCAGCGCTCAGGTAGATCCCGTCCCACTTGCCGCCGTCGGCAGTGCGGAACGTGACCGGCTGGGCGGTTGTGCCATCGACCGTCAGCGAGCCGGCCACCTCCAGCCGCACCCGCGAGGCCAGCTGCACCTCAACCCCAGGCTCGATCGTGAGCAGCGTCCCGGCGGGCACCAGATAGTTGACCCGCAGCACCTTCGGGCTATCCGCCTGGGTCCAGCGAACCTCGTTGGTGATCGGCGTCTGCACGATCAGGGTTGGCGGCGGATTCAGCGTCGTGGTTTCGGTCAGCGCCGTGGTCGCGCCGCCAGCCGTGGTGACTACCACCGCGGCGGGGGTGGGGCTTTTGCCGCGCAGTCCGTTGACAAACCCGACGATGCCAGTCCGCCCCCACAGCATAAACAGAGCGATAATCAGCAGCACCAGCGGCAAAACCACAATCTGCACCAGCCACTGGGGGATGCGCGGGCGGTCGGTCAGGCGGGCGGTGCTTTGCTGCACCAGGTCGGGGCTGCCGCTCGGGCTGACGCTGACCGCGAACAGATGGGTGCGGCTGGTGCCGATAAACTGGCGCTGGCGCACGCGGGCGCGCACCTGGGTTTTGCGGGTCTCGCCCGGCGGCACCACCAGCTCGGCCTGATCGCTCTCGAAATCCAGCAGGTCCTCGTCGCTGCTGCCCTGGACCTGAAAGGACTGCTCCTGGTTGCCCTTGTTGGTGACCTGGAGGTTGTAGCGGGCCTGGCGCCGCACTTTTTGCTCTTTGGGGAAAATCTCCTGCTTGAACTCGGTAAACGGCTTGATTGTCAGGGCGCCCAGCGCAAACACCTGCTGATCCGGGCGTTTTTCGGACTGGGCGATCACCCGGAAGCGGGCGGTCTCGGCCAGGCTGCGGAAATGGCGCGGCGGATTGATCACCAGCTGGGCCTCGGCCTGGGCGTTGGGCAGCAGCGGAATGCTTTCGGGCACAATCGTGATCCAGGCTGGCGGCAGCCCAACCACCTTGAAGCTCAGCCGATCGACGATCGAGGCCCGGTTGATCACCGAGAGCGTGGTGGTCGCCGCCGCGCCCGCCTCGATGCTCAGGTTCGGCGTGGTCAGGGTGATGTGGGCCGGCTGGTACACGTCGGTGACATCGTCGTCGCTGGGAGGCAGCGCCGCGATCCGTCGGGTGGCCCCGGTGACGGGCACTGCTTCCGGCTGGCGGCGGGGCCGTGGGGCCAGCGCCGTCGGGGCCGCGCCGCTC
>DAOTUS010000172.1:0-12928 GCA_034437415.1 Herpetosiphonaceae bacterium
TCGTCCAGCATGAGCACCCACCTCTAGCGCAGAACCGTCGAACCCAAGTATACTCGAACTCTGCGAGAGTGCGGCAGGTCGCCCAACCCCGACCTACCCTGCTTTATTGAGCAGATACCCCCTGGCCAGCCTATGGCCTTGAGGATGAGTTCTGCCGATGGGCGCCTGATACGGTCCACCCACTTCTAGGCCCACGTGCTTTCGTGGTATGCTTCTAAAGAGCATCAATCAACCCAGCACCACATTTCAAGTACTTGGGAGGCCAGTGTGCGACGTGTAGCAATGTTGAGCGTTCATTCGAGTCCTCTGGCGACAATCGGCGGCAAAGAGGCCGGCGGAATGAATGTGTATGTGCGGGAGCTTGCCCGCGAGCTGGGCCGCCAGGGCGTGGCCGTCGATATCTTCACCCGCTGCCAGGATCGCGAGTCGCCGGTTGTGGTCAATATCGCGCCCAACGTGCGGGTTCTGACCGTGCGGGTCGGCCCGGCGGCGCCCTACGATAAAAACTGGGTCCTCGACTACCTGCCCGAGTTCGTCCACCGCATTCGCTGCGTCGCCGACGGCGAGGATATTCACTACGATATCATCCACAGCCACTACTGGCTCTCCGGGCTGGCCGCGCTGGAGCTGCGCCAGGCCTGGGGCACCCCGGTGGTGCATATGTTCCACACCCTGGCCGCGATGAAGAACACGATCGCCCGCGGCGATGAGAACGAGACCGCCGAGCGCCTGGCTGGCGAAAAAATGCTGCTCCAGGAGGTCGACCGGGTCGTCGCGGCCACGCCGCTCGATCGCGCCCAGATGGTCCAGCACTACGCCGCCGATATCCAGCGGATTGTCGTGATTCCCTGCGGCGTCGATCTGAGCCACTTTCGCCCGATCGAGCAGGACCAGGCCCGCGAGGAGCTGGGCGTGCCGCCGCACCCGCACAAGATGCTGCTGTTTGTCGGGCGAATCGAGCCGCTCAAGGGCATTGACACGCTGCTGCGGGCGCTGGCGCTGCTGGTTGAGCAGCGCCCGGCCTGGTGGGGCGATATCTGTCTGGCGATTATCGGCGGCGACCGCCGCGAGACCCCCGACCAGTGGAGCGCCGAGATGAAGCGCCTGCGCCGCCTGCAGGGCGAGCTGGGCATCGGCGAGCTGGTGACGTTTCAGGGCTCGCAGGACCAGCGCAAGCTGCCGGTGTTCTACAGCGCCAGCGATGCCGTGATCGTGCCGTCGCACTATGAGTCGTTTGGCATGGTCGCGCTGGAGGCGATGGCCTGCGGCACCCCGGTGATCGCCTCCAACGTCGGCGGGCTGCGCTACACGATTCGCGATGGCGAGACCGGGCTGCTCGTGCCCCGCGAGGATCCCCAGGCCCTGGCCGAGAAGATCGCGCTGCTGCTCGATGACGAGGCTCTGCGCCTGAAGCTGGGCCAGCAGGCCACCCAGACCGCCCAGCGCTATAGCTGGAGCACCATCGCCCACGAGATTCGCGATCTGTACGCTGAGGTGATCTGCGGCGAGCCCTGCCGCCAGCCGGTGCTGGCCGGCTCGTCCAGCGCCTATTAATTCGCTGTTTTCAAGGAGGAAGTATGCCCGTTCTGGAAGAAACCGAGATCGTCGGCCGGCTTGCGCGGATGAGCGACTGGGAGGTCAAGCGCGGCGAGATCACCCGCACCTATCAACTCGCCTCGTTCCCGTTTTCCATCGAGTTCGTGCGCCGCATCGGCGACCTGGCCGAGGCCGCCGGCCATCACCCCGACATCGATATTCGCTACGACAAGGTCAAGATCAGCCTCTCCACCCACGATGAGAAAGGGATCACCGAAAAGGATTTCGCCCTGGCCAACGAGATCGATATGCTGCTGCAGTCGATGGACTGACGAGCATTGGCTGAGCCGGTCGAAGCCTAACCAGAGCGGCTTCGACCGGCTCAGCCAGCGGAGAAAGTCGGCTGAGACGCTGAGAGTGGGTTGCTCTCGGCGTCTTGATCTGTCAGCGGATTGCGCGCTGCGTCAAGCGGTTATAATGAAGTGACCGTCGCGGTGACGGAGTTTTGGATGAGGATGATGTATGGCTCGACTGCGACTTTTTCCGCTATTTCTGTGTCTGATGCTGGTTGTGGCGGCATGCACCACCAGCACAACCACCCCGACCGCGCTCCCAGCAACCAACGCGACCGCGCCGACCATCGGCGGGGGCGGCAACCTGATCCTGACCCTCGGCGACGATCCGGCCACCCTCGACCCGGCCCTGGTTGGCGATGTCGACTCGGGCCTGGTGGTGCGCCATCTCTTCAGCGGCCTGGTCAAGCTCGACAACAATCTGGAGTCGGTGCCCGATCTGGCCGAGTCGATCGCGGTCTCCGCTGATGAGCGCACCTACACCTTCAAGCTGCGCCCAGGGATCACATTCGCCGATGGCACCGCCATCACCGCCGAGGATGTGCGCTGGAGCATCGAGCGGGCGACCGACCCGGCCACCGGGCCGATTGTGGCCCCAACCTACCTCGACGATATTCAGGGCGTGAATGAGAAAGTCTCCGGCGCAGCCAGCAGCCTCAGCGGGCTCAAGGTGGTCGATGATCAGACCCTGGAGATTACGCTGCGCGAGCCGAGCGCGCTGTTTTTGCTCAAGCTGACCCACCCGCCCTCGTTTGTGGTCGATCGCCGGGCGGTTGCCCGCGGTGGCGACTGGTTCGAGCAGCCGAATGGCTCCGGCCCGTTCAGCATCGAGCAGTGGGATCGCCGCCGCCGGCTGGAGCTGGTGCCCAATCTGCGCTACTACGGCGCGGCGGTCAAGCTCGATCGGATCACGTTTTTGCTCGGGGCCGAGGGCAGCAACTCGCTGGGCCTGTACGAAAACGACCAGATCGACCAGACCGAGATCGGCTCCTACAGCCTCGACCGCATCAACGATCCGTCCGATCCGCTCAACAACGAGCTGCGCATCACCCCGCAGCTCTCGCTGAACTATGTCGGCTTCAACACCGCCCTGGCCCCGTTCGACGACCCCAAGGTCCGCGAGGCGTTTACGCTGCTGATTGATCGGGTGCGCCTGGCCGAGGTCTCCTACAACGGCACGGTGGTGGCCGCCCGTGGCATCCTGCCGCCCGGCATGCCCGGCGCCCAGCCCGAGGATCTGCCCGAGCCACGCGCCGATATCGCCCGCGCCAAACAGCTGCTGGCCGAGTCGAGCTACGGTGGTGCCGAGGGCCTGCCGCCGATGGTCGGCTACACCAGCGGCGGCGGCGTGGGGCTGCTGGCCCAGATCGCCAAGGACGAGCTGGGGATCGAGATCGAGATCCGCGGACAGGAGCGCTTTGGCGATTATCTGACCGCGCTGGATAGCGACCCGTACAATCTCTACGACCTGAGCTGGATCGCCGACTATCCCGACCCGCAGAACTTTTTAGAGGTGCTGTTTGGCAGCAACGGCCAGTACAACCGCACCAACTACAGCGATCCGGCGATCGATGACCTGATCAGCCAGGCCAAGGCCGAGCGCGATGAGACCAGGCGCGGCGAGCTGTATCGCCAGGCCGAGAAGCGCCTGCTCGAGGCCCATATCGTGGTGCCGCTTTTCCACAGCGTCGACTACTCGCTGGTCAAGCCGTATATCGCTGGGCTGGAAGTTACGCCGCTGGGTATTCTCGATTTCACGCCAGTTTCGCTGCAGCGCTAGATTAAAGGAAACACGATGCCAATTACACCCCGCAACTCTAAAGGGATGCGCGATTTCCTGCCCGAGGGCATGCGCCTGCGCCGCTTTATCACCGAGACAATTATTGCTGTGATGGAGCGCTACGGTTTTGAGCCGCTGGCCACCCCGATTGTTGAGTACGCCGAGACGCTTGAGGGCAAGATCGGCGAGGATGAGAAGCTGCTGTTTCGGCTGCAGTTTGGCGATGATGCGCTGGCCTTGCGCTATGACCAGACGATCCCGCTGGCGCGGGTGGTCGCCCAGCACGAGAGCAAGATCACGCTGCCATTCAAGCGCTACGCCCTGGGCCAGTCCTACCGTGGCGAGCGCCAGCAGCGCGGCCGCTACCGCGAGTTCTGGCAGCTTGACGCCGATATCGTCGGCGTGGACAGCCCGCTGGCCGACGCCGAGATTATTGCGACCGTCAGCCAGTCGCTGCACAAGCTGGGCTTCAGCGGGGCCAAAGTCTTGATCAACCACCGCGAGATCTTGAGCGGGCTGGCGCGGGTCGCCGGGGTGCCCGCCGAGGCGGCCGGCGGCGTGTACCGCGCCATCGACAAGCTGGATAAGATCGGCATGGACGGCGTGCGCGGCGAGCTGCTCAAATCCGGCCTCAGCGAAGGCGCCAGCGACCAGATCCTGGGCTTTATCAGCCTGACCGGGGAGAGCGAGTCGGTGCTGAAGCAGATGCAGGATGCGCTGGGCGGCGACGAGGTCGCGCTGGCCGCAATCCAGAATCTGCGCACGATCACCGCCGCGCTGCAAAGCTTTGGAGTTGACCCAAGCACCTACACCGTGGCGCCAAGCCTGGCCCGCGGCCTCTCGTACTACACCGGCTGTGTCTTCGAGGCGGTGCTCGACTCGCCGCCGATGGGCTCGCTGCTTGGCGGCGGGCGCTACGACGACCTGATCGGCATGTTCAGCAAGCGCTCGCTGCCCACGGTCGGGGTGGCCTTCGGCATCGAGCGGCTCTACGACCTGATGCTGGAGCTGAATATGGGGCCGCGCGAGGAGCGCACCGTCGATGCGTATGTCACGATCTTCAACGCCGATCTGACCGCCGCGAGCCTGGGCCTGGCCCAGGAATTGCGCAGCGCCGGATTCTCGGTGCTGACCGCCTACGGCACGCCCAAGCTCACCAACCAGTTCAAGGAGGCCGACCGCAAGGCCGCCCGCTTTGCCCTGGTGCTCGGCCCCGACGATCTGGCGGCCGGGGTGGTGCAGCTCAAGGATTTGACCAGCGGCGCCCAGCAGGCGGTCGAGCGCGCCGCGATCGTGGCGACTCTGCGCGAACAGCTCGGCCAGTAAAACCGCAGCCCGCGGCTGTGCGTAGGATCCCTGATGCTCAACAATAGTAGGATTACATCATGAAACGTCGCTTCCATCGTCCCTCGCGTTTCGCACTTCGGCCCGGTCGGGTGGCAAGTTGGGTGGCCCTGCGGCTGATGAGCCGGTTTGGCTGGAAAATCGAGGGCGCGGTCCCCGACGTCCCCAAGTGGATCGGGCTGGGCGTCTACCACACCTCGAACTGGGATTTTTTGGTGATGCTGGGCGCCGCCCTGTACTTTCGGATTCGGGCCTACTGGATCGGCAAGGAGTCGCTGTTTCGCAAGCCGTTTGGCACGCTGATGCGCTGGCTGGGCGGGATTCCAATCCGGCGGGATAAAAGCTACAACGCGGTCCAGCAGGTCATCGATGAGATCAATCGCCACGAGAAAATCATTATCATTGTTGCGCCCGAAGGCTCGCGCAAATACGCCGATCACTGGAAAACCGGCTTCTACTACATGGCGGTCGGGGCCAATATTCCGATTGTCCTGAGCTACATCAACTACAAGCGCAAAGCGGTTGGACTTGGCCCTGCGTTTTATCCAACTGGCGATATTGAGGCCGATTTCGCCACAATGCGCGCGTTCTACGTCGAAAACGCCGCCGGGCGCTTCCCCGCGCTGCAGAACGAGATCAAGGTTCGCGAGAAGCCGGCCAGCGAGGGGTAACGTTTTAACGCAGAGGCACAGAGTCACGGCGGCGCAGAGAGTTGAGCATATCTTCGATTCTCTGCGCCGCCGCGTTTAAGCAGGATTGGAGCTGGATTATGGAGCGTCTTACCCTTTCAGAGAGCATGATCGCGAGTCTACGCGCGATCCAGGCCAAGCAGATGGCGTATTATGACGACCCCGTCCTCCGTGACCACGATGCCGTCGTCGCCACATACGGGCTTGGCCCGGCGATGTACCTCTGCCTGGACGGCCGCGTGCTGATTCTGGATCACGACGAGGACGATCCGGCACCAGTGGAAACAGACGATGAGAATGATCTGCGTATCATCAGCGTGATCATGGCCAAGCGCCATAAGATGACCGACCTGCTGACCACATACTTATTTCCTCCCAAGCCCGCTGGGGCCAGCGAGTGCAGACTATGTAGTGGCACCCGCTGGGTCCAGGATAAGATTTCCTGCCCTCTATGCCGCGCCCTGGGCTGGATCGCGGCGGATAACGCAGCATCATAAACACACAACGGCGCAGATTATCGAGAGTCTTACTCTCCGATCGTCTGCCCCGCTGCGTTAAAACGATTCTTTCGTGGAGCCGCCACGAGTAGCGATCACTCGGCCAGCACGACCAGGCTCCACAGATCCTCGGGGATAAACAGGCGGACCAGCGTGCCGCCGCTGGCGGGCGGGCTGATATGCAGGGTGCCGCCGAGGACGCCCAGCAGGCCGCGATGTAGCCGCAGGCCCGCGCCGGAGCCGCCGTTGGCCTGGCTGCTGGCGAGCATCCCCACGCCATCGTCGGCGATCTCAATGCTCAGGCCGTGCTGCCAGGCGATTGTGACCGCGACGTGCAGGGGCCGCCGCGAGTCGCTCCCACGGGCGTGGCGCGCCGCATTGCGCAGCGTCTCCTGGACCGCGTAGCTGACCACCTCGCCGACAAACTGCGGCGTATTCGCCAGCTTGTTCTCCACCCCCGGCGCAATCGTCCAGGCCACCGCATCAAAGGCCGCCCCAAAATCCAGCGTCGCCAGATCGTGGAGCGTCTGAACGAGGCCGACATGCTCCAGCCGATGTGGCGTGGCCGGCGGCAGCGTGCGAATCAGTGCCGACAGCTCGCGGTGGGCGCTGGAGAGCGCCGTGACCGCGTTCTGGGCGGTAGCGTCGGGGCTGGGCATTGCGCTGAGATGAATTAGGGCGGCGTGGATATGCGGCAGCACATCATCGTGGAGCGTGCGCCGACCCTGGCTGCCCAGCACTTTGACCTCGGCGATCCGCTGCCGCAGCACATCGGCCAGCATCCGCGCCGCCCGCTCGCCAGCCAGCGCATCGGTCAGCCGGGCGCAGCAGGCCGCCGCAACCTCCATCAGCTCCTCGGAGTAGACCGCGCCGGGCAGGGGCGCCCCCAGCACCAGCGCCCCGGCCAGCCCGCGCCCGTCCCAGAGCGGGATCGCCCACTCGGCGCCGCTGCTGGCTGGCAGCCGCACCGCCGAGCGCTGGTGGTCGAGCGGAATATCCAGCCCGTCGAGCTGTGGCGCTGGCACCGCGCCCCACTGGTAGGCCACGGCGGGCGGCAGACCGGGGATCCGATCGCGCAGCAACAGACAGGCCCGCTCGGCCCGCAGTACATCGCGGCTGACCGCCTCGACCAGGCCCGCGACCGCCGCCGAGAGGCTGGTCCCGCCATCGAGCAGCCGATCCTGAAAGTGCAGGCTGCTGACAAACGGGCGCAGCCGCTCCATAAAAGCCTCGTGCTCAATCCGATAGCGCCAGCTCAGCAGGGCGTAGGCCAGCGCCGCCAGGGTTGTGGCAAACAGCAGGGTGTAGATCGAGGGAATGCCCAGGGCCTCGCTGGCCCCGACCACCAGCGCAAACGCCGCCGCGATAAACACCAGCCAGCGCCACTGATCGATGCGGTTCCACTGCGGCAGCGGGCGATCGGTAAACGCGGCGTAGGCCCCGACCGCCTGCCCGGCCGCCCCCAGCGCCGCCGCGACGACAATCAGCACCGCCACATCAAGCTGAAAAAACATTCGCGCCGTGGTGCCGTGCTGCCAGTCCAGCTCGGTGGTGCGGGTGGTATTGTTGGCGAAGACCAGCACCGCGCCGCCAAGCGCGATCAGGCCCGCCAGCAGCCCGAGCAGCGAGGTGCGCACCAGCCACATCCGCACCTGCGCCCAGGCCTGGCGCGGCAGGTTTTCGCGGCGCCCCTGGCCGGTCCAGAGCGCGTGGATCGGCAGCACAAAACAGATGATCAGCGTGAGCAGGTAGCCGGCGACGATAAACGGCAGCCCGGCCACCAGCCAGGCCGGAATAATCCGCAGCGCCAGGGTGCGGGCCTCCGGCGGCAGTGGGTAGATCGCGGTCAGCAGCAGCACCAGCACGCCGATGAATAGCCCCAGCACCACCAGCAGAAGCTTATGTCCAGTCAGGGTCCGCCCGCTCACCCCGGTGTACCAGACCATCGTGGCATACCAGGCATACGGCGCCAGCAGCGAGGGGACACTGATCACCCGCCACCAGAACGGCAGGCCCACCCCGGTGACCGGCGGGCCGCGCCCGACGATGGCCGCGTGGACCAAAAAAAACACCCCGGCCATCAGCATGCCCGCCGCCGCCAGCCGGGGACCGCGCTCGCGCCCACCGTCCAGCGTCACCGTCATGCCCAGCCAGAGGCAGATAATTGCGTTGAAGATCGAGACGGCCAGGGCTGCCGCCTGCCAGGTGTTCACTCCGCCCACAACGCTTCCCAGGCTCCGTCGCGGCTGTACACCAGGGCGATGCCCTCGGCATCCCACATAATCAGCTGGCCGTGGGCGTGGATGAGCGAGGCGCGGGTGCGGGCAACCTTCTCATCGGTGGTGCTCTCGTTCAGCCCCCAGGCCGTATAGATCTGCCCGTTGATCCGGCTGACCGCGCGGGCGTCGCGAAAGCCCAGGCGCTGGGCGATCTGCTCGTTGGTAAAGCCGTGGGCCAGCAGGCTGGCGACCTCGCGCTCGGCCGGCTCCAGCAGGTCCAGCGCCGACTGCTCATCGCGATGCTGAACCTCGCGCACCCGCAGGGCAATATCGGGGTCGATAAAGGCCCGTCCGCCGACGGCGTCGCGCAGCAGCGGCACGACCATGGCTGGCAGCAGATAGTTGCTTTTGCGCACATAGGCATAGTGGCTCAAGATTCCCGAGCGCTGAAAATCACGGTAGTAGGCATCATCGTCCTGGATCGAATAAAACACCACCGGCAGGCGCGGCTGCTCCCGGCGGATCGCCACCGCCGCCTGAATGCCGTTCAGCGCTCCCGCCAGCGCCACATCCATCAGGATCGCGGCTGGAGTGTGCTGGGCGCACCACTCAATCGCATCCTCGCCGCTGCCGGCCTCGCCAACCACCTCCACCGCGCTGGTCGCATTCAGACCGGCCACCATCGCCGCCCGCAGCCCCGGATGATCCTCGACCACCAATGTTTGTAGTTGCATAACCCATTTCACTTCCCACACATTCAGTTATTTTTAGTATGCCGAGTGAGAGTGCCTGCGTCAAGCAACTGAGTGCAGGGTGCTTCGTACCAGCGTACTATCCAGGGCATGGGCAACGTCGCGGGTTCGGCTGATGATCACGCAGGCCACCACCCCTCGCCCGCGCACTGGGCGGGTGCCCTCTGGGCGTGGTGGACGCGCAGCGGTCGGGGAGAGGGCTGACTCTCGACTCTCGCGCTCAATCTTGCGATTGCCCCCTACCTAGGCTATAATTCGACAGCTTTAAGGACTTGGTAAACCACGCGAAGGGTAATTTGGTTATGAGTAGCTACTATGTTTGGACAGTCGGCTGTCAGATGAATACCGCCGACTCAGAGCGGCTGGAATCGGCGCTTCAGGGCGTGGGCTACACGCCCGCCGATGAGGTCTACGATGCCGACTTTATTGTGTTGAACTCGTGCTCGGTGCGCGCCAGCGCCGAGGAGCGCATCGTCGGCAAGCTGACCGACATCCAGCGGATTAAAAAGCAGCGCCCTGAGACCAAAATCGTGCTGTGGGGCTGTATGGTCGGCCCGAATAACCAATCGATCTTCAAGAAAAATTTGCCGATGGTCGACCATTTTGTCTCGCCGTCGGCGGTTGACGAGGTGCTGGCCCTGGCCCCCAACCCGATCTACCAGCTTGATGAGCCAGCCCTGCCGGTCGCCGACTGGACCAACCCGCCGGTCAACGTCTACGTCCCGATCAACTACGGCTGCAATATGTCGTGCGCCTACTGCGTCATCCCGCTGCGGCGCGGCAAGGAGCGCTCGCGGCCGCTGGAGGAGATTGGGGATGAGGTGCGGCGGATTGTCGCCCGTGGCGCCAAAGAGATCACGCTGCTTGGCCAGATCGTCGACTCGTACGGCCACGACCTGCCGGGCCGCCCGGACCTGGCCGACCTGATTCGCTCGCTCGACGACACGCCCGGCCTGCTGCGCCTGCGCTTCCTGACCTCGCACCCGGCCTTTATGAGCGAGAAGCTGCTCTACACCATCGCCGAGTCGAAGCACTGTATGCCCGACCTCAACCTGCCGGTTCAGGCTGGCGATGATACGCTGCTGAAGATTATGAAGCGCGGCTACACCGTCGCCAAGTACACCAAGCTGATCGAGCGCATTCGCGAGATCGTGCCCAACATTTCGCTCAGCACCGACATTATTGTCGGCCACCCTGGCGAGACCCGCGAGATGTTCGAGCGGACGGTCGCGATGGTCGAAGAGATCCAGTTCGATAAGGTCCACATTGCGGCGTTTTCCACCCGCCCTGGCACGAAAGCCGCCGAGATGGAGCTTGACCCAGCCCTGGCGGTTGAGCATGGCGAGAAGCAGTTTCGCCGCATCCGCCTGGAGCAGGTCCAGGAGCAGATTATCACCAAGCGCAACGCCCAGTTTCTGGGCCAGACGGTCGAGGTGCTGGTTGAGGAGTTCACCAAGGATAAGTGGCGCGGACGCGACCGCAACAACAAGCTGGTGTTTTTTGAACACCCCGGCGACTGGGCTGGCCGGCTGGTCAATGTCCGCGTCACCGAGACCCGCCCGTGGTGGCTTGGCGGCGAGCTGATCGAGGAAGTTCAGGTGGGCGCGTGAGCACACCCCAGGAAGAACAGGCCCGGCGCAATGCAGCGGTGCTTCAGGCGCTGGGCAGCCAGCCAGCCGCCCAGCCGCAGTCGCAGTGGCCCAGCCAGCCGCAGCCCGGCGAGGTCTGGGTGCCCACCCTGGGTCCGGCGGCGCTCAGCCCCGAATCCGCTGTTGAAGAAGGCCAGGGCAACCAGAGCCTGGCCTTCTGGGTGCTGCCGGATGCGGCCTTTGGCATGATTTTCGCGATTATCTTGCAGTTCATCATTCTGTTTGGCTTCATCGCCGTGCTAGGAATAGGGCGTCAGGAAGCCCTCCTGAACCTGCAGAACGATCCGACCTTTACCCTGCTCGCCGCGCCAACCCTGGGGATTGGCTTTGCCACCATGGCCGCGCTGCGGATTCGGCTGCTGCGCAAGCTGCCCTGGAGCTGGTTTGGCCTGCATCTGCGCAAAATCGGCCCGGCGCTTGGCTGGGGAACGCTGGCCGGCTTTGCCTTTCTGGCGATCAATGCCGCCTTTGGCTTTCTCTTCACCCAGCTGGGCAGCACCCCGGACCAGGCCGAGCAGATCATGCGGCCGTTCAGAACTGCCTCGGGCCTCCAGCTTGGGCTGCTTGGCCTGTTTATTGTCGTGGTTGGGCCATTTCTGGAAGAGGTATTCTTTCGCGGCTATGCGCTGCGGGCGATCCGCCAGCGCCTTGGGCCAACCTGGGGCATTGTGCTGAGCGCGGCGCTGTTCGCCGCCCCGCACGCCCTGTCGATCACAACCGGGTTTCTTGGCCTGCTCACGCCGATTTTCGTTGGCGGGCTGATTTTGGGCTTCGTGTACCAGCGCACCAACAACCTGTGGAGCTGCACGATTGCCCACAGCATCAACAATCTGGTTGGCTTTCTTGGGCTGCTGGCCGCCCTGGCACTCCCCCAGTAGCGGGAACACCCTGGCTCGTTTACTGGCACACGATTAACTGTACAATCGATAGTGTATGATGGTGGGCATCAACCCAGCGGCATCCGCTATAATTTAGCGCTCATACCTTTTATTGGAGGTCCCGTTGACCCGACAAGATGATAAAACCCGGCTGCGCAATCGCATGATTGACCAAGCCATTAGTGAAGCAGCCCGCAATCAGTGGGATAATGCGATTGAGCTAAATCAAAAAGTGTTGGAGCTAGGCGAAGATGCCGAGAGCTATAACCGGCTTGGCAAGGCGCTCAACGAGAGCAATCGCTACCGCGAGGCCCTGGCAGCCTATCAGCACACGCTGCGGATTGCCCCGAGCAATGTGATTGCCCGGCGGAACATGGCCCGCCTGGAGCCAGTCATCGCCTCCAACGCCGAGACCAGCGACCGCCCGCGCGAGCTGGTCGATCTGCGGCTGTTCATCAGCGAGACCGGCAAAACCGGCATTACGACCCTGACCAACATCGCCGACCCCGCGATTGCCTCGCGGCTGAGCAGCGGCGAGCGGGTCGAGCTGCGCCAGGAGGGCCGGGTGCTGAATGTCTACAACACCGACGGCAATCTGATCGGTCGGATCGAGCCGAAGCTGGCCCAGCGGCTGGCCGAGCTGATCGCCGGTGGCAACAAGTATGCGGCGGCGATCGCCCACAACGAGGGCGGCCAGGTTCGGATCGTAATTCGCGAAACCTTTCAGCACCCCTCGCTGCGCAAAAAGATTTCGTTCCTGGGCAAGCTCAGCGGCGATATGGGTTCGTTCCGACCCTACGTTCGCGACTACACGCTGCGCTACGACTTTGAGACCGATGACGATGACGGCGACGATGATCTGGACGACGACGATGAGGACGAAGATAACGACGAGGTCAGCCTCGACGATGTTGAGGGCGACGAGGAAACCGAAGAGGACGATCTCGGCAACTAGACGTTGATTGGCAAAACACAGCAACCCCCGCGATCTCGCGGGGGTTGCTGTGTTTTGCCGTAGCTAGTAGCTAGCAGCTAGTGGCCGGTCAAGCATCGATTGATGATCGTTGGCTTCGACCGGCTCAGACCACGGAACACTAGCTGCCAGCTGCTAGCCACTAGTGGGTCACTTGCCATGTCCATTGGCATTCGTTCGTACCCTGTGCTATGCTTTGTCCAGCATTATCAGTATCCAGCATGGAGGTGTACCGTGAGTCGTCAGCCAACGGATCCC
>DAOTUS010000173.1:0-47795 GCA_034437415.1 Herpetosiphonaceae bacterium
TGCTTCCGGAAAAACCTGATCCGGTTTTATTCACGGAACTCATGCGCACCGTGACGAGCCTTGGACGGATTCACCCGCGCCAACCGGCGACCAGTCCGCCCTAATTGGCGAGGGTATTGCCTAACCAGGAATTGATGTGAACCAGTTCATCGGTTTTAGACCATTAGAACGCCAAGAATCTAGTATCTATCACAACCATGTCATGCACTAAGCTATCCAGGTGCTGATTACATTTCGCGTTATATTAAGAAACCAGGATGCCTGCGTAATCCACAAGTTGCGAATGCTTGGCAGAAGGCAATGGTAGAACTGGGGTTACGCGAACTTTAGGCGTATGGACGACATACTACGTGGTGACATCCACCATCCTCTACCCTGTTTCTCTATCTTTCCATAGCATAAGCACTAATGTTCGTTGCGGCGAACATTCACATTGCGCACCTTTAATCACACATGGCAGGCATATCGTGTCCGTTTCGGACAAATTATGGTGGCCAGTGACACGCTCTCGCCCTACTCAACGCTGCGGGGCCGATACTGGAGCGCCTCGGCCAGATGGGCTGGCTGGATGGTGGGGGCGCCCGCCAGGTCGGCGATCGTGCGGGCCAGCTTGAGCACCCGGTGGTACGAGCGCGCCGAGAGCTGGAGCTGGCGCATCGCCGCCTTCATCAGGCTTTCGCCAGCGTTATCCAGGGCGCACCAGCGCCGCAGCACCGCCGGACCCATCTCGCTGTTGGTCAGCAGGCCCGTGGCGCCAAAGCGCTCGCGCTGGAGCTGGCGCGCCGCCGTGACCCGCTCGCGGATCGCCTGCGATGGCTCGCCGACCCGCTCGCCCGCTAGCTTCTCGTAGTGGACGCGGGGCACCTCGACGTGAATATCAATTCGGTCAAGCAGCGGCCCCGACAGCCGCTTCTGGTAGCGGCTGATCGCGGCTGGCGCACACGTGCAGGCCCGGCCTGGGTCGCCGTAGTGGCCGCACGGACCTGTACGAACTACAACTAACGGATTTTATCCGCATTGAGCGCGTGAAGCGTAAAAAATACAAGCCCAGAGTGAAGGTCAACGTCTAATTATTTCGCGTCTTCGAACCCTGCCACCTCGGCGGGGTTTTCTGTTTTTAGGAGGGTATATGGATGAGCTACTGCCCTGTCCATTTTGTGGATCGCGGGCGACTATAGGCAACAACTATATCCAATTTTGGATCGACTGCCTCAGCTGCTATGTAGTGAGCCGTGCATGCCTCAAGCGAGCAGACGCTATCGCCGCCTGGAACCGCCGCGCCGCCGCCCCGCCGCCGCCGACCGACCTGGTACGCCAGGCGCTTTTGCAGAACGAGGATTAGGAAATGATGTACGCCCTTCTAACGGCCGTCAATGTTCTGCTGTTCGCCGCCTGGGTGCTGGCGCTGCGCTCCCTCCGCCTCCCCTGGCGCTCGGTGCTGGCGATGCTACCAACCCCGATGCTGGGTTTCGCCAGCAGCTACGGCGTGTACGCCTTTAATCGCCACTTCGCCCCGGCCTGGGTTGCCATCATTATGGCGGCCGCATACGAGGTCACCTATGTTGGCATTGCAGCCTACAGCGCATTGTCAACATCGCAAGTCCGAAAGGGCGACAAGATCGCGAGAGACGCGGCGGTCATTAGTTTTTGCCAAAACGCGCTTGCTGGGCTGGTCGTGATCCAGCCCACGGTCTTGCTATACAGCACATGGGGAGCCTGGGCCTTGGCTGTCAATGCGCCGCTGTCGATGCTCCACGCGGCCCAGGTCTGGATTGCCTATCGGGCCGCAAACTTCACGCTCCACAAGTCGGGCGAGGTTGGCGAAATTCCCGCAAATAGTCACAACGTTGCGACTATTGCGACCGAAGTCGCAACCAGCGTGCGGGTTGTCGGCAGGCCGCCACAGCGCCGCACGCGGCCCCAGGTTGCCACCCTTGCGCCCGCCGCAACAATGCCAATGCTGACCGACAAGCACGCCCCCGAGGTTGTGACGTTGCGGGATGCGGGGTTGTCATTTGCGAAAATTGGCGAGCGACTTGGCATGAGCGGTGAGGCGGCTCGTCAGAAATACTACGCCGCAAAGGCGACGATTGACCAGGAGGCACAATGATGTTTAAAGAACACGACTGGGAAGATGGCAGCGCTGATGTATGCGCCTACTGCGACGAGGATGCGGAGTTTGAGTGCGACAACTGCGGCGAAGGCGTCTGTATTGATCACAGCAAGCCGTGGGCGCCACAGACGATCTATTGCCCCAAGTGCTACGACAAGGTGAAATAAAAATGTGCAATATCACGATTGACCACGGCTGGTACGCCGAGCGCGAGCGGGCAATGGCGGCGCTGACGGCGCAGTGCATCGCCAGCATCGTCAAGGTTGCCGATGCTGCTCCAGGCTCGATTGCACCGGCAACCAAGGCAGCTCTTGACGCCGTGCTCGCCGTCTACGTCCGGGCAGCCGCCGACCACTACCGCGCCACCCCGCGCGACTTTACGCGCTGCCCCGAGTGTGGGCAGTCGCTACCACAGGAGGATCAACCATGACTGACCAGACAACACCCGAGCAGCGGGCCGAGCACGTGTACACGGCCACGATCTGGCAATATCTCGACAATGTGCTCCGTGGCGATTTTGTGGTCAGGCAGGAGATGATCGACCACATCGCCGCCGAGATACGCGCCGCCGCCCCGCGCTGGATACCAGTGAGCGAGCGGATGCCGGATGATGAACAGTTTGTTTTGGCCCTGCCAGAATGGGGATTCCCTGTTGTTGACTTTAGAAAAAAGCAACCTGGAGCCTGAATGTGCCTACCCATACGCACACCATCACCCACTGGCAGCCGATGCCCGGCCCACCACAGGAGGCCACGAATGATTAATCAATACCCACGCGACTTCACCCGATGCCCGCATGCGGGCATAAGCAGGAGGGCTAGAACGATGGACGAAGAGTATTGCGCTGTTTGCAAAACGATGACTGGCGGGTCAAACTGCGAGATGTGCGATGCATCTATTTGCTTCGATCATTCGCGGCTTGATATTAATGGCATAGTGTTTTGTCCTGATTGCTACGAAGATTTATGTGCCACGATGGATGCGTATAGCCCTGAGTAATCATCAGCGCCGCCTGTTGTGGGCGGCGCATAGCAGGAGGCCGCGAATGATTAATCAATATCCACGCGACGTGCTCAATCCGCCAGGCCCGCGTATGCGCAAAGGCCGGGCCGGGAAATTTCACCACCTGCAGGTACAGGCCCGGCGGACGGCGATGGATCCTGTGGCGACCAACGAGGATGCCGAGGCCCGGCGCGACATCAAGCAGCGGGCCATTGCCGAGGCGCTGATGCTCCTGATGTTCCGCATGGTCTGGGCGCTCAACCTGGCAGGCACGGTTGCGGCGACGGTGCTCATCGGCCGCAGCATCAGCACACTGCTGGTTGGCGCTGGCCTGACGCCGCTCCGCGCTATCGACTATGCCCTAATCGCGGCGGCGTACCAGCTTTTTATCACGCATATTCAGCAGTATCTCTGGCGCACAGGCAACGCCTACGACGGCACATGGCAGGAGCGTGGCCGAGCGTTCTGGGCAGACCTGGACAAAACCAAGCTCTCGCTGGTTGTCTTTTTCGGCGTCACCGACGCGCTGCCCACGGCCTACTTCGTGTTGCGCGGAAGCGCATACGTGTGGGATACTATCCCCTATGCGCTACCTTACCTGCTGGCGGTGGCGGTTGCCGTTCCGATGGCGATGCTGGTTGAGCCAGCGATGACAAAGCACCGCCGGGCGATGAAGCGACTGTTTTCTGAGCTTGGCTATAGCGTGAATTGGATGTGATGCGATGAGTATAACGACCGTGTTGGCCCTGCTCGGTATCGTGCTGTTCTTAGTGGCGAGTACTGGTCATGTACTTCTCAGTCGCAAGCCAATGCCAACCACAGGCCGCACGCTGCCACATCGCAGGCAGCAGCGCACCACCGCCACGCCTCTCGTGCAGCAGCGGCCCGCAGAGCCAGCCGTGGCCGCCCCGCGCACGATTCGCCGCCTGCCGATGAAGACCTATCGCCTACGCCAGCGCCGCAAGGTGCGCCGACTCACCGCCGCGATTGTGGCGCAGCGGGCGCGGATCAAAGAGCTGGAGCAACGACTGCTGGAGCAGCTGGTGCTGGCCGAGGTGTAGACAAAGAAAAAGCCCGTCGCGATCTTGATTGATCGCGGCGGGCTTTTATGTTTTAGCGCAGCATCAGCGGCAGCCACGTGTCATGGACGGCGGTCACCAGCGACTCCGCCGTGGGGCACTCGGCCCGCCCGCCACCGACCACAACAACCACATTGCCCGGCCAGTGCGGCTGCCAGTCGAGGCGCTCCCCGCTCAGCGCCACGTCGCCGGGGATCGTGCTCAGTACCGAGATAACGGGGTAGTTTGCGATGTCTGGGATACGATACGACCGCGCCTGCTCGTCGGTGGCGACCAGCAGATACGAGACGGTGCTCATGCCGTCGTAGCACGTTTTCTCGACATGCACGGTGGCGCCAGGGACGTGGTAGATGCTCTGGGCCTGGGCGGGCGTGGCCAACGTGAGCGCTAGCAACAGGATAAGCACGGTTTTCATATTAGTTCACCTTTGCAATAGAGACATAGTTAAACACGGCACCATTGAAGAGGGTAAGCGCCCCTCCGCTAATATGGGAGGCGCGAACATCGATGGAGTCGCCGACCGCGAGTTGCACGACATCTGACCCTCTCAGGCACTTAAACAGCCCCGCCGCCGATGAGTCCATCCCATCGGCCCGCTCAAAGTTTGAGTAGTAGACGGCGTTTTTATACAGCGCCAGATTCCCCCACTCCACAAGCGCCCAGGTGGTGGTTGCGGCGAACAAAATCGCCGCGTTGACCTGGTAGTAGCCTGCCACCTTGGCGGTGAAGCGCCACGCCGCCCCGGTTGTAAGATGGCTGTCCGCGTCGAATGTCACGATGTTATAGTCCACGATCGTGGGCGTCGTGTTCGGGATTGACTGCGCTGTCGCCGTCGCCGCCCGCGCCACCACCGGGCGCGGGTGGGTGTCGCGCATCAGGTCGTGCACCTGCTTTTCGAGCGCGACAATCCGCCGCGCCTGCTCGCTATCCGATGCTGACATTGGCCTCGCTCCTCAGTCCGAGCTGGAGAATATCAGCCCCGGCGGCCGTCTGGCCCACCGTGATCGCCGATACCCGGCAGTCGAACACGTAGCCGAACGCCTGCACCGGAACGATGTCGCCATAGGCAATATCGCGCCCGTAGCGCACGTTCGGCGTGTCTACAAAATCCCCGCTGAACATCGCCAGCACGCGGCCCGCCCGGAGCGCGGCGCTGGCCTCGGCGTTGACCTGGGCCTGGGTTTTGGCGTTGCGGGCGCTGACCACCCGCTCACGCCGGGCGCCAGGGCTGACCGTGGCCTGGGTGGTATCGACCGCGCTGCCAACCAGCTCCAGCGCCGCCTCGCCCTGGCCTGTCGCGTAGGCCGCGTTGACCTCGCTGCGGTAGCTGATATTCAGCGCGGCGTTGCGGATATTGCCGTATGCCGGGCCGATGAGTGGAATATTTTTGCTGTTGCGGCGGTCGACGCCCCGCGTGCGGATAAACGTCTGAAAGGTAAACAGGCCGTCCGCGTAGGTCACATCGAACGTCGTGAACGTGCCCAGCCGCGTGGCGTCGTCGGCAACCTCCTGGACTGTCTGGAGCAGCCGCGCCCGCGCCGCCGCCTTGGTCGCCAGCGGCCCCAGGGCCAGGTCAGGTGCCACGGCGAAGTATGCGCTATCCATCCGCCGGGCGGTGTCCGTAGCCAAGCTGCTGGCGTTCTCCCTGACAAACGCCTTGATCATGTTGTCGGCGGCCACTGCGGTCTTCGTGGCCTGAGCGCTGTCCTCGGCGTAGTCAACCACGCGCCGATCAATCAGGGTCAGGCCGTCGCTGGCGCTCAGCACGAGCGACGTGCTGGCGTCGTCAAAGCGCAGGCCGTCAAGCAGCCACCCGGTATCCTCGGCCAGCACATACGGCCCGCCGTCAATCGAGCGCCAGATCGTAAGGATTGAGTCCGCACGCATCCACGAGCGCGGGTAGGCGTCAATCGGCAGTGCAAGCGTGAGCGTGCCAAGCATCTTATCGGCGCGGGTGTACTGCCACGCCCCGCGATCGCGCAGGATCGGCAGCGGGCTGGTCAGACTCTGGCCGCCCGGCCCGCTGATGCGAATTTCATAGCGTGTCGTCATCGACGTGCACCCCACGCTGCGTCGTCGAGCGAGCGCAGGCCGTCGCGCCAGGACATCCGCGCCGTGACCGTCGTGGCCCCGGCGAACACGCTGATCGTGTTCTCGCCCGGCTGGAGGTGCCAATTGCTCAGATCGGAGCCAGTGAGAATCGCCCCCTGGATTGGCCCACGGGTGTCACTGGTCAGCGTGAGCGCGTCGAGGTCAAGCACAATCGTCTCGTTGGCGTAGACGATGAGGTTGAAATAGATCTCATTGCTGGTGGTAGTGTTGAGAATCTGGTACAGCCGCACGCCTGCGCCACTGGCCGGGCCGGAGATGGTGACAATCGGCCGCCCCGCCTCGGTCCCGGCGTAGTCAACCGTGGTCAGCCCGCCGACTTTGGCATCGAAGCCTGTGCCGGCCGCTGAGGTGCCAATCACCAGCGAGCCGTCGTTGAGCTGCGCCAGCGCGTAGATGGTGATTGAGCCGCCGAAGATGTCAATGTCGGGCGGCGACCAACTGGAGCCATTCCAAAATGCAAATCCTTCAACCAGCGGCACGCCGCCCGCCGTGGACATGACCGCCCCGCCGACAAACACCGTGCCATCAGCAAGCGCGGTGACGGTCAGCGGTAGCGCCCCGGCGTTCATGCCTGAGCCGAGCGCCCGCCACTGTGTGCCATTCCAGGCCGCCACGCCGTTGACGGTGACGCCGCCCGCCGTGGTGAATGGCCCGACGGCGTAGGCCTGTCCGTTGGCGAATGTGAGCGATACCACATCGCCATTGATGCCACCCGTACCAACAGCTCTATAGGTAGTGCCCTGGTAGTAGACGATCCGACTGTGTGCCACGCCGCCCGCCGTGGTGAAATTGCCGCCAATATAGATACCGCCGACGTCGCCCGTCGTCATCGAGAGAACGGTGCCGCCTGCGATGCCCGCGCCCATTGCTGCCCAGACCGTCCCATTCCAGGTCGCCACATTCGCCGCCGCGATCCCGCCCGCCGTGGTGAAGTTGCCGCCGACGTAGAGCGTGCCATCGAAACCAAGCGCCAGCGCCGCCACGCCGCTGCCGCCCGTTATCCCCGTGCCAAGCGCAGACCAGACCCCGGTCGATGGCGTGTACTTGGCGATACGGTTGGCCGCCACGCCGCCGATGCTCGTGAACGATCCGCCCGCGTAGATGGCGCCGTCCGGCCCCTCGATCAGCACATCAACGCCCGCGTTGGGCGCGGTGCCGAGCGTAGACCAGAGATTGAGCGCAGGGTTGAACCGCGCCAGATACGGCGCGGGCATCGCCGCCCCGCCGCCGCCGACCGCCACCTCGGTAAACGTGCCCGCCACGTAGAGCAGGCCGTCGGAGGCGGCGAGCAGATCGACAACGGCGCCGTTGGTGCCATCGCCCACATTGTCCCAGCTTCCATCAAGATAGCGCCGGGCAATGTAGTTGTTGCGGGTCAGAATCTGCTGCGTTGGCAGCACAGCCCCGCCGCCGTTGGTGGTGATGGCGGGCAAGAAGAGCTGGAACGCGTAGCTCTCGCGGGCCTGGTGGTTGTTGTCGGTCTGCCCGCCGCCGGGCTGCCAGTGGCACGGAATGTCAATCGTATCGCCCGCCTGCGCATCGCCCACATAGCTTGTATACTGCAAGACCAGCGGCTGCGGCTGCGGGGTCAGGCCGGGGCTGAGGCAGGCCTGCAGTTCGCCGCGCTGGCGCTCGATGGCGGCGTTGTTCTCGCCCTCGAATGCGCCCACGATACTAAAGCTGCTGTCCTGGAAGCGGCTATCCTGAAACTGCTGGCCGCCCTGCGCGCGCGGCGTGGCGACGTTGGCGATGAGGGTTGAGCCAAGGCCGATATAGGCCAGCACGCGAAGCCCAAAGCTGTCGAGCTGCATCTGTCGCCCTCCTGAGCGCGTGGCCGCTGTGCGCACGCTGGTTGACTCGTGCGGTACGCCCGTCCAGTAGTAGTCACGCGAGCGCGGCAGAAACCCGCGCATATCGCCGTCCGCGTATGTTGTGGCATAGGGCTTGGCCTCCAGCTGGGCCGCGTCGAAGTAGAACGGCACGTCCGACACGCCCGTTGGGGAGGTAATGGTGATCTCGGCGTTGCCGCTGATGGATGCCGCAAACGTGACGGCCAGGCGCTGCCAGCGGCCCGTGCCTGTGGCCCGTGCCGTCGATGCTGGCGTGCCGTTGCTGAGCTGTGCGATGTAGATGCGCCCGGCAATGCCACGGAACCACACACTGAACGTGTGGGTTGTGCCCGCTGCGAGCAAAACCACCCCGGTGAAATCGAGCTGGAGGTCAGCCGTTGGTGTGACCTTTGCGCTGTAGACCCCGCTGTACTGATAGTCGTCGCTCTGCGTTATCGGCTCAGCGTTGACCGCCGCGAACGCGATGGCGCCGCCTTCAAACGATGGATTGATTATCAGGTTCTCGGTCGCCTCGGGCACAATCACGGCCCAGCCGCTACGCTGAATGTTGAGCGGATAGCCCGTGACAGTTGGTGCGAGTAGTGCATAGTGTGACCGCATCTAGAATCCTCCCATAGCCTGGAGCTGGGCGAATGATTGCTGTACAATATCTGGCCCTGCGCTGGTCTGCACCCCGCCCAGGTTAAAGTTGTTCGTCACCGAGCTACTAATGGACTGCAGCGCCTGGCTCATAATCTGCGTCGGGCTGGCCACGGGCTGATAGCCGCTGGTCGCCCCAGCATCCCGCCCCAGCATTCCGCCCATCACCCCCGGCGGCGGCTGCATCGAGGGCATGCCGTTTTTAATCATCTCCAGGGTTTTGTCGTGCGGAAGCACCGTGCCGTTTTGCGGCGCGGTAAACAATCCCCTGCCACCGATGCCGATAAACCCGAGCATCGCGCCCTGTGGGTTCAGCAGCGCCTCAAAGCCGCGCTCGCCAACCGTGTAGGTGATGCCGGACTGCACCGGCCCACCCTCGGCCCGCGCCTCACCACCATTGCCCGACCCGCCGCTCACTGAGACGCTGCCGCTAATTGACACACTCAGTCCATCAAGCGAAGCCACGGCATCCATGCCTGCCTTGATACTTCCGGCAAAACCCTCCAGGGCCGACTTCCACAGCGCACCCTCGGCCTGGAGCATCCCGGCCTGTCCAGTGAGGCGCTGCATTGTGGCCAGTGCGGCGTTGAAGTCTGTTTCAAAGGCGGCGAGGCGGTCTTGTGGCACCGACTGATAGTCACGCAGGGCGTCAAGCGCCTCGATCCCGCCGCTCATTGCCCCAAACACCGTTGTCATCGAGGTACTAAAGGCGGCGGCTGCGGCGACACCCTCAGTATCGGCGTTGTATGAGATAGCGATCATCAGCGCGGTGGCTCGCTGAATATCGGCAAACAGCATCTCCATCGCGCCGGGCGCCACGCCCTGATAGTCCTTAAGTTTGATAAAGCCATCGACCGCACTGCTGATTGGGGCGATAATCTTCCCCACACTGTCTGCAAAGAGGCCCGCCGCCTCGACGCCGTCCGTGTCGAATGTTGCCGCCATCGACGCCATAAGCCAGACGGCTCGCTGAATATCGTGACTAAGCATCTCCAAGTTGCCCGCTGGCACGCCCTTGTAGTCGGCAAGTTTTGTAAATGCGTCAATGCCCTTTGCGAGAATATCCACCGCTCGGCCAGCGCTCTCGGCAAACTTCGGCGCGGCCTCGTTCTCCAGCGCATAGCCAACCTCGCGGGATCGTGCGTCAAAGTCGGCCACCAGATCACGAATACTGTACGAGAAGGCGGTTAGTCGGTCGCGGGCTGGCTCCGTATAGCCATCGAGCGCTTTCAGGGCGTTGACGCCCTTCTCGACATTGGCGATGACCGTCCCAGCGATATCTTGAAATGCCGTGCTGGACTGGTCGCCAATCGGTGCGAGCACCTCCTTCATCGCCATCTCAATATCGCGGCCCTTTTTAGCAATGCCGAGCGCGATGCCCTCGCTGATCGGCTCGCCGATCTCCTCCATTGGTCGCTTGCCGGGGCTGCGAATTTCCAGATAGCCCTTGGCGGCGGCCATTGCGCCCGCCGCCGTCTTCTGCATGGCGTTGGCGACCATGTAGCTGTTATTCGTGATTCCTTTTGCCACCCCACTCAGAATATCGTGGCCCAACTTCTCGGCGTTGTAGATGGCTGTGTCAAATCCCGCAAGTTCGATGGTCGTAGTGACGGCTTCCGGGATCTCGTTGACCGCCCGCAGAAATGCGTCCGCGTCGAGCTTGCCGTCAATAAAGTTTTGAAACAGATCAACCGTGTGCTCGGTCGGAACCTCGCGCATCAGCGCCAGGAACGCATCGCCGTCGAGCTTGCCTTCCTTGAAGTTCTGCTCCAGCGTCATCTGGTATGTCCCGGTCATCTCATCGACCGTGCGATGTGTCTCAAAGGCCGTCTCGCCCGTGGCCCGCATATCCTCAATAAATGAGGCTGTGCCCTCGCCGCCCGCCGCCGCCCATGCGTCGATACTGGTCTCCATGCCGCCGTATGCAGTCGCGGCCACGCTCTCCTGAACGCCGTACTCCGTGGCGAGCGCCTCGGTCATCAGGGCTAGCTTCTCAGCACTCACGCCGTTCTCGGTAGCCTTGGCGGTGGCCAGAGCGATGAGCTGACGCCCCAGGCTCTCGCGCTGAACCCGCTCGGCCTCGGCGTAGCCGATGATCTGCTCTTTGATTTGGTTGGCGATACCCTCGCGCTCTTTGTCAGTTTTGGCGCTGTTGTAGGATACCTGCAGGCCGGCCAGATTTTGATAGTGGCCCCGGTAGCTTCCCTCCATCGTGCCAAGCGCCTCGGTGCCCTTCGTGGTCGCTGTTGCAATCGCCGCCGTCAGCTCCTCCTGCTGCTCGGTTGAGAGCGCCGCCGCCTCTCCATAGCCCCCCACGGCCCCGGCAGCCAGCACCATTGACTCTTTATAGCTCGTCGTGCTGTCGCGCAGGCCGTTGGTGGCCAGTAGTCCCGCACTCAGCTCCTGGTTGTGCTCGCGCTCGGCGGCCACGCCCTCATTGAGCGCCGCCGTCCCAGCCTTGATCTCATCACGCAGAGCCTGGCCCTTGGCGGTATACTCCTCCTGGCTCATCTGGCCAAGACTATACTGCTGTGTCAGCTCATACAGCGCCTCGCGGTTAGTGTGCAGTTCATCATACTGCGCTCGCAGCGTCGGCGACATGCCCGCCGCAACCTCGTTGAAACGTCCCTCGGCGTTGGCGGCCTCGTTCCACCAGGGGATAGTTTCCAGCACCGCCAGGGATCCATCGCGGACGCGATCGCCGACCTCTTGGAATTTCTCGCCCGCTTTCCAGACCAGCACCAGCGCCCCGGCCAGCAGGACAAACGGCGCGGCGGCGGCGATGGCACTGACCGCAATCGCTCCCAACCCAAAGGCCACACCCGAGAACGTCAGGGTTGCAGCGGCCCCGGCGATGGCACTGGCAATCAGCCCGGCGTTGAAGCCGATAAAGGCCACGCCCGCCGCGCCCGCGACAATACCGAGCGACACCATGATCGCCTCGCCCTTGGTGTCGATAAAGTCGACCACGGTTTTCAGCGCATCGCCGACCACGCCCGCGCCACGCGCCAGCCTATCGAACGCCGGGCCAACGTGGTCGCCTGCCCAGTTGACCAGTGGGATCAGACCTTTCTCGATGACCTTTGTCAGGATCGGGAGGAGCTTCTGCCCGAGCTTGATCTGGAATGTCTCAACCGAGCCGCTCAGGCTCTCCATCGCAAAGTTGAAGCCCTGATTTTTCTTGGCCGCCTGATCGACCGCGTCCCCGGTTGCGCCCATCGCCTGGCCAAAGGCATTGTAGCCGTCCACGCCCGCATCGATCAGGCCAAGCGCGGTGCGCTGTGCATCGGCCCCGAAGATCGTTTTGGTCGCCAGCGCCACCTGCTCGGTGGTCAGTCCGGCGGTCGCATCGGAGAGTAGCTGGGTTGCTTTCTCCATGTCGACAAAATTGCCCTGCGCATCGTAGAATGCACTCCCGGTGGCATCGCTGTACAGCCCCAGGTCGCGCATCGCGTCCTTGGCGCTATTCGTGGTCGGCGTAAGCAGGTTCAGGAATGTTTTGAACGAGGTCCCAGCATCGCTGGCTGAGCTAAAGCCGGGCGAAATCAGGCCGATGGTCTGCACGGTCTCAGCGAATGAGAGGCCTGCGCCCTTGGCCACGCCGCCCGCGTTCGCCAGGCCCAGCGCCAGATCCTCGACACCAACGGTTGATGCGTTGGCGGTCTGGGCTAGTAGATTGGTCACATTTTCAGCGCCGCCCGCCGCGTCTTTCCACACGCCGAGCTGCTTGGCAATGATCTCCGCCGCCGGGGCCAGCTCCAGCTCGCCCGCGCTGGCCAGATTGAGCGTTGCCTCGGTTGCCTCGCCCATAATATCGGCAACCGATACGCCGCCCTTCGCCAGTTCGTTGGCCGCGTCGGCTGCCTGCGCTGCTGAATATTGTGTTTTTGCGCCTAATTCGAGAAACTTGTCATTGAACTGGTCAACGGTCAGCCCTGCGCCGCCCATCGCATCGCCCGTGATCGCGGTGAACCGCTTCATCGATGCTTCATAGTCGCCTGCGGTTTTGACGCTGCCTGATACGAAGTTTTTGAGGCCCTGCCCAAGGTTGCCGATGGCGTTGATGCCCAGCTCGCCGACACGCCGAAGCCCGCCGATGGCGATCTCGTTAAATGAGCGCATGCCGCCCGTGGCTGTGTCGGTATCTTTGGCGAGCTTGCGGATATCATCGGCCAGGCTCTCGGCGGTGCGCCCCGCGCTGGCCGCGTCCTTCGCCTGCTCTTCAAGCGCATTGTTGGCGGCGTTGACCTTGCCAACCAGTTCGCCGTAGCGTTTCTGGTTGATGTCAATATCGCCACTGAGCTTGGCAATGCGGGCGGCGGCGGTCTGCGCCTGGGTGCTGCTCTCGCCGTATTTCGTGGTTGTGGCGTCGAGCTGCTGGTTAAGAATACCGAGGCGCGTCTTTTGGTCGGCCAGGGTGTTGGCCAGCTTGTCGAGCGAGATGGTGCTGGCGGCGCGGGCGAAGGCGGCGGCATCTCCGGCGCTGCCTTTGGCGGCGGCCCCGAAGCCTGCTGTAGCCTGGGCGGCTTTATTCAGCGCGGCAAAATACTGATCTGCGCCCTCAGCAATAAGTTTGACCCCGGCTTTTTCCATCGCTATACCTCATTTTGTGGTGGGGTGCCTACGGCTCTCGCCCTCAGCGCCCCACCGATGCGCTCACCCAGCGCCTGCTATCGACCGCCGCGCCCCTGGCGCTGTGCTGCGGTCTTCTTGGCGGCCTTCGCCTGCTCATGCGCCACGATGGCGTCAATCTGCATCTGTGTGCGCCGTAGCGCGATCACGGTGGCGCGGCCGTCCTGATCAATATCGGCGAATGTGTCGGGCGTGTAGTTAGCCCAGATCCCCGCCAGCACCTCCTCAACCGCCGGATCGCCGAAGCGGAAGCCAGAGCCGGGCGGGTAGTGGCTCCAGATGGATCTACTCCGGTACGTCACCTTGAAAGTTCTCGGCGGCGGACTGTACGGCTGCCTCCATCTCGATCTGCCCGGTCAGGTGCTGGCAAAACAGCAGCAGCTCCGCCGCGTCGTACTTGCAGCAGATGATCGCCACGTAGCGGACACCGATCAGATTCCAGGCGGGGACCATCATCAGCACGTCAATGCCGTCGCTGGTATCCTCGATCCCCGACTCATCAAGCATCGCGGCGTAGGCGGCCTGCTCGGCGGGGTCAAGCGGCGGGGTCGCATCAAGCGCCGCCTGCATGGTGTCGCGGCGAGTGGTCAGCCCGGTGCTGATGAGCATGCCGAGCTTCTGCATGCTCCAGCGATATTGGGCCTGCTGGAGCGCCGCCTGATAGGCCGGGTCGTTGACGTTTAGCTCCATTGTGTCGCGCAGCTCGTTTTTATACAGCGGCGGCGCGGGCATGGTCGGGCGGATAATATTGCTGGCCTGGGTGCCGATCTTGGTCTGCCAGTAGGCCGACGATGGGAGATACTCCACCGTCGTGCCGTTGGCAAATGTGTAGGTTTTCTTGTCGGACTCGGACTGGGGAGCAAGTATTTTTCGCGGCTCTGCGCCTGGAATATATGAGCCATCGGCGTAAACTTTCTCTGCTGCGTCAAAAACAAGATGAGCCTTGTCTTCAAAGGTAAGTTCCGGCGTTGTTGTATCTTCTTTTGCGGTACGCATGGGTGAGCGTCCTTTCGGTTTCAAAAGTTACTTGACGTTGGCGGCGGCGTAGCCGATGACGCCGAGGGTTGCGACGTTGGCCCCGGCGATCAGCAGATGGTTGGCCCGCACGCCGTCGCTGCCCCGGAACGGAACGGCGAGAGCGCGGCGGCTGGTCAGCGCGGGTACGTTGTATAATCTCGGGTCGGTCGTGGCCCAGCTATAGCCACCGTCCCAGCTTGAGAGCAGCATGCCATCGGCGTAGTCGTTGAGGATATAGATGACATTGCGGTTGACCACCGCAATCGCCGACACATACGTCGCCGGAACCGGGAGTGTTACCACGTCCCAGGTGACGCCGCCGTTCGTGGTGACGCTCAGGACGCCGCTGCTATTGGTTGCGAAGATCGTCAACTTGTCAACCGCGCCAACCAGACCGCCCGACACATCCGGGGCTGCCGTGGTGAATCCCCAGATCGTGCCGTTGTTGACCGTGATCATCACATCGCCGCCGTTGGTGCTGGCGACCAGCACGCCCGTGTCATTGCTGGCGGCAGCAATCGAGAGCACGCCATCAAGGCCCACGCCGCCCTGGCGGGCCACCGTCACGCCAGCGGTCAGGTTGTCGCTTT
This sequence comes from Herpetosiphonaceae bacterium, assembly GCA_034437415.1. GTDB lineage: Bacteria > Chloroflexota > Chloroflexia > Chloroflexales > Herpetosiphonaceae > JACCRK01. Next base: position 15,035 of record DAOTUS010000173.1, read on the forward strand.
TGTAGATATAGCCCAGCGCCCCGGCAATGTGCAGGGTGTTGGCTGCGTCGAGCGTGGCGTCGGTGGCCGTGCCTGTCGCAATAAACCCGGCTGTTACCTCCGTCCAGGTGCTGGATGGCACGCCCGTGCGGCTGTCGATGGCGCTCAGGAAATAGCCGCTGACCACGGCGCCGCCCGCCGTGGGGCTGACTACGATTAGATAGTCTGGCGTAGCCAAAATCTTGACAGGCAGCTCGGTCGCGCCAATGCCGGTAATTGCCATGTTCGCCCACGAGTTGCCGCCGTCCGTGCTGTAGCGCACACTGGCCGCAATGACCCCAGTGCCGCCGACGAGCGCATAGATATCGTTGACCTCGGGGGTGCCGCTGCACACAATGCAGTCCGTGCTACGCCGACCGTAGGTTACGCTGACCACGGCGCGGGCGGCGAGGCTATCCGCCCCGAAGAACAGGGAGCCGATGGGGAACATGGGCGAGAGCGCCTTGCGGGCCTGGCTATCCTCGTTGATGTCGTCACTGGTGAACGAGGTTCCGGCGGCCGTAATGTTTCCGCTAGCCACGGTGTCGGGGATGACCATCACATAGCTATCCCAGCCGCGCAGAAAGTTGGTCGGATCGGCGCATGTGCCGTTATTTTTGTAGAACGTTTGCGGGCAGGTGGGCCGGGTCAGTATCTTGGGGATGCTGCCCACATCCTCGCGCAGCATCAGATTGAACGTGTCGAAATCGCCCGGCGGGCTGACCTGGGTTGCCACAGGAACATATGCCTTGTAGCGGCGCGGGTCAAAGGCGAACACCGGGGCCACGTCGCCCTGAGCGAGCGTGATACCGTCAAGGGCGATCATCTGGCCTTCAACCCCGGCGGATTTCGGCTTGATGAAGGGCTGTGCGCCGCCGTCCTGGACGAAAATGGCGCTGTTGCCCGTGGTGAGCTGAGTCATGATGGAACTCCTTAGAAACGAAAGCCGCGTTCGTGGCCCTGGAGCCGGATCGCGTTCCATGCGGCGATATGGCCGCGTCGGGTGCCGATGGGATTGTCGAGCGCCTGCTCCTTGAATGAGTAGCTTTCAGCGGCGGCATCGTTGCGGCTCACGTCCTGCTGCCAGGTGTGCAGGAATGTGTCGGCCTGTTTGCACTCGCAGAGCTGGCCGGGGATGAGCGCCGCCGCGAGCTGGGCCAGGATCGGACGCCAGCGCCGTTCGATCAGCCCGCCGCCAAGTGGGATACCCGCAATCGCAGCCACACTGGCCGTCTTATGCGGGCATTGCGCAACACAGTTATCGGTGCAGTAGGATGTACAGGCACGGCTTAAGGTCAGAATGCCGTTGCGGGCATCGCAGATCGTGGCCGTGACCGCCGTACCGTCGATGGTGACCGGGGTTGTCGCATCAACCGTGCGGGCGTAGACGGCGACAGTGGTCACATAGTTGCCCACGACATTGCACAGCAGGCCGTTGGCCGATGGTGTCGGGATAGCCTCGTAGAGTGATGGCTTGACGAGCAGGCGGCTCGGGATTGTGATGGTCGCCACGCCTGCAGCGATGTTGATGCTCGTTGGCGCGAGCCGCCAGTCCTCGCGCTGCCCCGGCACCTGGTCGCTATCGGCGAAAAATACCACCAGCTCGGCGGCAGGATCGGGCAGGACAATTGTGATCGCCGTCCCGGTGTCAAGCAGGCCGTCGCCGTCCGCATCGGTGTAGACGACGGCCGGGCTATCCAGCAGGGTATAGACCTCGCGGCCCAGCGCCTGGATATAGCCCTCCGGCAGCACGATGGTGCTGCGCACAACCGGGACATCGATCCACTCAACAGCCCGAGCGCCGACGCTGTAGCGGAGATGGACGGCCAGAATGTCGGCGGCCTGGTCCAGATATGTTTCAAGGTCGCGCCGCCCGACGCGCTGCGCCGCCTGCCAGTCATACTGGCGTACCAGATCGTTGCAGCTGCTCAGGATCGGGGCTTTGGTCTGGTCGAAAATGCCCCAGAAGTGCAGCGGGTGGTAGCCCGTGATCTGCCGCCACGTTTCAAGGCTGAGTAATGGCATCGGCAGCCTCCAGTAGACGGTGAAGCACGAGCACCCCGCCAGCCGCGCCCAGGCTGGCTGTAAGCCAGCGCGGCGCGAGGGCGAGAGCGAAGGCCAGCCAGAACGAGATACACAGCGGGCACTGGACGCCCTCGGCCTGCCACGAGTCGGGGCCGTAGTGGTGTACGACCGTGCTGCGCAGCCGCTCGGCCAGATCGAACGGCCCGCGCTCATTGGAGATCAGATAGGCCAGGCGATAGGCGGCCAGCATGCGCAGCACGGTGGTCATTATTTGCCGCCCTTTTTGATCGTGCTAATGGCCGCATCGCCCACGCCAGGGATACTGTCGAGCGACATATCACTCAGGCTCTGCGCCTGCTCCAGTGTGGTGATGTTGGCATCGGCCAGCCCATCGAGCGCGGTCTTTGATAAATCCAGATCGGTCAGCGGCGTCGGGCCGGCGGCCTCTTTGGCCTTCGCCTGCTTCGGCTCAGGCGCACGTTTCCAGCGGCCCGACACCTCCAGATAGACAACGTCGTCGGGGTGGGCGTAGACGCCGCCCCGGCTGGCGCTGCCCCGATACACGAGCGCATCGCTGCCCCGCGCCTGGTTGACGAAGGTGATGCTGCCCTGGTTGGTGCCCTGATAGTCCATCGCGACAAAGCCCTCTTGTTTTGTCGCCTCGGCGTGTGGTGTTCTCATTTGAGTATTTCCTTTCCCGCAACAGCCGCCCATTGGCGACCTCACTTTCTGATTTACGAGCGAACTTGAACGCCGCCGTTGACGTAGCCATCCTCGCCGATGATCGGGCTGGGCAAGATCATGGTTGGGGTGTAGCGCACGCCGTCGATGCGGCCGGCTAGGTGGGGCGTGCGCAGGATCATCCGCGACTCCAGCTTGGCCGTCACCTTGCGGCAATAGTTATACTTCTCGGTGGTCCACAGGAAGCGCCCGCCATCGCTGACATAGTAGTCATTGCCGCCCATGTTCATCTGGGCCAGGGTGGCGGTGTAGTTGAGGGTTTCCCAGTACAGCACGTCGATTCCACCCGCGACGGTCAGCGGCACGAAGTAGACATCGCTCTCGTAGGTGGTGTTGGCCACAAACTCGGTTTGCAGAATGCTGTCATCAATGATGACCTCGACCTGCTTGCCATCGATCAGCAGATATAAACCATTGCGCATGTTGTCGCGCATTGCGATCAGGCCCGCGCTGTCGGTCTGGCGCACATCGCTGGTGGTGAAAATGCCCGTGCTGCACCGATAGGTGCTGTAGGCGCAGGGCCAGACCTCGGTTAGCTCATAGAACGCCTCGGCACGCATGACGATGGCAAAGGTGGTCGGGTCAAGGCCGCTCAGCACAGCCCGGCGCTCCAGGTGGCGCATCATGTTGGTGAAGGCCACGAGGGTCGCCGATGGGCTGGCGGTGATGATGGCGTTGAACGTGGTGACTTTTGAGTCAGCGGCGGGGCAGGCGGTGCTGGTCTCCACATCGACATAGCTGGTATTGATCAGGATGTCGAGGCCACGAAATTCTTTGTAGCCGCTGTTGGCCGTGTTGTTGGCCGGGTTGCCCACGAACGTGAGGGCGCTCATCTTGCGCAGATACGACACGCCCATCAAAAACATGGCCGCTCTCATATCGCTTTGCAGCGCCTGCTGGTTGGTCCCCATCGCGGGCAGGAGCTGGCCCGAGCCGCTCACGCCGCCAACGAGCTGCAGGTCGGGCGTCTCGCCGCGATTGAACAGGCCCAGGCGGTCTACGTCGTAGACCATCGAGGTGCGGACCACGCGCCCGAGCGGGGCGCTGATGTTACAGCCGTACAAAAACCCGGTCTGCTTGCCGTCGTCACAGACGCCGTCAGCCTCGGCCCCGCTGTCATCGCCGATCCCGGTGATCAGGCCATACAGCGGGTTAAATAGGTTGGTGGTTTTCACGGGCAGGCGCGTTGATAGCCCGCCATTCGGCAGGCTCAGGGCGCTGAACACCTGGCGGTCAAGGCCGGGCGAGTTGAACAAACCAGTCGGGCCGCGCAGATATTTGGCGTTCGGGGCCGTGGGCAGCGCCTTGGTGGTCGTCACCATCTGGCTCATCATCGCGCCCGCGAGCTGCTGGTAGTCGATTGCTTGTGTATCAGGCATGTGCATTTCCTTTGTGCTAGCGCAAACGAGGCGCAATCAAGAGCTAGGCAGCCCCGCCGCCAACGAAGGAGAAAAAGTCATCGGCGATCCCGCTGGTGGCGGCCTTGGCCGTGGTCTGGGTTGTCGTCTCGGCGGACTGGCTGGCCCGATACGGGCGCTGCTGTGGGGCGCTGCCCTCCAGCTCGGCGATACGGTCTTGAAGCGCCTTGGTGGTCGTGGCCTGTTTGGCCTGAAACGCTTTTAGCTCCTCGGCCTGGGCGGCCTTCAAGCCTTCCAGCGCGTCGGTCAGTGGGGCCAGATCAATCGGCGCGGCCTCTTTGGTGGCCGCGCCCTGAAGCATCGGGGCCAGCTTGGCAACAACCCGATCCGCGATTGCGTCCAGCTCCTCATCGCTCAGGAGCATGTCGGCCATCTCCTCGGCGTCTTCGGTCATGTCTTCTTCCTCGGCGGCGGCTCCGGCAGCGCCATCGGCCATCTTGAACTGCACGCCCGCGTCGTCGGCAGCCTTCTCGGATAGCGCGGCCTGGCCCAGCAGGCTCACGAGCAGGCTGTCATCGTCCAGCAGCCCGCGCAGGGCCGCTACCTTCTCTTTAGTCATGGTGGTCATAGTTATATCCTTTACGGTTAGGCTGGTAAACAGATTGCTTTCGCGGCCAGCCGGGAGGAGTGAGCGCTCGAAGCGCTTGATATAGCCGAACACGCCGTTTTCGGGCTGTGTCATCGGGTGGCGGAAGCCAATGCTCATCTTGTGGGCCGTCTGCGTGGCGGCCACGGCCCGCGCAATCGCCGGACTACGGAACGTGCCCGACTCGATGAGCGAGCGGCCCGCAACCATGTTGAAATCGCAGTCGCCCAGAACAATCGGGGTATGCCAATAGTTCAGCGTGCCATAGTCCCCGGTGGTGTCAGCGCGGGCGCAGTCATCGGATAGCGCCTTGCGGCTCACAATCTGGCCGTCGCGATCCTGAAACGCCGTCGAGCTGATGGCAACCCAGCGGTACCCACCGCTGGCATGCTTTAGCACGGTTAGGCCGGGCTGTGCGCCTTTGGTCGTGCGCTGCTTGGCGAGCCGTACCGCCCGATCTGCCTGTGCTGCCGCACGATCTGCCTGTGCTGCCGCACGATCCCGCGCCCGACTCATCGCATCTTTGGCCCGGCCCACATCACCGCTGTTCGCCGCGTTGAGATAGGCCCGTCCGGCAAACGAGAGGCGATACTGGCCTGCGATATCGCGCTCCACCATGCCCGGCGCGTTCTGCATCAGCACGGCCAGTCGCTCGGGGGTGTCGGTGCCGCCCCGTGCGATGGTGGCCAGGGTGTCGAAGCTATCGCTCGGCAGGGTCTCGCGCTGCACTGCCGTGCGGTTGGCATTCTGGGCGATGCTCTTGTCGGGTTTGGGCTTTGCGCCGCCGGGGCCGCTGCCCTTGGGCTTGCTGGCGGCCTGGGCCAGCCGCTCGGCGCGGCGCTTCTCAGCAGCGGCCCGGCGGGCGTCAATGGCGGCGCGGCGAGCCATCTGCTCAACCTTGCGCTGGTCAGCGGCGGCATCGCGCTCGGCTTTTTTCTTGTCCTGCTCGATTTTCTTGCGGGCCTGATCGGCGGTGCGCTCCACCTTCTTTTTGAGCTGGTCGGCGGCGCGGGCCTCGGCCTTCTTCGCTCGCTCCTCAACCTTCTTTTTGGCCTCGGCGATCTTTGCGGCGCGGGCTGCCAGCTTGGCGGGATCGACAGCCTTCGGCTTGGCTTTGGCCTCGCCCTTGCCTTTTGGCGCTTTCTTGGCGGCGATGGCGGCTGCTCGCTTGGCACGTTTCGTCAGCTGCGGCTTGGTGTAACTCGGCGCGGCGGGTGCCCCGGCGGCGCTGAACTTACCGTCGCCACCACGCGCCAAATTGCCCGCGATGACCTGGCCAGCGCGGGCGCCGTAGTTGGCTTTCTCGGTTGTGGTGGTGTCGCTCATCTAAGTGGCTTTCTCATGCGCGGCGAGGGCGCGGTCAAGCGCGGTCAGCGCCTCGTCCATTACAGCCTCGGAGGCACGGATCGGGCGACACACCTGTACCCGTACCCGTACCTCGCGGCCGTCGCGATAAATCACGGTATCCAGATCCACAACTGTTTCATCTTTGAGTATTTCGGTCGGCATTAGGCGCTCCCATTCATCAGATCAGTAAAATCACGCTCGGCCTGCCGGGCGGCCTTCTTCGTCCAGTTGGCGGCCTTCGTGCCGGGGTGGTTGACCTCGGGTGTGGTCACAAAGCGCCCGCGCCTGGCCCAAAAGAAATGCAGGTTTCGCCCGCGCTTGGCCCGGATTTTGTGCGGCTTCGTGCCGCCGTCCTGGAATAGAAAAATCTCATTGTCGGTGCTGATTGTGCGCTCGTATGGCCCGGTCTGGGCAATATCAAACGTGGGCTTGCGCTTCCACGTTGCGGTCTTCACCTGGAGACGGCCGCGTGTGCGCTTGGCCACGGTATCCAGGTGCTTTTGAACCCGCCGGGCCTCAGCCTGGGTGTCGATACCGTTGATTTTCAGCACAGCAACGGCGATCATAGAGAGTCCTAAACACAAAAAAGCGCCGATTATCCACTACGGATAAAGGGCGCTCTCGGCACTCAAACAATATAAAGTTGTAACATATTCCGATATTCGCATACATTATAGCACGAACTGTCAATGACTATCAATCCATAGGTTTTTACTATGGCACGTTGCTAGGAGCTGCCTCGTTGATAACCGTTTGATAGACAATCGTTATCGGCCCGGACTGGAGCAGCGGTCCCAGGTCAACCTCGCAGAGTGTGCCGTGACGATGCTTGATCTGCACTACGCGGCGGGTCGGACTGAATCGGAAGAGGAGCTTTCCATCGCTATCGCGCAGATCAACCAAGTCATTCGCTGGCAGTGGCTGTGGTGTCGGCATTATGTACCTCCCCTGTGCCGCGGGCGTCATCGCTGGCCACGCTCAGATCCGGCGTGGTGTCGGGCGCGGTCAGAAACTGCTCAGGCAGGTCGCCAAGGTCAACCAGCATCTGCCGAGCCTGGTCCACGGTGATAATCGTCGCGGCCAGCTGGGCGGTCACAATCTCGGTGCGGGTTTTCGTGAGCGCGGCCTCGGCCTGCTTGCGGGCGGCATCGCTCTCGGAGAACGTAAACACCACACTGTTCGGCAGCACCTTCTCGCGCAGCGCAGCCTTGAACTTGGCCTTGAACGCGCCAATCCCGTAGCCCGTGGCTTTGTTGTGCAGCACCTCGGACTGCTTGCCTGTGCCCAGCGCAACGCCCGTAATCGGCCCGCTCACGTCCTGGGGGTCAAGGCCCAGGGCTTTGGCGTAGGCGAGCAGCGCCTTGCTCCACTCGCTCTGCTCGTTGAAGCCGTCCGGCAGCCCGGCCAGGTCAATCTTGGCGATCGCCACGTCGGCATCGCTGATTGTCGGAATGACCAGGGCGCCCATAAACGCCTGGGCTGATGGTATATAGTCGGGGTCGCGCAGGTCGTGAACGTCCGCCGTCGCGGTTGCCACGCCGCTGGCTAGGGCCGCGTTGGACATGTTCGATACGAGGTAGATCGCCAGCGGGCGCTTGCCGCCGACCTTTTCGATGATGTAGGTCTCAATCGTGGCGAGCTTGCGGATATAGGTGTAGGCGCGGTGGGCGGCGCAGATGCCCCGGCCCAGCGCGTCACGGCTGGCCAGCGGCTGATCAACCAACTCCAGCACCTGGTCATAGCGCAGCAGATGCTCGGCCCCCAGCGTGTCGGTGTAGATGACCGGGTTCTCGGGGTCGCCCGTGCGGGCGCAGTAGGCGCTATCCAGGTGGTCGAGGCCGAGGATGCGGCTGCCCCGTGCGCTGCTGGCCTTCAATATCTCGGCAAAACACCCGTTGTTCGTGCCCAGATAGTCGGTGGCCAACAGCTCCATCATTTTGATGTAGGGCACATACTCCAGAATCTCGCGGGCCTGCTTGTTGCGGAGCGGCACATCACCGGTCAGCTCCCAGTCGAGCGTCGTCACTGAGGATACGGCGATGTTGAACGCGCTGGCCCACATCCCCTCGGCCTGCACCGTGGCCCGGAGCGCCTGATCAAGCAGCCGAACATCGCCCGTGCGGGTAATCAGCGTGCCCAGGTCGGGGAGGAGCGTGGGCTGGAGGCCGTTGGACCCGAAGATATTGAGCAGGCGCGAGCCATCGAGGAGCTGGCGGTCGAATCGCTTCACCGAGCGGCGCAGGTCGGGCGGGGCGATAGTCGTCATCATAGCTACCACTCCAATTCTTTACAGGTATTCTCAATGATAGATGCAAGTTGGTCGGAGATACCGAACCGCGCTTTATTATGAGCAAGGCTTTGCAGAATACTGCCCTGCTTTGTGCGCTCCGATGCGCCTTTCCAGTCGCAGAACATCTCGACAATATCAATAAGTGTCATCCCATCAATGCCGTTCGGGTAGTGTTCTGGGTGGTGGCTATTTTCGGCGTAGTGGTGTTGGATTGTTGGCCCAGCCTCAATCAGCGCTGCTCTGTACTCATCGCTGCCATACACGCAGTCCTTAAGTTTGATTGTAAGCTGATCATAGCCTGATTTCTCAGGCTCTTTGAGTTTGCTTACATCATGGAAGGATGCGGCCACCTCTATATGATTCATAACCTCCCGCATACGATCTTGTACTTTTTTGATATGGTCGTTAGTATCTTTGGTTGAGTCATACATGATCGGTCTCACTTTCTACAGCGGCAGCTTCAAACAGCGGGCCACGCTCATCGAGAGTGCGACGGCGGCATCAATTTTCAAGCCCTCAACGCGTTTCACGATCCGCAGTTTGTCGGCGTCCTTTTTGCGGTCAGCGTTGGCAATGTGCTGGCGGAGCGTTGCGTTGCCGCTGTGCGTCATCGTGCGCTGGATGATTATATCCAGCAGCTGCTTGTCGGCGATCAGGCGGTCGGTTCCCTGGTTGAATGGCCGGGTCATCACCACGCCGTCGTTGCGGAGCGTGGTCATCATCTGATGCAGTTGATACGGGTCGTAGCATATCTCGGCGACGTTGTACATCTTGCACAGATCGCGGATGTCCTGCTCAATCAGCGCGAAGTTGAGCGCTCGGCCGCCGCGTGGCTCGTGCACCTTGGTCAGCCGCTCGGCGACGTGCTGGCGTCGGCGCGGGTGGCGGCTGGTCAGCACCAGCGCAAAGCAGTCGCTACTCACGCCCGCATCCGCGCCCAGCACGCACGGCTCGTTTTTGGTCGGCGGCGGCAGCTCGTCTTTACAGGCGTCCCAGAGGATGATATTTTCCAGGAATGCCTCGGCGTCGGCGATGTCCTCCCACTCTGCGTCGAGTAGCACCCGCCGCTCCTGGGCGGTCAGCGAGCTGGCGCGATCCTCCACATAGCCCGCCGCAAGGTTGTGGGCGTTGTCTTCGGTGCGCAGTGTGAGACACCAGGAGCGGCGCTTGAAGTCGGCGAGCGGGTCAGCCTCGCCGGGATTCTCCCAGGGGCCGAAGTACTCGTACATCCAGTTCTTGCGCGGCGTGCTGCTCAGCCAGAGCTGCGGCGGTTCACCGCCTGGGCCCAGAAGGCGGATACGTCCGGCCAGCACTTTCAGCGCGGCGGGGGTCTTATGGCGGCGGCCCTCATCAAAAAGTGCGTAGTGAACGTTCGGGCCTTCCCAGGCCCCCGGCTCCTCAATCCCGCCACAGAGCATTGTGGCGCCGTTGGTAAACACCAGCTGGAAGGTGTGCGGCGGCTCCCAGTCCAGGCGCTGCATTCGTCGATGCGCTGGTGTGACACAGTGCCACGGGATCCAGCGGCGCATCTCAACCCAGAGTGATTTCTTGAAGTGCTGCAGGTCTGGACTGACTGCGATGCCGTGCATTTCCCGCCGCGCCCGCTCCAGCGCCTTGATGAACCCGGCCACGCTCTTGCCACTGCCCTCGCCGCCTTTGACCAGCACGTGCCGGGGGCCATCGCTGTAGACAAACCGCGCCTCATCAGCCGAGTGTGGCATATAAAACGCGCCGGTCTCGGCGTTGCGGTAGACATCGGGCCACTCACTCATCGCTCTGCCCTCGGAACTGCTCGATCGCGGCCTGCTGGGCGGCGTAGGCGAGCATTGCCTGCTGTTTCTCGGCCTCGGTCAAGGTTGGCGGGATCAGCGGGCTGTCGTCCTTGCCGGTCAGCTCCTGCTTGATCTTGCGGCCGCCGGTCTCTTTGGCCAAGTCGTCAAGGACGCCGCGCAGACTGTCGATGAGCGGCTTGTTGAATACCTCAACGTCGACCGTGGCCCCGGTGGCGCTCATCTTGATGTCGGTGTGCCACACGCCGCGATCATCAAGCACCTCACGGAGCTTCTGGTATAGGCTATCCAGCTCCACAATACGGTTATAGTCGGCAGCCAGCCCCTCGGTGCGTAGGCGCTGGATCTCGATGGTTTTGGCGCGGTCCTGCTCGGCATCGTAGGCGCTGGCGCGATCCTGCCAAGCGTAAGTAGTTGACCAGCGCTTCAACACCCCGAGGTGTGTCGTAGGGGCTGGAATTTGGTCACTTTCGGTATACACCTGGATAAGCCTGCTGAGCGACCGCCCAGAGCCTGCACGCAGGTAGTCATTGCACGCAATGACGGCGGCATCGCTCTCGCGATCGTGCCGCTGGCCGGTGAGGGGCTGGATTGTTGGCAGGCCGCTCATCGACTTACAACCCCGTCGCCGGATTGTCGCTGGCATTGGCCTTGGCCTGCTGCGCCAGGCTGCCCACGTTGACAAACACGTTCGGGTTGACGCTCGACCGCGCCCACTTGATACCCAGCTCGAACATCCAGATATCCCAGGTCACCGTGGAATAGTCCGGGTCTTTGGCCCCGCGTGTCGATTTGATGAGGGCATACGGCCAGCCGTTGCCGCAGATAGTCCAGAGCTGCGGCGGCACCTGGATCTGCACGTCGCAGTGCCAGCTCAGCGCCATCTGGAAATGACGAAACAGGCGGCCCAGGCGCTTCTGAGCAGGGGTCTTCGTGGCGCTTTCGGTGATTGCGGTCATACGGGTTTCTCCCAGTCCAGGCCGCCGAGCGACTGTTTGTACTCGTTGATTTTCCCTTGCAGCCGCTCCTCGCGGGCCTGCTCAATCACGGGGTAGGTGTCGTGCTCGCCGCGACGTCGGCCAAACCAGGGCGCCGGTGCAACAACCGGGATGTTGTGATCCTCGAGCTGAGCCATCACCACCCGTAGCCAGTTTTCGAGCGCCATCACGACCGAGGCCGTGCCCTGCGTGCGAAAACGAAAATCAGCGCCGCGCTCCTCAGAGCTCGCCAGCGCCTGGACGGCCAGCTGGTCCCGAAGCCTGGCCCGTTCCTCCAGCGCCGTGATCTTCTGGGCGCACAGGGCCGAGGCGCGCTCAACATGCTCCAGCGTGCGGTCGTAGGCGGCAAGGCGGCGGCGGGTGGCTGATGCTGCCCACAGGCCTGCGCCGCCTGCGCTGATAAAAAATAGCGCCCAGAACACCCCTAAAACAAACGGTTGTTCAAAATCAATCATTCGCTCTCAACATTCTAAAATGCACAAGGCCGCGCTCCTGGTCGAAGCGCGGCCTTGTGGAAAGTATAGAGTTTGACTATGGAAATGTCAAGCTACGATAGGCGATGGCTATACATTAGCGCATTCGCGCTTTTTTTGGATAATATCGGCATTAGCGCATTAGCGCATTCTCTGAATAATGTTCGCCTTCACATTCGCGCATTAGCGCATTTTCTCAATGATAATCGTTCTCATTGTATTTGTGATATTTGATACACTGTTTGACAAAAAATCATAAAATACGATTTTACCTGAATAGAGTGCGATAAAGTGCTATCCATCATACTTTGTAACATTAGCGCATTAGCGCATTAGCTCTTAACATATACTACATGATGGAAATATTTTTAGACCCTAAATCTATACGTCACATATATTCTTTAAGTCCGTATAGTTAATGCGCTAATGCGCTAATGTGGCGGTTCCCGACCAGACCCCCCAATGGGCAGCAAAAAGACCACCTCCATCTGGGGTGGTCTTTGGTGTGACTAGTAGCTAGTAGCTACTCCAGTAGCTTGACCAAATCAACTACATAGTTCTTTTGTGATACGTTGTACTTGACTGAGCATGTCCATTCCGTACGGATCATTGCCCCAAAGCTATTCTGGGCATCAACATAGCCACGAATAGTATAGGTTGTGCCGCTCAGTTTAGGTTCATAGGGTGGCATAAACGGAAAATCTGCCGACGATGGCGACTTGAGCAGGGCAGGGATCTGTTGCTTACACGTTGTATATGCCTTTACTTCATCTCCTACATCAACCACATTCGCCGCTGGCGCTGCATTGTTGCCAGAAGAGCCAGGGCTGGAGGTACCTCTCCCGAATAATTGCCCACTCACTACATAATAGCTGAGTAGGGCCAGAGCCAAGGCGAGTGTGATGACATACAACGGCTTTGGAGATCCTGTTTTATTCTTCGCAGCCACCAGAACCGCAGGCACTGAGCCAGCCTCATCGGGTGTCTTGCCCTGGGATCGTGCGCGTAGATATTCTGCGAACGCCTCGCCCTTGCCAGTAAGCTTGGTGAATATCTCGGTTCCGTTGGTTGATTGCTGAGTGACCTGAAGCGTGCCTGTAGATCCTGTGAGGTAGAGTAGATGCTTAATATCATCAACCTGGAGTGTTTGCTGGGTAAGTTTACCATTGAGGGATCGGTGCAGGAATATCAGTCGTTCGTTGGTTAGGTAAAGAACACCACTGGCGCCGTTGTAGGCTGCCAGCTGGAACCGCTCCAGCCGCTCGGCGTCACCTAAGAGTTGCGCCAGGAGTGCTACCTCGGGCCGCCCGGCGTCGAGTCGACCACCACCCAGCCGGGTGATGTGCTGTTTGATTTCGTCAGGCGTAGCCATCAGCGCGGCTCCTCTCTCTAAAAGAATAGTGATATTTATTAACTTGTCACGAAATTGCAATCTGTGTCATTGGGGTAATATTGCATAGATCGTGCTGGTATACTAGATTCAGGATCGAACATTTTTGCTACACAACGTGAGGGAAGATGATAGATTATAATGAGCATTTACGACTGGTCTGTGCTGGTATCGAGGCGACAATCAAACTCGCTCGTTCCGGCGCCGGGCCAATAACTCCGCGTAAGTCAACACCGCAATCCGATCATCAGGACTCAACAGCGCCAGCGGCCCCAGGAACGTCTGAAGCTCAGGAACCGCCCCCAGGAGCGCTGTAACCCGCGTTGCCTCATCCCCGTTCTCTGCGCCGCCCTCAATGGCATAGCCGCATGACTCAATCACCCGACGCAATGGAATGTCGAGCGCGATTGATATACCCGCTAAAGTTTGGAGGTCTGGCCGATACTCTGAGTTATTTTTGATCCGTGAAAGCGTCCCCTCGCTAATCGTAGAGTTGATCGCCAGATCGCGCATTTTCCAGCCGCGTTTATTAAGTTCTGATTCAATTAGCGCGTACAATCCAAGCATTGCTTTCACCTGTGTAACATTCATTGTCATACTATCATATCCTTTATATATTCTCAATAATATACTATTGACTTTATATTTCGTCGGTGGTATACTTGCATCAATGAAATAAGGAGGCTAACCGATGGCACGAAATCGCCCGCTCAAAGTTACCAAAGCCTTCGCCCTGGCTCCGCAAGATGTAGCAACCATTCGATCCATCGCAGACGAGCGGGCCACCAGTGACAGCGAAGCAGTCCGGTACATCATTGACCAGTTTCGTCTTTTTTTATCGCAGCAGCTTTCATCGGTGAAAGAATTGCACGAAGAGAAATCTACCACCGACCTACAAGCCGCCTAGCGCCAGAAGGGAACCGAACAATGACCATCTCAACACCAGCCACCAAAGCCCGCCGCGCCAAAGTCATCGCCCGCTGCACCTGCCCCACCTGCATGGGCGGCTACTACACCAGCGCCGATGGCGCGTTCTTCTGCACCGTTGACCGCGAGTACACCGTATTCGCCGATGGCCAGTACCTCGGCAGCTTCGACGGACTGACCCAGGCCACCGAGGCGCTGGGCGTCTATCGCATCGACCAGGCCCTCGCCCAGGCCGTCGAGGCTGCCGCCGTCGAGGCCGACCTGGCGCACGACGTGGCTCAGGCCGCTGCGGATGCGGATGCTGTGGCCGCTGTCAGCAAGTGGAATCAGCTGGGGCCAGCGCCTCATCTGTTCATCCCCGCCGCCCTCGGCCAGCAGACCGCCGAGCAGCACGAGGCCGCGCTGGTGACGATTGCCTCCCTCGATGACGCCGATATCTGCCGCCTCATCGCGGCGATGCCGCCCCTCCCACCGCCACTCTACTACGACCGCCACCATCGCGGCCTCACCTGGGCAGGCACTGCCCAGCACTATCCTCACTACACCGCCGCCGACGCCGCCCGTACCGAGTGGATGCGGGACGAATAGCCCACGCACTCCCCACGGCCCGAGCTACCCAGGTAGCGAACGGCAGCGGCGAAACGTAACCCGCAACGGCCCTGAGCAGCGCCCAACCTGCTCACCACACCACACGCGCCGAGGTTTTCAGTCACACGACTGCGAATGCTACTGACAATTTGATTGATACCTAACCCAAAACTTTAGGGGCCGTCACGGGTGGAACCATCCTTCCGTCACTCCAAGGATACATCGGGGGAAAGACAACATCACGCGCGGTGAGTAATGGCAGATGGGGGCGGTATTGGTCGGAAGCCCGCCTGGAGCTGGAATCCAGGCCCATCGCTCGCTGGAGCGGACTCGGTACCCATATACCTAGTATCAACTTTGAAATGTACGGAGGTATCCCGTGATGTAGTTTGCAACAACCAGCGGGGCGGTCTGAAGTGCAGCGCCGCCCTGATTTCTATCTCTTTTCAGAATACTACAGAGGTACATAGTTGTGGGATTTTTACTTATCAGCAGCCTCCTTGCTGGCATCGCGCTCGGCGCCATCCTGCTGCTGCTGCATCTGTTTTTCTGGTCACCAGAGCGCCGCCTGAGCCAGCCAGAGTCCTACGCTGTCGGCGTCGGCGCGGGCTGGTTGGTCTACATTCCGCTGACCTACCTGCTGGGCATCCCCGAGGCCTCCCTGGCCTATCTGGTGATGTTCTGTATCGGCGGGTCTTTCATTATCGCCGCCTGGCGGGCACGCCGCTGGCTCCGCCACATTGATGACACGGCATTCCAGGCCGGGCAGGAAAACCCCCGCGAGCCACTCACGCAAGATCGTATCGACCGGGGAGGCCGCGATGGGTAGACCCCGCAAAGAAGACCTGGAGTGGACTGAGGAGGTTGAGGACGCGGCGGCGTTGGTCAGTCGCATTGACCACAACCAGCGCCGCATCGCCGCCCGCAGTCGCGACCCCGATATCTTGCACGAGGTCGCCGATACGCGCGATGCTGCCGCTGGCCTGCGCCGCTGGATCAGCCGGATCTACCCTGGCAATGAAAAGCGTGAGGAGTAGCCGATGCAATGGGCCGCAGACCAGCAGACCAAATACGCGGCGCGGCGCCAGCGGCACGAGCGTCTTATCGCCGAGCGCGAGGAACGCATTGCTGAGGCGACGGCGAAAGCGATGGACCACCGTGACGACCTGATAGCCCAGCTGGGCCCAGAGCGGGCTGCTGAGATTATTCAGGCTGAGGTTGATGAACTATTCAATTAGGGGGGATTTGATGCTGACAATTACCGCTGTTTGCGCCGACGGGGATGAGCTGAGTGAGGTGCTCGTGATTGATGTACTGCCGGGCCTGAAAGCACTGGCGGCCGTGCGTGACCACAACGAGCGCGAGTATCGCGAGTGCGCTGGCTACCACGTTGAGACGCTGCAGGACGTGCCCCTGCTGCCCCGCTGGATTGAAATCGAGACGCTAAAAATAGAACCAGGCCAGTAACTACTGCCCAGTTACCAGCCCCGATGTACACCACAAGTATAGCACAGGAAGAATAACCTATGAACGATTTATCTGTGATTGAACAGGTGCTGGTCCAGGGAGACCTGGCCAAACTCAGCACCCAGCATCGGGTTGAATACTACAACCGGGTGTGCGAATCGCTGACCCTCAACCCGCTAACCCGGCCCTTCCAGTATCTACAGCTCAACGGCAAGTTGATTCTGTACGCCACGAAGGACTGCACTGAGCAGCTTCGCAAGCGCGACGGCATCAGCATTACGATTGTAAGCCGCGAGCTGGTCGAGGGGGTCTACGTGGTCACCGCCCGCGCCCAGAGCGCCAGTGGCCGCTGCGACGAAAGCATTGGCGCGGTCGCAATCGACAACCTGAAGGGCGAGGCGAAGGCCAATGCACTGATGAAGGCTGAGACCAAAGCGAAGCGCCGCGTCACGCTCTCGTTTGCAGGCCTGGGGATGCTTGATGAGAATGAGGTATCAAGCATCCCCGATGCGCAGGTTGTAACAATGCCCGAGCAACCCCAGCGCTCACTGCCAGCCCCAGAGCACACCGTCAACACCGAGACTGGCGAGATTCTGGAGGCCGAGCCACCCCGCCAGCCGCGCACCCCTGAGAACCTGAAGACCTGCAAAGACTGCAGCGCGACCATCGCCTGGGCGGGCACGCCCGGTAGCACCAAGAGCTATCCCTACGACGTTGGGCCGGATAACATTCGCACCGACGTGCGCCACCAGTGCCCACGCACTGGCCAGCGTGAGCCGCTCTCGTCAGCGCCCCCAACGGATAAGCAGCGCAAGCTCCTGATCCAGCGGGCCGAGGCGATGCAGCGTAATCCGAAGCTGCCTGATGGTCTACGCGCCGCACCTGTTGAGTTGGCCGCAATGGCCGATGATGAGCTGCGGGAGTTCATCGCTGAGATGGCCGAGGCACTGAACAAGCCAGTCGTGGCCGTTGAAGCAACGTATGACGGCGTCTACCCTACGGGCGATGGGAATACCCCTCCTGCTGGCGATGATGGCGATGTGCCATTCTAGAGGTTTCTATGACAAACATGCTTGACTGGGCACTCAAATACGCGGCCAGAGACTGGGCGGTCTTGCCACTGCACAGCATCATCCGTGACCGCTGCAGCTGTGGCAATCCCGACTGTGACTCGCCCGGCAAGCACCCGCGTATCGGTGGCGGCCTCAAAAAAGCCACCACCGATCCCACCGCTATCCGCAGTTGGTGGGGACGCTGGCCGGACGCCAACATCGGCATTCGCACCGATGGGCTGTGCGTCATCGACATTGATGGCCCCACGGGCGAACAATCGCTTGATGAACTGGAGCAAACCTACTGCGAGATGCCACCAACCTACACCGTCTCGACGGGGAAGGGTGAGCATTATTATTTTGCAGACCCCGAGCGCATCTTCCGCAACCGCGCCGGGCTTGTACCTGGCATCGACATACGCGCCTGTGGCGGCTACGTGGTGGCACCGCCATCAAACCATATCAGCGGTCGTACCTATACCGTCCTCTTTGACGGGTGGGGAGATCAGCCCGTCCCGCCATGGCTCGCCGAGCTGATCAAAAAGCCAGAACCGAAAGCAGATACCGAGTGGACCACAACCACGCTGCCAAGCCCGGCGGCGAACGCCAGCGGCTACGCCCAGGTCGCCCTGGCCAATGAGCTGGCCGCGCTGGCCAGCAGCAGCAACGGCACCCGCAACGATAATCTGAATAAAGCAGCCTTCAACCTCTTCCAGCTGGTCAAAGCGGGCGAACTTGATACCACTGAGACCACCGACCTGCTGGCCCAGACTGCCAGCCAGCTCGGGCTTGCTCCCACTGAGATCGAAAAGACCCTCAAGAGCGCCTGGGCCAGTGCCCCGGAGCGCGATATGGCCGCCGCAAAACGTCGCCGTACCGAGACGACACCACCACTGGCACCACCAGCACCGACTGACCAGCCACCAGCACCGACGGATAACCCGTCGCTGACTGCTGGCAGCTCAGGAGCTGCCGCTGCTGTTACTGCTGCTGACACGTTTCCCTACAGCATCAGCGATAACCGGATGTTTATTACCATGATGAAAAAAGACGGTCCTGAGCATAAAGTCATCGCCGACTTTCAGGCCACGATTACCACCGAGCAGCGCAGCGAAGAGAACGATAAAACCTTTGTCCTAAACGGCCGCACCGCCGCCAATAAACCATTCAGCCTCACGCTGCCCGCCAAAGACTTCGCCAGCGACGTTATCCTCCGAGGTGCTCTGACCGCCGCCGCCGGGGCCAAAGCGCCCGTTCGGGCCGGGATGAGCCGCCACCTGGCGCCAGCTATCCAGCGATTGAGCGGCGAGATTGCCTATCAGACCACCTACGGCCGCACGGGCTGGGCCGGGGATCGTTTCCTCATTCCAGGCCGTGAGCCGGAGGGCGCAACCATCAGCCTGCCGCGCAACCTACCCTACAGCGCGAGCGACACGCCACTGGATCTGACCGCGCTACACGCACTGATCCAGGCCAAGCCGCCGGGCCGCTCGACGATCGTGCTGAGCTTTGCCCTGTGCGCCCCGCTGGCCCAGCTGGTCGGCTGGCGCAACGAGCGGCACGGCCTGTTTATTGCCGGCCGCACCGGCGCCCTGAAAAGCTCCTGGTCACAGGCGCTGATGACTATCTGGGGCCGGGATTTTCTCCGCGACGACCTGCTCATCAAGTGGGGAATGGGCAACACGCCGAACGCGCTGATGGCGCTGGCCACGCACTGCCACGATATGCCGATGCTCATTGATAACTACAAACCGAATACCGGTGGCGGGCATAAGGATTTCACCAACACGGTCCACAACATGATCGAAGGAGGCGAAAAGAACCGCCTCAACCGCGCCGCTGAGCTCCGCGAGGCCAAGCCTGTCTTTACGTGGCCGCTGATGACGGGCGAGGACGTTCCCGACAGCGACCCGGCCAGTCTCGCCCGCGTGCTGATTGTGCCGTTCGCCGAATCGACCGACGAGGAAAAACGCCAGCTCACTATCGCCCAGCAGCGCACGCTCGAATCTATCGGCTGGCGCTGGCTGGAGTGGCTGGAATCCGACCACGGCCGCGAATGCGCCGAGAAGGCCGCCGCGCTCTTTGAAACGTGCCGGCGCGAGTGGGCCACCTACCTGCAGTCCTGTCGGGCTGATATGGTGAATACGCTTCGTGTCGCCACGTCGCTGGCAATCAACGAGCTGACCTGGCTGGTGCTGTGTGAGCACCCCGAGCTTGGCCCGGCGGCGCAGCAGTATAGCGAGGCGCACAGCCAGGGCCTGGAGGAGGTGGCCGCCCTGATGGCGAGCTACACCGCCGAGAGCCTGGAGGCCACGCGCTATCTGGCGGCGCTGCGTGAGCTGCTGGCCAGCGGGCGTGCCGAGCTGCGCTTTATCACCGATGAAAGCACCAGTTACGACAAAGAGCGCATGATCGGCTGGCAGGACGGCGAGACCTGCTACCTGCTCCCCCAGGTCACGCGGTCCACGATTGACCGCCTGCTGGGGCCGCAGTCGCTCAACGGGATGAGCGCGAAAACGCTCTACACCCAGCTCGCCGGGCTGGGCCACATCGTCGCCGCAGATGTAGGTAGACAGACCAAAAACAAGTGGATTGCCGGGCGCTCGCAGTGCGTGCTGTGGCTGCGCTTTGAGGATCTTTTTCCTGAGGAGGACTAATGCGTCAGCGCAAACTCTTTGATGATACGCCGCTGTTCGCCACGGCCGTCGATACACCGCGCCGCCCTCGGCCAGCGAGTACAACGGCGCTGTGCCCCGTCTGCACAGTGGAGCAGGTCACACTCCCCAGCGGGGCGTTTGCGGTCCCGATCTGCATTCCCTGCCGGGCCGCGCCGCTCGCCACCCTCGACCGCATCGAGCGCGACCTGATTGCCATCGAAGAGCGGCGGGCGGCAGCCTGGCAGCCGCTCCAGACGCGACTGGCCCAGCTCACCCCCGCCGACTTCGAGCGCTACTGCGCTATCTGGCTGGCCCGGAGCGCGGCGACAACCGAGGACGGCCGCGCCGCCGTCGAGCGCCGGGTGCTAGCCACGCGGGATAAACGCGACACCCTAAGCCGCCTGCTTGATCTGGAGGTCGGCCAGCTCGAAGCGATTGAGACCACCTACCGCGAAACAGAGCCGCCGCTGAAAGCGCTCCGGGCCGCACAGTACGACCTGCTGAGCCTGCGCGAGAGCCGTGGCTGGACTATTCCGCCCGATATCACTGCCCGCCGCGCGGCCCTGGTGGGTATGCGGCCGGCTGTGCTGGAGCGTGTGTGATGCCAATGGATATGAGCCGCTACCCGCCCGACTGGAAAACCATTAGCCTGGCCATTCGCGAGCGGGCCAACTGGGTCTGTGAATGGTGCGGGGTGAAGAATAAAGCCATCGGCGCTCGTGACCGCGACGGGCGCTGGCACGATGAGGATGATATCCATTCAATGAACAGTGGCGCTGGCTTTGATGCTTTCGGCGATGAGTTCCCGACGATGATTCGCATTGTCCTGACTGTCGCCCACCTCGGCACGGTATACCCGGACGGCACACCGGGCGACAAGCACGACAAGATGGACTGTCGCCCCGAGAACCTAACCGCCCTCTGCCAGCGCTGCCACCTGAACTACGACCGTGATGAGCACGCCCACAACGCCCGCCAGACGCGACTGCGCAAGAAGGCGCGGGCCGTCGCCAGAGCTGGGCAGGCCGAGCTACTGGTGTAGCTATCCACAAATACATCTGTTCTATCCACACAGACCGAGCTGCCGCTCAGGTCTTTTTTATTGCCACGAGGTTTTTATGACTGCTACCTATACCGAGTTTCTGACCTCAAAAATAACCCTGGTTGCGGCCCACGGGCTGACCGATATCGACCGCTCTGGCTTTCACCCGTCGCTCAAGCCCCATCAGGTCGATGCAACCGAATGGCTGCTGCAGCAGGGTCAGGCGCTGCTGGGCGCATCGTTTGGCCTAGGCAAGACGCGAGTACAGTGCCAGGTCGCTCAGGTTATCCACCAGCGCACACAACAGCCCATCTTGGTCTGTGCGCCGCTGGGCGTGAAACATCAGTTTCAGCACGAAGACGGGCCTATCTTCGGCCAGGATTGGCAGTACGTGCGCACCGATGCCGAGGTACAGGCCGCCACGTCGCCCTACCTCATCACCAACTATGAGCGCGTCCGCGACGGCGGCATTGACCCGCGCAACCACACCTTCGCCGCCGTCAGCCTCGACGAGGGCAGCGTGCTGCGCAGCTTGGGCAGCAAGACCTACCAGACGTTTCAGGAGGTCTTCGCCACGGTCCCCTACCGCTTCGTCTGTACCGCCACACCCGCGCCGAACGCCTACCGCGAGCTGATTTACTACGCCCAGTTCTTAGGCGTGATGGACTCCGGCCAGGCGCTGACGCGCTGGTTCAAGCGCAACCCGCTCAAAGCAGGCGACCTGACCCTCCACGATCATCACGCTGAGGAGTTCTGGCTGTGGGTTGCCAGCTGGGCGCTATTTCTGTATTCGCCGGCGGACTTGGGCTATTCGGACGAAGAATACGACCTGCCGCCGATCAACATCCACTGGCACCGTCTGGAGGTCGACCACCACCGCGCCTGGGATAAAACAGACAACCGGGGCCAGCACAAGCTGCTGCTCGATGCCGCCAACAGCATCAGCGATGCCAGCCGCGAGAAGCGAGCCACACTCCCCGACCGCATCGCCAAGATGCGCGAGATTATCGACGATCACCCGGGCCAGCACTGGCTGCTGTGGCACCACCTCGAGGATGAACGGCGAGCCATCGAGCATGCCATACCAGCCTCCATCAGCGTCTACGGCTCACAGGACCTCGATGAGCGCGAGCGGCGGATTATGGCGTTTGCCCACGGCGAAATCCCTATTCTAGCCACCAAGCCGGAGATAGCCGGAAGCGGCTGTAACTTTCAGCACCACTGCCATAGCAATATCTTTTTGGGCATTGACTACCGCTTTGAAGATTTTATTCAGGCCATCCATCGCACCTATCGCTTTCAGCAGCAGCACCCGGTCGATATCCACATCATCTACGCCGAGAGCGAAGACACCGTCGCCGGGATCCTGAAAGCCAAGTGGGAGCGCCACAACCAGCTGGTGCAGACGATGCGCGACCTGGTTGCCACCTACGGCCTGAGCCACGCGGCAATGCAGCGCAGCCTGAGCCGCCGGATTGGTATCGAGCGCCACGTTATTCGCGGCGAGCGCTTTACGGCCGTTAACAACGACTGCGTTGCCGAGCTGCCCCATCTCGCCGCCGACAGCGTTGGAATGGTGCTGACCTCAATTCCGTTCGGCAATCAGTACGAATATTCAACCCAGTATGAAGACTTCGGCTACAACGATGATGACGAGCGCTTTCTGACCCAGATGGATCACCTCATTCCTGAGCTGCTGCGGGTGCTGCAGCCGGGCCGTATCGCCGCGATCCACGTCAAGGACCGCATTCTCTATGGCCACCAGACCGACAGCCGTTTCCTTGAGCTCAACCCCTTCAGCGATAAGGTGGTTGAGCGCTTTCGCCGCCACGGCTTTCTGTTTCAATCGCGCCGCACGATTATGACCGATGTGGTGCGCGAGAACAACCAAACCTACCGCCTTGGCTGGAGTGAGGTTTGCAAAGACAGTACCAAGATGGGCTGTGGCTCGCCCGAGTATCTGCTGACCTTTCGGAAGCCGCCGACGGAGACCACGACCGCCTACGCCGACAACCCGGTGGCCAGAGAGAAAGACAGCTACAGCCGGGGCCAGTGGCAAATCGACGCCGCCGCGCTCTGGCGGTCCAGCGGCAACCGGCTGCTGCAGCCGCACGAGGTCGCCGAGCTGAACCCCGGCGATGCGATGGCGCTGTGGGAATCGGAGCAGGCCAACCTGCCCTACGACTACAACCGCCACGTCGCCATCTGCGAGACCGTCGCCGAACGCGGCAAGCTCCCCAGCAGTTTCATGATGTTTCCCCCGAAAGTGACCCGCCACGACGGCGAGCAGGTCTGGGACGACATCATCTACATCAAAACCCTCAACGCCGAGCAGGCGCGGCGCAATGTTGAGCAGCACCTGTGCCCACTCCCGCTGGATATCGTGGAGCGGGCCATTCGCCTGTACTCAATGCCTGACGAGCTGGTGCTGGATCCCTTCGGCGGCCTGATGACCGTTCCCTACGCCGCGCTGAAGATGGGGCGCCACGCCTATGGCATCGAGCTGCACACACCCTACTTCACCGACGGCGTGCGCTACTGCCGTCAGGCTGAGCAGCAGGCCAACGCACCGACCTTGTTTGATCTCGTCCTGACTCAGGAGGCCGCCTGATGCAACCGCTTCGCGTGATTGAAATCTGTGCCGGGATTGGAGGGATCGCGTTGGGTTTTAAGATGGTCGGCGGCTTTGAGCACGTCGCCTTTGTAGAAAGAGACGACTATGCCTGCAAAATCCTCGAAAAACACTGGCCGCAGGTTCCTCAGTTTCGCGATGTCCGCAGTGTCAGCGCTTGGAATCTACCGCCGTGCGATGTCCTGGCGGGCGGCATACCCTGCCAGCCACACAGCTTGGCAGGAAAGCGTGGTGCAGGATCCGACGAACGGGATCTTTGGCCTGAGTTCTTCCGGCTCATTCGCGAAATTGGGCCGAGGTACGCAGTGGTGGAAAACGTCCCCGGACTTCGTAGCTCCGATCGCGGATTGTTTTTTGGCCGCATTCTCGCAGACCTGGCCTCGGTCGGGTACGATGCGGAATGGATTAGCTTATCAGCTGGTGAACTGGGAGCGCCGCATGAGCGCGAAAGGGTCTGGATTGTGGCCTACCCCACGAGCGTACAGTTTCAACGAGAGCCATGCGCCGGGTCTGACTGCGCTCGACATCCGGGTACGCGGGTTATACCCGGAAAAGAAACGCTATTGGCCGACACCGACCGTTCCGAATGGAGGACGATCACCGAAGGGAGGCATGTCAATGACAGGGATGACGCCGGACGGCAAGAAGCGCCAGGTCGATCTTCAACACGCGGTACGGATGGTCGAGCGGCAAATGTGGCCAACGCCGAGCGACGCGGTGTACGACCGCAACAGCCGCCCGCTGAACGAGGTGGTGCTGCGCTTTGCAACGCCCCAGGCGCGGGACTTCCGATCAGGGCAAACGATCCGCTGGGAGGATATGGCACGGAGCCGCAATCTGAACGATCAGATCGGCGGGCAGCTCAACCCCGATTGGGTATCTCTGCTGATGGGATTTCCAGCGAGTTGGACGGACTTAACGCCTGGGGCGATGGATGGGAGGACGGAACCCCGCGAACCGCCCGAGGCGGAGTCAATCGCGTCGCCCGCCTGACCTGCCTGGGAAACGCGGTCGTGCCACAGTGCGCCGCCGTGATTGGCGCGTACATCTGGCAGCACTATCAGGAAATACAGACATGAAACACCTCCACATCCCGCCGATTATCCGCGCCGCCCTCGACAAAGGAGCGGCGCTTTCTATTTCCATCAGCGGCGGCAAAGATAGCCAGGCGCTGCTACTGGAGCTGGTTGCCGCCTACAAAGCCAACGGCTGGACTGGCCCTATCTTCGCTGTTCACGCGCACCTGGGCCGCGCCGAGTGGCCGCAGACGATGGCGCACTGCCAGGCGCTGTGTGATGAGGCCGGGGTTGCACTCTTCATCGTTGGCCGCACGGCCGGGGCTGACCTGGTCGACCGCTGGAAAGAGCGAATGCACACACTGGCCGGCACGGGCAAACCGTTCTGGAGCAGCGCGGCCCAGCGCTACTGCACCAGCGATATGAAGCGCGGCCCGATTGACCAGTTGCTGCGTAAGTGCAGTCTGGTCATCAGCGCCGAGGGTGTGCGCGGCGATGAAAGTCCTAACCGCGCCAAAAAGCCGACCGTCGCCATTCGTCCGCAGATCACGGCCCAGGGCCTGCGCGGCCTGACGATGGAGGAGGCGCTGAGCTATCGCTCATTCAAGCAGCGGCTGGCCCTGACGTGGTATCCGCTCCACGACTGG
The DNA here is from genome assembly GCA_034437415.1 of Herpetosiphonaceae bacterium. Taxonomy (GTDB): domain Bacteria; phylum Chloroflexota; class Chloroflexia; order Chloroflexales; family Herpetosiphonaceae; genus JACCRK01. The sequence goes on from DAOTUS010000173.1 coordinate 40,139, forward strand.
ACCGAGCGCGACGTCTGGCAGGCCTGCGGCACCGACCTTGACGACCTACGGGAGCGGCAAGCGCTGTACCGCCTAGGGCACGAGGCTATCGCGCTCGACGGCTGGTCAGCCCACCCGGCCTACGTCTACGGCAACCAGCGGCTCTCCTGTGCGCTGTGCATCCTGGGCAGCCGCAACGACCTCCAGAACGGCGCGAAGTACAACCCGGCGCTCTACGCCGAGCTGGTGCAGATGGAGCGAGAAAGCGGCTTCACATTCCGCCAGGATCTGGCCCTGGCTGATTTGGAGGTGTTATGACGTTCGACAACAGCGACGGGTTTTTCAACCTACTGCCCGACACAGCTCCAAAGCGCAAGTCCAAGCCATCCGATAACCGCTCGCTCGAGCGGGATATTCAAAAGGCTATTATCAAAGCCCTGCGGAAGCGGGATATTTTCGTCTGTCGGGTCAATGCCGGAAAAATCAACATCAAAGACGGTGCTGACCCGACCGACAAAGGCCGCTACATCGTCGGGGCCACGGCGGGCCACAGCGACCTCTATGGCGTGCTGGCCCCACACGGTCGGGCGTGGTTCATCGAGGTGAAACGGCCCGGCGAAAAGCCCACAGTGCTGCAATCGCAATTCCTGAAAGCCCGCGCCGCCGAGGGCGCCCTGGTGGGAGTTGCAGACAGCGTGGTATCCGCGCTCGCGCTGTTTGGATTTGAGCCGACGCGATGGGAGGTTGGAAAATAATGCTCTTCTACCCATCCAAAAATAACAACGCGCTCAACCGCCGCCCATTCTCACCCGACCAGCTCACAGGCCGGGCGATGCTCAATCCACACTACCGCGTGCTGGTCGACCGCGACACACGAGCCATCTGTGACAGCGGCGCGTTTCAAGATGATGGCGTAGCGCGGCCGCGACTCCAGCCCTGGGCAGCCCTCCAGCGCCAGCTCACCTTTGAGCAGTGGCTGAGCTGGCAGGTCACGGGTACGCCAGACGACTGGCATTTCGAGAGCATCATCACCTATGACCAGATGTTCGGCGTCGACGAGGCAATGATCGACGGCAAGAAAGTCAAGACCCGTGGCACGATTGAGACCGCCCAGCCCGCCGTCGATGAGACCCTCCGGGCGGCCGCCTACTATGCCAGCCAGCGTGACAGGATCCAGGGCCGGGTCTGCTTTGCCGCCCAGGGGATAAACCCTGACCACTACCTCAATAGCTGTGTTGTGCCGATGCTTGATGTAATGCAGGACGGTGACTGGTTTGCCTTTGGCGGCTTCTGCATTATCGGCAAGGTGCCGAGCCTGAAGCCCTACTTCTATGAGACGGTCGAGCGCACTCTGCCGCTCCTCAAAAAGCGCGGCGTGACACGGGCGCATATCCTCGGCGTGTGCGTGGCCGATGCTATCCAGTTCGCCAGCGCCGCTGGCAGGCGCCACGGCATTGAGATGAGCACTGATAGCAGTTCTATCGAGGTCAACAGCGTGATGGGCCGCGTGTTTGATGGTGGCCGCTGGCAGCAGCGCTGGAGTAAGGCCGAGAAGTATATCGACTATCACCCGCGTGACTTGGCCCACGCCAATATTGAGACGTATTCACAGTGGAGCAGTGGATTATGACGCAACAACCAACTATCGGTGACCGCCTCAGGGCTTGGCGCTACACCTACAATGTGCCCCCGCATAGCATCTGTGAGCGACTACTCATCTCGCATATGCAGTTGGAGTATATCGAGGATGACACGGCGGATATGGGGCCGGTTCTCATTGCTGATATTGAGGAAATGATCTCCGCGCCAGCCAGGCCAACCCCAACTGAGGACGCCCTGCTGACCCTGCTGCGGACAGCGGCGACGGGCGGCTGGGAGATTGTTATCCGGCGCGGCTGCGTTGACGATGGGCCGCACATCGTGGCCCGGATTGAGGAGGAGCCGCGTGAACATCCTCAGCGCTGAGACTCGGCCGCTGCTCATCCAGTGGCATACCGAGGGCATCTCAATAGCCCAACAGGCCGAGCGGCTTGAATGCGCTCCTGACAGCGTGGTTTATGCGCGGCGGCTTCTAGCGCGGGAGGGACTGATTGCTCTGCCGCCGCGACTCCCGCGCCAGCCCTGGACCAAGGCCGATGAGTACGAGCTGGATACACTGATTCAGCAGGGCCTCTCCTACGCGGCGATAGGTAACCGTATGGGCCGCGCCCCGTCGGCCATCTACGCCCGCTGCCGCCAGCGGGGCACACCTGTCACGAAGACCAGCGGAATGCAGTGGGCCGCCGAGGTTGCTGCCGACCTGGGTGTCAGCGGCCGGCGCGTCGGCGTCTGGATTGCGCGGGGCTATCTCAAGGCCACGAACGTTCGGGCGACAGGACTTCCAATGTGGCGTGTGCAACTCCTCGACCTGATGGCGTTTCTGGATAACAGCGACTACTGGATGTTGTGGGATCCCGCGAACATCTCCGACCACGCCTATCGCGAGTGGGCACTGGAGGGCAGGCGCAGCGGCCCACAGTGGATCACCACCACCGAGGTTGCCCGTCGCCTCCATATGGCCCACGCCAGCATACACCAGTGGATTATCAACGGCTGGCTGCCCGCTCAGCGGCGCGGCCATATCTGGTACATCGACGCTCGCAACCTGGAGGCCATCGCGGCACGGCGGGCGCGAGAGGAGCATTCGACCCGCTCGGCGGCCGTGCGTCAGCATCGGGCCCAGCGGCGACAATCACAAGGAGCGGCACCATGAAACAACACAGCGTTATCATTGCCATTTCCAGCGCGGACGGACCAGCGCCGCCCAACACCTTCGCAGCGCTGGCCGATGCTCTCGTGCGAATGGCCGTTCCTGAGCTTGACGCTGCGCTCGCGATTGCGCATACTACACGCCATCAACGCAGCCGCACCTATTACCACGAATCAGAGATTGACCGCCTGCGCCGCCAGATTGCCGATGCTGAGCAGCGCCGTCGGGCCTAACAGGAGACCGCACGATGCGAACAGCGCTCTATATTCGCTTCTCCAGCGAGAAACAAAAACAAGGGTCAAGCCTGCGAGACCAGTTGCAGCGCCTGCAGATGGATGCCCAGCTGGCCGGAGAGGAGGTGGTGGAAACATTCATCGACCAGGCGCAGTCAGGCACCAGCGTCAAGCACCGCAAAGAGTACCAGCGTCTGATGGAGTTCGTGCAGGCTGGCCACTGTGATATCGTTCGTCTGGAGAGCGTGGACCGAGGCCACCGCAACGACGGCGAGCGGCGCGACTTTGAGGCAGCCCTGAAATCAGCCAAGGTCGAGATCATCTACTCCGGCGAGACCCGTGGCCAGGCGCCGGAGCAGCGGACGTTCAACCGCTCCATCAAGGGGATTGTGGCCGAGCTGGAGAGCGGGCAGATCAGCCAGCGAACCTATGACCGCCAGCTCTATCGGGCCAAACAGGGCAGACGACGCGGCGGCAGCGCCCCGTATGGCACGCTCATCGATGGCCAGTGGTATCGACCAGACCCTGAGACCTATCCAACGCTCATCTGGATTTTAGAGCAGCGTGCTAGCGGGCACGGCTATCAGCGCATCACCAACATGCTCAACCACGGCATCAGCCTCAACGGCGAGCCACCCGCTGTGCCAGTGCCGCCGGGGCATCTGGCGTGGCTGCGAAACCCCTGGATTGAACGCCAGGATCCGTTGACCGGCGATATTGTCCAGCTCCCGCGCCCGTGCCCTCGCGCAAACTGGAATACCTCTACCGTGCGCAATCTCTGCCGCGATGCCATCAATGGTGTGTTGGCTGGTATTGTCCACTGGGGCCGTGAAAGTCGCAAATTCACCGAGGACCGCTATGGTCAGCCAAAGCAGGAGGTGGTGGTCGATACCGGCAAGGCGCTGGTACCGCCAGATCTGACGGCACGGGTCCGCGCCACCGAGCTGGCGCATCAGCACTTTATCGACCGCCCACTGCGGCCGCGCTCCACATTCCTCCTTCGTCTCCGCTGCGGTCTCTGTGGTGGCGCTATCTGTGGCGCAACCAGCTCAAACCATCGCCACGACAAGGTCTACCGCTATCGGACGTATATCTGCATCGGTCGCCAGCTCAACGCTGGATCCTGCACTCTGCCTGGTCTGCGAGTGCCGAAAATCGACCGGGCCATCGTCAAGGCGCTGATTGACTACACCGCCAGTAGTGCCTACCGGGAGATGCAAACCAGCCTCAATCAGTCGATTAGCCGCTACCGTGACGAGCTCACCGCAACCATCGCAACACTCACCGAAACCATCAGCGACCTGGAGGCGGACCAGTCGCGGTCCCTTGATATTCTGCTGCGGACGGATCTCACCAGCACCGTGCTGGAGGCGCTCAATCATCGCCTGAACGGGGTTGCTGGGCGCATCGCGGACGCACGTCAACAGCGCGACACGGTGCAGGCTGGCATTGCTGCCCTGGACCAGCGAGCGCGGACCATTCGCGATATCCTTGGCGACAGCGCCATTCAGGCAGATGCGCTTGATCGTATTGAAGATGTCGACATTATCAAAGCACTCCAGCCCGCCGTGGCCGCCCTGGTCGCCGAGGCAACACTCCATCAGATCGATAAACGAACGATGCAGGTCGCGCTCAAAATTCGGACATTAGACGGCATAATCCGTGGATTTGGTCAGTCCACGGACAGGGGTTCATCGCGCTGACCAGCACAAAGTTGGCCGGAAAGGCCAGTGTCCCGGCGGCGCGGCTGATCACCACAGTGTGGTCTTCGAGCGGCTGGCGCATCACCTGGAGTACCTGCTGGTTGAACTCGGGGATCTCATCGAGAAACAGCACTCCGCGGTGGGCCAGCGAGATCTCGCCAGGCTGCGGGTTGCGGCCGCCGCCAACCAGCCCGGCGTTGGAGATCGTGTGGTGGGGCGCTCGAAAGGGCCGGTGGCGGATCAGCGGCGTTCCCGGCGGCAGCAGGCCCTTGACCGAGTAGATCTTGGTTACCTCCAGGGCCTCGTCCAGCGAGAGCGGCGGCAGGATCGAGGGCATGCAGCGCGCCAGCAGGGTTTTGCCCGAGCCAGGCGGCCCGCTCATCAGCACGTTGTGTGCGCCAGCGGCGGCAACCTCGAGCGCCCGCTTGACATGCTCCTGGCCCTTCACCTCGGCCAGATCGACCGGGTAGCTCAGCTCCTCCAGCGGCGCCAGCACCATCTCGTAGGGCGCAATGTAGCGGTCGCCGTTGAGATGGGCGGCCAGCTCCGCCAGCGAGCGAATTGGGATAACCGCGACGCCGTCGAGCAGGGCGGCCTCGGCGGCGTCGCAGTGGGGCACATAGACGGTCGCCATGCCCTCACGGCGGGCAATGCTGACCATCGGCAGGATCGCCTCGGTGTGGCGCAGGGTGCCATCAAGCGAGACCTCGCCGACAAACAGCGATTTGCTCACATCGGCGGCGATCTGTCCGGACGAGATCAAAACCCCGACTGCGATCGGCAGATCGTAGGCCGGGCCGGCCTTGCGCAGGTCCGCTGGAGCCATATTAACTGTCACCCTCTCGCCAGGAAAGATCCCCCCGCTGTTGCGAATCGCCGAGCGCACCCGCTCCTTGGCCTCCTGGACGGCGGCGTCGGGCAGGCCGACAATCGTAAACGACGGCAGCCCGCGGCTTATATCCACCTCCACCTCGACTAAAGCGCCTTCTAGCCCAATCACCGCACAGCTCCACACCTTCGCCAGCATCAGCATATCCTCCACAATCGCAGATCATGCTTGCTATGATGCAGCGGGCGGGACGATTTTACGGGCATTTGAATTTGCAGCGCCATGAATCCTATGCTATACTGCGCACACGTTGTTCGGGCGGTTAGCTCAGTTGGTTAGAGCGCGTCGTTCACACCGACGAGGTCGATGGTTCGAGTCCATTACCGCCCACCACAATCCCCAAAAGCGGCGCCGGGCGCCGCTTTTTTGTGCCTCCGTTTAGCGCTATACGCGGTCAGATGCAGACCGAGTGTGCCAAAACCCCGTGGTATAATGCAGTGATGAATGAGCGAAGTCGCTCCACGAGGAACTGATGCGTTGCCCCTACTGTGATGGTGAAAGCGCGGTTATCGACACCCGCGATCTGGATAATGGCGAGTCGATTCGCCGCCGACGGCGTTGCAAGCAGTGCGACCGCCGTTTTACCACGTATGAGCGGGTTGAGTCGGTCAATGTGACTGTGGTAAAAAAGAATGGCGACCGCGAACCCTACGATCGGGAGAAGTTGCTGCGCGGGCTGCGGGTGGCTAGCTACAAGCGCCCCATCCCCGCTGAGGCAATCGAAAACCTCGTCACCGATGTCGAGGCAGCGCTGATGGCGTATGAGGCGGCCGAGGTCCCCAGCTCGGTGATTGGCGAGCTGGTGATGGCCCGCCTGCGTGAGCTTGATGAGGTCGCCTATATCCGCTTTGCCTCGGTCTATCGCTCGTTCACTGATTTAGGCAAACTCCGCGAGGCGGTGGAGGAGTTGATGGACTCGGAGCCACCCGCCCCAATGGCAAGGATTCAACACACGAATGACAACACAAACAATGGATGAGACGAAAACAGTCGAGGTCGCCACGCCAGCCGCACGCACGCCGATTGCCTGGAAGCTGACCGCCCTGGTCGGCGTCATAACCGGCATCGCCTGGACGGTTATTCTCCTGTTCGCGCCCGATACGCTGAAGCTGATGGCCGGGATCGCCCCGGTTATTGGCGGGATCTACCTCGGCCGCAAGGTCAAGGATCGCGCGTTTACCCACGGCTTTTTGATGTCGCTGTTTGCGGTGATCGCGGCTATGGCAATTGTGGCTCCGATTGTCTTCACCGAGGTGATCAATCTGGCCGTTGACCAGCCGGCCGGAACCACGCCAACGGTCATGGGAACGTTCCTCTCGATCTCGCTGATGATGCTGATCACGCTGGTGCCGTTTCCGATCTATGGCGTGATGCTCTCGGTGCGCAACCAGAAGCGCGCCCTGGAGTTTCGCAAAGAGGCCGATACCCGCGGCGGCCAGCTCCAGCGCCCAGGCCGGATCGTCAACCTTGACGATCTGCAGGCCCTGCCGCTGCCGAAGTTTGGCTCGTGGGTGGTGCAGCTGTTCAAGAGCAATGGCTTTGTCCTCGACGATTTTCAGTTCAACAAAGATGTTGTCGATCTGAAGGTACACCGCACCGAGCCTGCCGAGAAATGGCTGATTCGCTGCACGGTCGCCGACGCGATCAAGCCGGGCATGGCCCAGGAGCTGGTTCAGGATCTGCGCGACAGCGATGACTTCGTCAAGGGTGTGGTGGTTACGTCAACCAAGGTGCTTGACTCGACCCGCAAGTGGAGCAAAACCCGGCCCAATATCGAGGTGCTCGATGGCGAGACCCTGATGGAGATGCACGGCTAGCCGCCGCACAGCCAACCTCGATCCTCCCAAGCCCCAGCGTTCAGCGAGCGCTGGGGCTTGGGTTTTAACCGCGAGAATTGTTGGTGCGATCCTTGCAATCCAGTGCCCTAACGATCTACTCAGCCAACGAGGAACCCACAATGCAGATCAACATTGATGCGCAGCCGTAGTATCTGCTCAATAAAGCAGGGTAGGCTGGCGTTGGGCGACCCGCCGCACTCTCGCAGAGTTCGAGTATACTTGGGCTCGACGGTTCTGCGCTAGAGGTGGGTGTTCATGCTGGACGA
>DAOTUS010000174.1:0-4861 GCA_034437415.1 Herpetosiphonaceae bacterium
GCTGCCGGGCGCCTGCGGATAGCCCTGAGCGTTCGGCAGCGGCTGTTGGCGGACTTGCGTTGGGCCCATGTAGGCACCATAGGCGGCCGGAGTTGCGGCATCTTTGGCCACCGAGCGCAGCACGTGAACCACCTCGGCCATTGTCTGGGGGCGGTGGGCTGGCTGCTTGTTCATCATCGCCACAACCAGTGCATCAAGGGCGGGCGGGAGCAGCGCCCCGGTCATGCTTGGCGCGGGCGGCTGGGTATACACGTGGCCGAACATCATCTGCGCCGTATCGCCCTCGAACGGCAAGCGCCCGGTCAGCATCTGAAACAGCAGCACGCCCAGGGCATAGATATCGGTGCGCCGATCCAGCGGCTGGGCCTGAATTTGCTCCGGGGCCATATAGGCCAGCGTGCCAATAATCATGCCGCTCTGGGTCAGCTGATCGCCTGGATCAACCTCGGCCAGCCGCGCCAGGCCAAAATCAACCAGCACCGTACTGCCATTTGGGCGAATCAGCACATTGCCGGGCTTGAGGTCGCGGTGGAGCACGCCCTGGGAGTGCGCATATTCCAGCGCATCAGCCAGCGCGGTGCCAATTTTCAGCACCTGCTCGATCGCCATGCGCCCCGATTTCATCAGGCCCGATAAACTTGGCCCTTCGATAAACTCCATCACGATGTAGGGCATGCCATTATCTTCATCCACGTCAAAGACCCGCACAATATGCGGATGCGACAGCTGAACCGCCATCTGGGCCTCGCGCACAAAGCGTTGGCGGGCCTCGGGGGTAGCATTGCCAAGAATAACCTTGATCGCTACCGGCCGATTAAGCTGGGGATGAAATGAACGATAGACCGCACCCATTCCGCCGGCACCAAGTTCTTCAAGGAGTGTGTACTTGCCGAGGGTTATATTAAGCAAATTCACCATTGTTATATCGCCTTTGCTGAAAGAAACAGCTGGTCAGTGCGTGGTAGCATAGCATATTTTTACGTGGTTGAGGATTAGATGCCGCCCAAATAATCAAGGTTCCACTCAAACCCTGAATAGGATCCAGGATTGAGCTAAAACGCCGAAGGTCGGGAGTTTCTCCCAACCTTCGGCATACGTGGTTAGCGTTGAGCTAGCGGGCCGCGATGGAGATGGCGACCTGTTCCAGTGCGCCATAGACAATGCCGGGCACCACGCCTAAGGCGAGAACAAGCAGCATTGCCGCCATCATCACGCCCCGCGCCCCAAACGAGGCGGTGACCGGCTTGGTGCTATCTGGCTCGGCAATATACATCGCCTTGAGCATCCGCAGATAGTAAAACAGGCTGATCACGGTGTTGGCGACCGCCAGAATCACCAGCCACTTGGCGCCTTCTTGCCAGGCCACAATAAAAATGTAGAACTTAGCCAAGAAGCCCGCCAGCGGTGGAATTCCGGCCAGCGACAGCACAAAGATCGTCAGCATAAATGCCAGCATCGGCGCCCGCTTGCCCAGGCCATTGAGATCGTTGATCTCGGTGCCGCCAACCTGATCTTCAATCAGCGCCATGACGCCGAAGGCGCCCAGGTTGGTGATGGTGTAGACCACCAGGTAATACACCAGCGCAACCCCGCTATCGCGGCTGATGCCGACCAGGCCCAGCAGCAGAAAGCCAGCGTGGGCAATCGACGAGTAGGCCAGCATACGCTTGGCGTTGGTCTGCGGCATCGCTGCCAAATTGCCCAGCAGCATCGTCAGCGCGGCGATAATCGCAATAATGCTGGCCCAGCCACCAAAGGCAATTCCAGCGCCAGCCTCACCGATCAAGGCCGCGCTTCCGGTGGTTTCAGGTGCGCCAAACCCAGTCAGCAGCACGCGATACAGCAGGAAGAAGCCGGCAGTTTTCGAGGCGGTCGAGATAAACGCGGTCATCGTGGTTGGCGCGCCCTGGTAGACATCCGGCGACCACGAGTGAAAGGGCACCACCGCCACTTTGTAGGCCATCCCGGCAATCATAAAGATCAAGCCAAGCAGCAGTACCGCCTGTCCAGGATCGCTGGGCGTCGCAAAGGCGGTCTGAACCGCAATCGCAATCGCCCGCAGGCTGGTTGGCACCATTGGCGCCTCGGCCTGGGCAACTGGCGCATTCATCAGGGTCATCCCCAGCACCAGGCTCATGCCAAAGAGCAGAATCGCCGAGGATAGCGCGCCAAAGATGTAGTATTTCACCCCGGCTTCGGCGCTAAGCTTGTTGCGGCGGAAATAGCCCGCCAGCACGTACAGCGGGATACTGGTCATCTCGACCCCAAGGTAGATCATAATCAGCTCGCCAGCGGCGGTCATCAGAATCATACCCAGGGTTGAGAACAGAATCAGCGCGTAGAACTCGCCGGGGCTGTTTGATGGCCGCGCTGACATCGTCAAAACAACGGTGACGAACGCCGCTCCAATAAACACCAGCCGCCCGATGTGGGTCAGTGGGTCGATCTCAAATGCGCCGCCAAGGATCGAAGAATCCAGCCCGCTGCTACGCAGGTTGGTCAGGATATTGCCAATCCCAGGCCATGTCGCTGCTTCACCAAGGTAACGGTGAAAAAATCCACCCTGGATAATCGTCACAAAAAAGGCGAAGCCCAAACCGAATAAGGTCATTGTGGCGGCTTCATTAACCCGATCGGTATAGCCCGCTTCATTTTTGCGCCAGCGACCAAAGACATCGCCGCCCAGCACAAAGAGCGCTATCACGATCAACAAAAACTCGGGGATGAGTTTGGAAACATCATTAAGTTGAAAACTCACGCTAGATCCTCCGGATTATTGCCCCGCCAACGTGGGCGCGACATCCAAAATGCGCTGGGCGATTGGTTGCACGCCCGTACCAATCAAATCCATGATGATGGATGGGAACAGGCCTACGCCAATCACAACGATCGCCAGCGTCGTTCCGGCGAATTTCTCCTGCCAGGTCAGCGGCGGCAGTTCATAAAAATGCGGGTCTTTGACTTCGCCCATGAAGGCCATATAGCCAACCCGCAAAACATAGGCAGCCGTAATCGGAATGGATATTGCCGCGATCGCTGCGATCCAGGGATTGAACTGCATCACCCCGGTGAAGATGGTAAACTCGGCCATAAAGCCGGCGGTACCAGGCATACCCATCGAGGATAGGCTAGCGATGATAAAGATTACAAAGGCAAATGGCATCACCTTCATCAGGCCGCCCAGCTCAGGCAGCTGACGGGTGTGGGTGCGCTCGTACACCATCCGTCCAACGACGGCGAAGAAGAGCGCGGTCATCACCCCGTGGGCAAACATCTGCATCACTGCGCCGTTGAGCGCAGTTTCGTTGGCGGCGGCCAGCGCCAGCATTACGAGGCCCATGTGGCTGACCGAGGAGTAGCCGATCACATACTTGAAGTCGCGCTGCACCATCGCAATCGAGGCGCCATAGACAACGTTCATCAAGGTGATTACGGCAATAAACGGCAGCCAGTACTGGGCGCCAGCTGGCATCAGCCAGAGCCCAACGCGCAACGCGCCATAGGCCCCCAGCTTCATCAGCACCCCAGCGTGCAGCATGGAAACTGCGGTTGGCGCGGCGACGTGCCCGGTCGGCGACCAGGTGTGGAATGGAAACATACCGGCCAGCACTGCGAAGCCAACAAAAATCGGCAGGAAGAACACAATCTGGAAGGTGCGGCTGAAGATTGTCTGGGAGAGGATCACCATATCAAAGGTGCCTGTCACGACATAGACCGCGACCATGCCGACAATCACCAGGGCCGAGCCAATCATCAGGTAGATGGTCAGCTTCATCGCCCCGTACTCTTTACGGGTCGAGCCCCAGATGCCGATCAGCAGGTACATTGGCAGCACGGCCAGCTCGTAGAACACGAACATCAGGAAGAGGTCGAGCGACATAAAGACGCCGTACACGCCGACCACCAGGATCAGCAGCAGCACGAAGTACTCTTTGACCCGATCTTCGATGTTCCACGAGATGAAGACGCCGGTAAAGATGACCAGACCGTTGAGCACCAGCAGCGGCAGACTAATCCCATCAGCGCCGAGAAAGTAGGTCATCCCCAACTGTGGGAGCCAGGCGATCTTCTCGACAAATTGCATCTTCGTGCCGAGATAGCCCGGCGCGTCCGGGTTATAGCCAAAAAATACGAGCAGTGCCACAAAAAACGATGCGCCAGCAAACACGGCTGCTGTCCAGCGCATAGCATTTTTCTGTTCACGTGGGATGAACATAATAATGAGCGCCCCAATCAGTGGCAGCAGCCAGATCAGGCTCAGGTAGGGGATATTTGTTGGCAAATTCTTAATCAGATACATCACTTAACTCCACTTACAGGTTCGCAAATACCTGAGCCATTGCGATCGCGGCGGTGTTGGCCAGATCCATCAGCGGCTTGGGATACACCCCGAATACCAGCAGGAAGATCAATAGCGGGACGGTTACCCCAAATTCCCAGCCGCCGACCTTCATATCCGGCAGATCAGTCAGCCGCGGATTGGTGGCGCCGTAGAAAATCTTTTGATACATGCGAATCAGCACCAGCGCGGTGACAATCAGCCCCAGCACGGCGATCCCGGTGATGAGTGGCTGGGTGCCCCAGGAGCCACGGAAGATGAAGAACTCGCCTACAAAGCCCGCCAGGCCTGGCAGACCCAGGTTGGCGAACATCGCCACGCCCATCACCCCGGCGAATACCGGCATGACCCGCCGCAGCCCGCCAAATTGATCAAGCTGGTACGTGCCAGTCCGCTCGTACAGCGCCCCGGCCAGGAAGAACAGGGCGGCGGTGCTGAAGCCGTGGGCGATCATCTGCATGTGAACGCCGTTGAGCGCCGATGCCCGCACCGCAACATTAAGCCCGCCCAGATTCGCCGCCG
>DAOTUS010000175.1:0-4582 GCA_034437415.1 Herpetosiphonaceae bacterium
TATCTTTGCCGCGTTTGCCCCGCTGGTTGACCACGGCTGCCCGCGCTGTCCGCTGCCCTGCTACCACGACTATACCCTGGAAGATGGCACCACGCTGGTGCGCCCGGAGGTCGAGGCCATGGCCGGGTTTGGCGCCCGCTGCGGGCTGCAGTCGGTCGAGGCGATTATCGAAGCCAACCAGCGCTGTCTGCGCTATGGCCTCGACCCAACCGCCACCGCCAATGCAATCGCCTTTCTGATGGAGTGCCGCCAGAAGGAGATGACCCGCCAGTACGACCTTAAGTGGGGCGATGAGGCCGCAGTCCTGGCCGCCATCGATGCGATCGCCACCAAAGAAGGCATCGGCGGGGTGCTCTCGCTGGGCGTCGCCGAGATGAGTGAGATCTTCTACGGCAGCCAGCAGTTTGCCCCCAGCATCAACGGCCTGGCAATGACCCCGCTCGACCCGCGCTCAGCGCAGGGCTGGGCGCTGCACCTGGCCACCAGCTCGATTGGCGGCGATGCCCGCGCGGCGATGCCCTGGTACGAGTGGCTGGGAATCCTGCCGCAGTGGCTGCAAAGCCCGCAGAGCCACGCCCCCGCCACCGTGGAGGGCAAGGCCGACCATCTGATTTGGCACGAGCGCTTTGTCGCCGGGCTGGATGCCGCCGGGATGTGTCGGCGGCTGGGCGCGCTGGCCTACCAGATTACGCCCAAGGAGCTGGCCGGGCTGCTCAGCGCCGATCTTGGCCAGGTGATTACGCCAACCGAGCTGGCCAAGCTGGGCGAGCGGATTGTCACCGTCGAGCGCCTGTTGGCGCAACAGTGGTATCACATCGATGGGCTGCCGACCCGCTGGGCCAGCCAGGCGCTGGAAAACGGCCCCGCCGCCAACCAGCTGCCCGACCTGGAGGCGCTGATCGAGCGCTACTACGCCCGCCATATGTGGGATGCCGAGGGCACGCCCACGGCGGCCCGCTTAGCCGAGCTGAGCATTCCCGATCCCGCCAGCCGACCCTGGGCTAAGTAGCGCCCGCCAGATCCAAGCCTTGATTAGACGCACCAGGAGCGCACGTTTGTGCGCTCCTGGTGCGTTATTGGTTAAGGGGCTATCGCTTTCGATCAGGGTTTGCTACAATACGTCGAGTTAAGCCTGTTAAATCCCACGTGTAACCAAATGTGATCTTTAGTTGTTGGATGGTTGTTTCTAAACACTATGTTGCTGACACTTATGCTGACCACCCTGCCAACGTTGCTCTATACAACGTTCCTGTGGTGGCTTGATCGCTACGAAAAAGAGCCCTGGCCGCTGCTTCTGGCGGTCTTTGTGTGGGGCGCAGTCCCGGCTGTCGCCCTGGCGCTGATCGCCGAGGTGCAGAATGCTGCCTCCACGCTTGGCGCTCCCGAGGAGATCTCGATCTGGCTGGCCCCGCTGGTCGAAGAGCCGCTCAAGGCTCTGGCGCTGATCGCGGTATTTTTGTTTTTTCGCTACGAGTTCGACAATATGCTCGACGGCATTATCTACGGGGCGCTGATTGGCTTTGGCTTTGCGATGACCGAAAATGCGCTCTATTTCTATCGCGAGGGCAGCGCGCTCTCGTCATTGCTCTGGCTGCGCGTGGTGATCTTCGGGTTTAATCATGCGTTCTACACCAGCATTATTGGGGTGGCGCTGGGCCTGATTCGCTACAATCAGCGCCGCTGGGCCGGCTGGGTCGCCCTGCCTGGGGCGATGTTTCTGGCGATTGCGTTCCATGCAATGCACAATGTCGCCTCCAACTATGTCTTTCCCGGCGTCCTGATCGCCTGGCTGATCAGCAGCGGCGGCGTGTTTATCGTCGTGCTGATCGCGATTATTACCTGGCGCAAAGAACAAAGCTGGATCGACCACGAGCTGATCGAGGAGGTCCAGGTTGGTTTCATCGATCCGGGCACCTACCACACGGTGCGCTCCAGCCGCCGCCGGGTTCAAAGCCAGTGGGGCGCCTTGCTGCACGGCGGCTGGGGATCGCTGCAGACGGTGCGGACCCTGCATCACCACCTGACCGAGCTGGCCTTTCTGAAGTACCAGCTGCGGATTGGCGACTGCCACTGCCGACCCTCGGACCTGCAGCCGCTCCGCCAGCGCATCCTCGAGGGGATGGTTGACGAGAACTATTGAGCGACCAGGCATCAACCGGCCAGCGGCGGGATGAACAAGCACCTGTTCATCCCGCCGCCGTTTAATCCTGGCCGATCACGGTCAGCAGCCCGACCTCGGGCGTTGCCCCCAGCCGAACCGGCAGCCCGCCAATCCCGCGGCTCACATACAGACAGCTTTGCGCGATCTGGAACCGGCCGTGGGGGTAGAGCAGGCCCCAGCGGGGCAGCACCAGCGGGCCAAGCAGCGGCAGATTGATGTGGCCGGCGTGGGCATGGCCGGACAGCTGCAGCGCCACCCCGCGCTTGGCCGCCGTCAGAATATAATCCGGGCAATGCGCCAGCAGCAGCACCGGCAGATCGGCCGGCGCCTCCAGCAGGGTCGCATCAAGGTCGGCATTGGCCTGCCAGGGATCGGCGACTCCGGCCACCACCAAGCGTGCGCCCTGCCGCTCAACCACCCGGTGCTCATTGACCAGCACGGCGATCCCAAGCTCAGCCAGGGCCAGCGCAATCGCCGCCGGGTCATCCCAATAGTCGTGGTTGCCCAGACAGGCGAACACGCCCAGCGGCGCCGCGATATCCTTCAGCATCGCCCGCAGTAGCGGCAAGTTGGCCAGGGTATCGACAAAATCACCAGTCAGACAGATCAGATCGGGCTGAAAGTCGGCCACGGCCTGCAGCGCGCGACGCAGCACCGCCCGCGAGTGGGGCGGGCCAAGGTGAAAATCGCTGAGGTGGGCGATCCGCAGCCCGGCGAGATTCTGGGGCCAGCCGCCCGCCACCAAGGTATGCCGCTCAACCTGCAGCCGCCAGATACCGAGCGCCGCGCCCAGCGCCAGCGTGGCCCCAAGCGTGGCCAGCCCAGCCACCACCCGCCGCCCCAGCCAGTGGCGATACGGCGGCAGGCTCGCCACCAGCCCGCCCACCCCAGCGACTGTGCTCACCACTCCGGCGGCCATCCAGCGGCGTGAATACACCACATGATGAGGATCGGTCGGGCTGCCGCTGCCTCGGGGGACCCGCTGCAACGCTCTCAAACGCACATCTGTCATCAAAGTTCCTCAATCATTAATCATTACAACGGCCAACGGCGGGCCGATCAGCTAACCCTGCCCGCCCTATTCTACAGGGGATCGTATGGGTACAATACTTGCTTAAAGGAAGATTAAGCGCGAGAATGATTTTTGTAGAAGATTTTAGACGTGGGGGCGGGAATGCGAACCTTTAGTTCTGCACGCGGCTATGCTCGCAGCATAGTGGGCGCTGTTCTTATCATGATCATTATCGTTGGCGCAACACCTCTCACTCCTTCACCGCCATCACCACCACTTCGGGTTATTGTCCAGGGCAGCTCACCTGCCGCCAGCACCGCCGCCGTTCAGGCCGCCGGTGGCTCGGTGATCAGTCAGCTCGAGATTATCGGGGCGATTGTGGCCAAGGTGCCCCAGTCGGCCCTGGGCCAGCTCCAGGCGGCCGGTCTGCGGATCACGCCTGACAGCAACGTCACGCTATCCGCCACCCGCGATCAGCAGCTCCCTCCGCCGCCGCCAGCGCTGCTGTATCCCTCGCTGGCAACCGGAGCCGCCAGCCTGCACCAGTCGGGCATCACCGGCAGCGGGGTGACCGTGGCGGTGATTGACTCGGGGATGCCCGCGCTGGATCAGCCGCAGCTATGGACCCAGATTTCGACGAATACCCTGGCCTACGGCGTCGGCAATCCCAATATCATTAATACAATCCCACCGCTGGATCAGGTCGCCAGCACGCTTGATGAATTCCCATTTTGGTCTCTGGTGTATAAAGATTTTGTCACCGATGTCCCGATCACCAACAGCGCCGACCCGTATGGGCACGGAACCCACGTCATGGCCACGCTGGCGGATGGCCGCAGTGCCGCCTCGGGCAGCTTCTCCAATGCCAAAAACGGGGTTGCGCCAGGCGCTAATCTGGTGATTGTCCGCGCCCTCGACGAGCAGGGTCAGGCGCCCTACAGCCGCATGATCGCGGCGATCGAGTGGGTGATCGCCAACCAAAGTACGCTCAACATCAAGGTGTTGAATCTCTCGATTCAGGCCGATGTGCGCGTGCCCTACTGGTACGATCCGCTCAATCAGGCGGTGATGGCCGCCTGGGATGCCGGCATTACCGTGGTGGTTGCGGCAGGCAATGAGGGGCCGCTGCCAGCCACCATCAAGGTGCCCGGCAACGTTCCCTACGTTATCACGGTCGGGGCGCTGAAACCAGGCCGCTACACCACCAGCGGGGTCGATGAGCTGGCGATCTACTCCTCGGCCGGGCCAACCGAGAGTAAGTTTATCAAACCCGATTTTGTGATCGCTGGGTCGCGGGTGATTGCGCCGCTGCCAGCCGACAGCGCCCTCGCGCCGATGGCCGGCCTGATGAAAGAGCGCGCCAAGCTGACGCTGCCAAAGTTTAAATCAGCGGTTGACCTGAACTACTA
>DAOTUS010000176.1:0-5334 GCA_034437415.1 Herpetosiphonaceae bacterium
CGCCCTGGCAAACGGTGTATAGCCAGTTCCGGCAATGGCAGAAATTGGGTATCTGGGACAAAATCTGGAGTCCAGGAACACAATCCGTTTCTGAAGCAGAACTACAACTGTAGTACTAACATTGTCAAAATAGCGCTATTAATCAAATGGCAACGATTTCGATACGGCTGTCTGGGGATTAGGGATTAGGGATTAGGATATCCATACCGCCGTGTCTGCGGCTCATCGTCTACCCTAACCCCTCGTCTCTATGCTTTGGCGGCTGCGGCCTGTTTCTGGATATAGGCGTCTAATCCGCTCATGGCGTTTTTGCTGATGGCGGCCTGGATCGGCGGCAGCCAGCCTAGAAAGCGCCCTTTTGGCCCCAGGGCCATGCTGGCCCAGCGCCACAGATTGAAGGTGTCGGTGTGGCGAATAATCATGCCATCCTTGAAATCGAAGCTGGCGTCGATACTGTTATGCACCAGGCGTCCGCTCTGCGAGAAGGTGTAGGTGGCCTCCCAGTGGGCCGAGCCGTGGCGATCATCGGCCTGAACATCGGTGTAGCGAATGGCCAGATCGTGGCCACGGGCGCAGAGCATCGCCCACATCGCCCGAGCGCGATCGCCCTGCAGGTTTTTGAAGGCCGGGTCCGAAAAAACGACGTCGGGGTGATAGCAGGCGGCCATACCGGCGGCATCGCGTCTGGCAAGGCTGTCGTAGAAGGCGCGAATCAGGGCTGCGTGGGGGTGCATAGAGGCTCCTTGCTTGCTGGAATCAATTCGGCTGCCAGTATAGCAAAGAACATAGAGGCTGGATGGCGCGGTGGCGGCGCCATCCAGCTCAGGCTGGGGTGAAACTAGCCGACTTCTTCCGCAACCAGCGGCAGCGAGTGCTGATCGCCGGGGCGCAGCGTGGCGCACGAGGCCTGGATGAACGCGCGGAACAGCGGGTGCGGATTGTTGGGCCGCGACTTGAACTCGGGGTGGAACTGCGACGCGACAAACCACGGATGATCGCGCAGCTCGATGATCTCGACCAGCCGCCCATCAGGCGAGTGTCCGCTGATCACAAAGCCGGCATCTTCCATCTGTTTGCGGTACTTGTTGTTGAACTCGAAGCGGTGGCGGTGGCGCTCCAGAGCCAGCTCGCGCCCGTAGGCCTTGGCCGCGTTGGTTCCGGCGACGAGGATACACGGGTACACGCCCAGCCGCATCGTGCCGCCCTTGTCGGTGATATCCAGCTGGTCGGGCATGAAGTCGATCACGGGATGCTTGGTGTTGGGGTTGAACTCGGTCGAGTTGGCATCGGGGCTGTTCAGCGCATGGCGGGCGAACTCAATCGTCGCGCACTGCATCCCCAGACACAATCCCAGGAACGGCACGGCCTTCTCACGGGCGTAGCGGGCCGCCTTGACCTTGCCCTCGACGCCGCGGTAGCCAAAGCCGCCGGGCACCACAATCCCGAGGGCCTCGCCCAGCAGCTGCTGCGACTCGGCGCTCTCCAGCTCCTCGGATGAAATCCAGTGGATATCGACCTGAACGCCCTGCTCCCAGCCGGCGTGGCGCAGCGACTCGGCCACGCTCATATAGGCATCGCGCAGCTCGACGTACTTGCCCACCACCGCGATTGGCACCACCCGCTTGGGCTGCTTGATCCGCTCCACCAGCGCCCGCCACTCGGTCAGGTCCGCCGGATGGCCGCCCAGGCCCAGGCGCTTCACCACCAGGTCGCCCAGCCCGGCCGCCTCAAGCACCAGCGGAACCTCGTAGATGGTCTCGACGGTCGGCAGGGCCACCACGGCCTCGGTGGGCAGGTCGGCGAACAGGGCGATTTTTTCGCGAATCTCATCATCGACGGGCAGATCTGAGCGACACAAAATCACCTCGGCCGAGATCCCGACCCGGCGCAGCTCGGCGACCGAGTGCTGGGTCGGCTTGGTCTTCAGCTCGCCGCTGGCCTGCATATAGGGCAGCAGGGTCACGTGAATGTACATCACGTTCTCGCGGCCAACCTCTTTCTTCATCTGGCGGATGGCCTCGAGAAATGGCAGGCTCTCGATATCGCCGACGGTGCCGCCAATCTCAACGATCACCACCTCGGCCCCGGTGTTCTTGGCCACCAGCGCCACCCGGCTTTTGATCTCGTTGGTGATATGCGGGATCACCTGGATGGTGCCGCCGAGGAAGTCGCCCCGGCGCTCTTTCTGAATCACCGACGAGTAGATCTGGCCAGTCGTGATGTTGTTGACCCGCGCCAGGTTCTCATCGATAAAGCGCTCGTAGTGCCCCAGGTCGAGGTCGGTCTCGGCGCCGTCTTCGGTCACAAAAACCTCGCCGTGCTGGTAGGGCGACATTGTGCCCGGATCGACATTGATGTACGGGTCGAGCTTTTGAATCGAAACCGTGATGCCACGACTCTTGAGCAAACGCCCCAGCGACGCCACAGTGATCCCTTTGCCGACCGATGATGCCACTCCGCCGGTGACGAAAATGTAACGAGTCATGGTTATCTCCTAGTGCGGTATCGCCGCTGGATTAAAAAAAATCCCGGCACCTGAAGTTTTCAGGCGCCGGGATTTGATTATAGCATATCCGCCGACGATGGCTGGCTGAGCTCGCTACGCCCGATCAGGCGGTTCCGTTCTTGCTAGGTCGATTGTACAATCCGCTTTTTCAGCCACCAGCGACCGACTGCTGGGCCGGGTAGCTATCTGCCTACCTGACGGGAAGAAACCGCTACCGCCTGTAAAAGCAGATTTAGGTATTCTAAACGCAGCAGCGCCCGCAATTATAGGCGCCGCTAAGGATGGTATCTATGCAAGCGACAATTCTGGTTCCACTTGATGGTTCGGAGATTGGCGAGGATGCGCTGCCAACCGCCACGATGCTGGCCCGGCAGCTAGATGCGCGGCTGCAGCTGGTGCATGTCCACAAAGCAATTATGCTCATCTACAGCAGCGATATCTGTATTGGCCAGGTGCCGACGCTGAACACGCCCCTGGATAACCAGTGCCGCGCTGATGAGCAGGCCTATCTCGAAACAACCGCCCAGCGCCTCCGCGAGCAGGGCCTGGATGTCGCCGTGGAGCTGCTTAGCGGCCCGATTGATGCGGCGCTGGCCCAGGCCGCCGTCACCAAGCAGGCCGACCTGATCGTGATGAGTACCCACGCCCGCGGCGGGGCCGCCCGAATGGTGCTGGGCAATCTGGCCGATGCGCTGATTCGTAGCTCGGCCACCCCGCTGGTGCTGGTTCAGGTGCAGGACGGCCCGCCCGCCGACCCGGTGCCGCCGTTTGCCCACATTCTGATCGGCCTGGACGGATCGCATCTGTCCGAGCAGGTTCTGCCGATCGCCCGGCGGCTTGGCAGCGCCATGAACAGCCGCTATACGCTGCTCAATGTGCTCACGCCCCACAGCACTGGCTCGCAGCGGGCCGCCGCCCAGAACTACCTCAACAATATTCCCCACAAGGCCGAGCTGAATCCCGCCACGGCTGCGGCGATCATGCTGGCCGACGAACACCCGGCTGCGGCGATTCTGGCCTATGCGCAGACCCACGCAGTCGATCTGATTGTGCTGGCGACCCACGGGCGCGGCGGGCTGAGCCGCCTGCTCTACGGCAGCGTCACCGACTCGGTGGTTCAGGCCGCTGACAGACCGATCCTGGTCTATCGGCCTCAGGATCTGGCGTGATGGTCGACCAGCTGAACGATCCGCACCGGGATGCCGGGCCGCCCAGACCGGCCTGGTATCAGCGCGAGGTTGCCGCGGCGCTGCGCGAGCTTGAGGTCGAGGCGGCCAGCGGCCTGAGCCACGCCGAGGCCGCCCGACGGCTGGCCGAGCACGGCCCGAACGAGCTGGTTGAGACCAGCCGCCGGGCGATCTGGCGCATGGTCGCCGAGCAGTTCACCAGCCTGATGGTGATTATCCTGGTGGTCGCGGCGGTGATCTCGGCGATTCTCGGCGACCTCACCGACACGCTGGTGATTGGGATTATTGTGGTGCTAAACGCCGCGCTTGGCTTTGTGCAGGAGTATCGGGCCGAGCGGGCGCTGGCGGCCTTGAAGCAGCTGGCCGTGCCGATTGTGCGGGTTCGCCGCGCCGGCCAGGTCCAGGAGATCCCCGCCCGCGAGCTGGTGGTCGGCGATATTGTGCTGCTGGAGACCGGCAATCGCATTCCCGCCGACGGCCGCCTGATCGTCGGGGCCAATCTGCGCACCCAGGAGGCCAGCCTGACCGGCGAGTCGGTGCCGATCGATAAGCATACGGCGGCGCTGGCCGCCAGCAGCGTGCCGCTTGGCGATCGGCTGAACATGGCCTTTCTGGGCACCCACGTGGCCAATGGCCGCGCCGAGATGGCGGTGACGGCGACCGGAATGGATACAGAGCTGGGGATGATCGCCACGCTGCTGCAGGCGGTCGACCAGGAGCCAACCCCGCTCCAGCGGCGGCTCGACTCGCTCGGGCGCATCCTGGCGGCGGCGGCGCTGGGGCTGGTCGTGATCATCTTTGGGCTCGGGCTGCTGCGCGGCGAAGATCTGACCCTGATATTCTTGACCGCCGTCAGCATGGCGGTCGCCGCCGTCCCCGAGGGCCTGCCCGCCGTGGTGACGATCGCTCTGGCCTTTGGCGCCCAGCGAATGCTCAAGCAGCACGCGCTGATTCGGACGCTGGCGGCGGTTGAGACCCTCGGCTCGGTGACGGTGATCTGCAGCGACAAAACCGGCACGCTGACCGAGAATCGCATGACCGTGACCGTGGTCGACGTGGCCGGGCAGCGCTTTGGCGTCAGCGATCCGACTCGCGGGATCACCGCCCATCCGGCGGCGGCCCTGCTGCTGGCCGGCGGCGCGCTGTGCAACGATGTGCAGACCGACGGCGCGGATCGCGGGCACCTGCTTGGCGACCCCACCGAAACCGCCCTGGTCGCCGCCGCCAGCGCCAGCGGGCTGGATAAAACCCAGCTCGACCAGCTGCTGCCACGGGTGGCGGAGGTGCCCTTCGACTCCGACCGCAAATGCATGACCACGGTGCATAGCGTCCCGGCCCGTGCCCTGGAGAGCCTGCCGGCCGCGCTGGCCACCCCGCTGCTGCAGGTGCTGCCCCAGAGCGACGCGGCGGCCTACATTGGATTCAGCAAAGGCGCGGTCGATCGGCTGCTGGACTATGCCGACACGGTCTGGTTTGAGGATCGCCCCGAGCCGCTGACGGCCAGCTGGCGCGAGCGCATTCTTCAGGCCAACGACCAGCTGGCCCAGGAAGGCATGCGGGTGCTTGGCGTGGCCATGCGACCGCTGCCGGAGGCCGCCCTGCCCGCGACTGCTCTGGAGAGCGAGCTGATCTTCATCGGCC
>DAOTUS010000177.1:0-3202 GCA_034437415.1 Herpetosiphonaceae bacterium
ACCAAAAAAGACGGGAACAGTATCGCTCATTCATGCTAAAAATAAGCATTTGCTCGCCTATCATGGGGCTTTTTTGCTCAAAAATGGACACTATAGATTTAGATGCGATTGCCCTGCGCGGATTGCCGCGATGCACCTGGGAGGATCCAGCTGAGTGAAGGGTTTTAGACTCTTCCAACACACAACGCCGTGACCAGCTCAGGTCACGGCGTTTTAGGTAGGATAGCGGTGCGGCTATGCCAGCGGCTTATTCAGCTCCCGCCACCAGCGTGGGCGCCCGCTCGACGACCGTGCTGCGCCCGTGCGAGTCGCGCACAAACATGCGCAGGATCGCCCAAGTGATCAGGCCGCCGATGCTGGCGGTGGCGAAGGTGGCGCTGTAGCCGAGGCTATCGGCCATCCAGCCGCCGAGCAGTGGGGCGATCAGGGTTGCTGGCGCGACCAAGGTGTTGGCCAGACCGATGTAGGCCGGGCGATCGACGCTGGTCCCGAAATCCAGGGTCATCGCCATCGCGGTGGTCCAAAAGGCCACATTGGCGATCCCGGCCAGCGCAAAGACTAGGTAGAACCAGCCCAGGGCAGGCGCTAGCCAGGCCCCGGCGGCGGCGGCAACCGCCACCAGTGCGCCAACCTCCATCACCAGCCGATGGCTGAAACGGTCGCCCAGCCAGCCCATCAGCGGGTTAGCCAGCGTCTGGATGATCAGATACAGCGCGGTCAGGAAGCCGGCAACCTGGGCGCTCATGCCAAAGCGCTGAACGGCGTAGATTGTAAAGAATGCCGTCGCCATCAGCGCCAGCTGCGAGAGGATGCGGGCGGTCAGAAACCAGCGAAAATTGCTGTCGGTCCGCAGAATCGTGGCCAGGCTCCGCCAGAAATCGCCCTGGGTGTTATAGGCGCCCTCTGGCTCGCGCTCTGGCTCACGGGTGCGCGCCAGAAAGAGCCACGAGATCAACATCGCCAGGCCGGACAGCCCAAAACACAGCGTGTAGTCCAGCGGCGATGGCAAGTTGGTCAGGATCACGCCCGCCAGCACCGCCCCGCCGCTTGCCAGCAGGTTCGCGGCCGCAGATTGAATGCCGAAAAAGGTGCCGCGTCGATTGACCGGCATAATCTTGCCGATCATACTCTGCCAGGCGGTGGCGGTTAATCCGCCGCCCAGCCCCTGCCAGATCAGCAGGATGAAGGTGAGCAGTAGCGCCAGCTCACGGCCCAGGCTGGCCGCAAACCAGGCCACCAGCGCCAGGCCCAGAAATGGCAGCCGCTCGTTGATCGACATAAACAGCACCATCGGCTTGTAGCGCCGAAGTCCGGCCACGCGCCGGGCGGTGAGCAGCTGTGGCAGCTGCCAGCCAACGGAGTGGATCGCCGCGATCAGCCCGATCAGGGTGGCTGAGGTAGTCAGCGTGCTCATGAAGAGCGGAATAACGGTTACGAATGAGGCGATTCCCATCGCTGCGCCAAAAAAAGAACCGTCCAAAACATTGACGGTGACGTTGTAGCGAACATTCCGTTGAATATCATGATTATGCATAAAGAGCCTTTGAAAATGCGACTATGACCATATCGTCATTGTAGCAGAAAAGGCGCTTTAGGATCTCCATCAATTGACCTATCCCGCCGTAAAAACAGCGGGATACGCTAGCATTTGAAGCGTCCGCACGCTTACCAGCTCCGGCCGACCGCACGCACCATCTGGCCATCGAGCAGCGGCGTGATCTGCTCGCGCATTCGTTGCCCGACCGCGTCCCAGTGGTAGCGGGCGGCAATCGTGCGGGAGGCCAGACCATACTGGTGGCCCAGCTGCGGATCGCCAATCAGGCGGGTGAGGGCATTGGCAAGGCAGCTCACCGCGCTGGGCTGCACCAGCATGCCGTTTTGGCCGGGGATCACCATATCGGGCATGGCGCCGAGGTCGGTGGTAACGACCGGCAGACCATAGGCCATGGCCTCGACAATCACAATCCCAAACGGCTCGCGCATGGTTGGCATGCAAAACACCGCCGCCCGCTGATAGTACTGCGGCAGATCGGCGACTGACACTCGGCCGACGACCCCAACCCCAGGCTCATCGATGGCCGGGCTACAGCCAACAATCGTCAGGGTGGCCTGGGGGTGAGCTGCCCGAACCTGGCGAAACGCCTTCAGCAGATCGGGGCCGCCTTTGCGCTCCCAATCAATCCCGACAAACAGAATATTCTGGCT
Source organism: Herpetosiphonaceae bacterium (assembly GCA_034437415.1). Lineage (GTDB taxonomy): Bacteria > Chloroflexota > Chloroflexia > Chloroflexales > Herpetosiphonaceae > JACCRK01. The sequence goes on from DAOTUS010000177.1 coordinate 2,206, forward strand.
GGCGGAGCGGTTCGCTGACGCAGAGTCGCTCAGCACGGGCGTATTGCTGCCAGCGTAGATACATTTGACCTTGGCGGGGTCGCAGCCATAGTCATCGATCATTGAGCGTGAGACATTGTTCGAGCGGGTAAACACCAGCGTCGCATTCTGATAGATGCTCGGCTCCAGCTGCATCCAGGCCCGATGATACAGCTGGCGTGGGTGGTAGCCAGGGTAGTAGGCGTTGGCCAGCAGCGTGTGGTCGGTATAGACAAAATGGGGCAGATTCGCGACACTGGCATCAAACAGCGATTGCATCTGAAACGAAAAGGCATAGTCGCCCTGCCGCAGTCGCTGCGCCATCTTTTTCTTGATAATGTGGAAAATACACGATGTGATCAGAAAGGCTTCTTTAACTCCCCGGCGGCGCAAGGCCAGATCGGAGCCGTATTCGGCCACAACCGCCAGGCCGTTGCGGGCCAGAACCTGCAGATCGCGGCGGAGCAGCGGGATCACATCGATCTCTTCTACGGTATAGTCAGGGAAATATTTTTGCAGAGCTTTGGCGGTACTCACATTTGCCAGCGGCCACGGGCCTTTCCGAATAAAGGCGATGGTCTTTTTCTCTCGCATCTGGTGCTCTTTCTTGAATTGAGATTGTCGCAAGGATTCTGGCGGAGGCTAGGGCAACATTTAGGCCAGCAGTGGGTAATTTCTGTCCCGATTTCGCGGGAAGAGTGTGCGCTGGCGCAGTCGATAGACGCGCAACGTTCATCCCTACGGCTATCATAGCAAACTGTTGCGCTAAATGGTAGATGCAAGCGCGATAATTTCTGCCTAAAAGGCCGCTTACTCATGAAACTCCCAGAAGTGGGCTGGCATTAGGCTGGGGTTGGCTTGATTCAGGGCAATTGCATCTAAATCGTTGCAATTCTGGATATCTTCCGGCATGATAGATCCGTCTTCGTGCTGTGTTGGAGGATTCTATGCCCCTGCTCCGAGATTTTGCCATTGGGTC
>DAOTUS010000178.1:0-3593 GCA_034437415.1 Herpetosiphonaceae bacterium
ATCCAGATGCTGCGCAAGGGCCAGCGCATCCCCGCCGCGCTGCTGGACGAGCGCGCCGCGATTCTTGATGCCACTGGCGAGCTGGTGGCGATTGTCGTGCGCCATGACGCCGAGTGGCAGCCGGTCAAGGTGTTTTAATCTGAGCCGTCGCTAACCTAACGCCTACACAGCGAGCGCTGGCCAAAAACAAAGGCCACCCCGAAGTTTGTCGCTTCGGGGTGGCCTTTTGGCTGGGTGGTTTCTCTGGCTAGCCCAGCGCCTCCATCAGCAGGGCGGCCTCGTCGGCCGAAATCTTGCCGGCCTGCACCATCTTGAGGATCGCCAGGCGCTCCTGCGAGCGATCGGCGGCCTGCTCGGTTGGGGTTTGCTCGCTGGCCTCAGCCGGCTGCTCGGCATCGAAGCGGACCGTCGGGCCAGTCGCTGGCATCTGGAACGGTGGCGCGTTCACCGATGAGGATCCATCATCATCGGCGATGTTGATGCGCTGGGGTGGCATCGGCGGAACTGGTCCACGGGGTGGCATTGGCGGCATCGGCGGGACTGGCCCACGGGGCGGCGCTGGCGGGCGCGGCGGGCGCGGGCCACCGCCAAGGTTCATCGACCCAAAGGCGCGCTCGATCGCCTCCTGGGCTCGACTGATGCCCTCATCGGCCGCCCGCCGGGCCTGCTCTTTGATCCGCTCAATCCGCTCGGGGTCGATCCGCACCTCGCGATCATTGAAGCGAATGTTGATCCGCTCGGCGGCCTTGGCGGCCCGGTCGGCAACCCGCTCGGCGGCCTGGCGGGCGCGCTCGGCGGTCTGTTCGCCGCGCTCGCCGCTCCACTCACGGCCCATATCTTTGAACTGTGCGGCGATATCCCGGCCCATGGTACTCAGCTCCTCGGTGAAATCGCTGATCGCCTTGCGCCAGTCGTCTTTATCAAACCCAGGGCCGAAGTTCTTGCCGAAGTCGGCGCCAAAGCCGGGGCCGTGCTCGGAGGCGCCGACCGGGCCTTTGATGCGCAGATCGCCGCCAACCGTCAGCTCCAGGCGGGCGGAGCCGGCGCCCCAGGTGGCCGCAACCACGCCGCTCGGTTGATTTTTGCTCATCCCCCGGACTTCGCCGCCGACGGTCGCGCTCAGCACCAGGCTGGCATCGTCGCTGATCTCGACCGAGGCGTTGCCGCCAACGGTCGCCCGATAGTCGCGGTCGGCCGCCCACGAGGTGCGCAGCTTCAGATCGCCGCCGATGTGGATTGGGCTCAGCCCGTTCAGCTCGCCGCGCAGACTGGCATCGCCGCTGACATTCGCGATCGTAACGCTGCCGGTGACATCCTCAAGCTTGAGGTCGCCATCGACGTGGCGGACGCTCACATCGCCAACATCGCTCAGGACCAGGTCGCCGTTCATGCCATCGGCTTTGAACGTGCCAAGCCGGTTGCCGCCGACATCGCCCTCGGCATGGCGCAGGCTCACGTCGCCAACATTGGTCAGGGCCAGGTCGCCGTTGACGGCATCGGCCTTGAACGAGCTAACATTGTTGATGCTGATATCGCCATCGACGTGGCGAACCGTCAGGGCGTCAAGGTCGCTGGCCCGCAGGTCGCCAGATACGGCGTCGAGCTTGAAGGCTGATGCATACGCGGGCGATTCTCCCTCGGCTGCACCGGGCGTAGCCAGGCCGCGCAGGACCACATCGCCATCAACATGCTCCGCCGTCAGCGCGGTAATAGCGCTGGCCCGCAGATCGCCACTAACCGCCTCGAACTGAATGGTTGTACCGTGGGGCACCTGGAGCCTGAGCGTATCGTCGCTATGACCAATGTGCAGATGGCTTTCGTTCTGGCGAATATCATGCACATCTTCATCAGAAGTGACGATGACGACCTCGCCAGCATAGCCTTCTACCGTCACATCACTGTCGCAGTGTCCGACCCGAATGGTCGGGTTGATCCCAAGGTGATAGGTCTGTTCAGACATCGTTAGGGCCTCCAAAATGTACATACGCGATCAAACATTAGCTTGAGCGCCACAATTTACTCAACAATAATCTCGACGCGCTCGCCGTCTTCAAGATCTTCCACATCGACCAGTTTGCCGGTTGCGCCCTGGCGAATCGCCTCCATCAGATGGTCCATATTGACCGAGTTGTTGGCGCTGGAGGCGAAGCGAGCGCCGAGCTTAAGCCCGATGCCGATCAGGCCGACGGGAATGTTGACATTGACCTTCTGGCGGTTCGATTTCATGTCGGTGACCCGAATTCGCACCCACTGGGCGCGGGCCGGACGGGCTGGCCGGACGTCATCCATTGCGCCGAGCAAGCGGGCGCCCTCCTCGGCGGTCAGTTGGCCATTTTCGATCATACGCAGAATGCGCATCCGTTCTTCGGTGGTTGCCATAGCTGGTGCTCCTATCCGTGTAGGCGAGCGAGTGCTTCCTCAGCGCTAATCTCACCCGACTCGAGTTGCCGTAATACTGCGCGTGGGTCGGCCCGTAGCCCGTAGACCAGCGGCGCGCCCAGGGCACTGGCGACCTCATCCATGCGGGTGCGGGCGGTGGTGTACGAAACTCCCAGCGAGGTGGCAACATGGTTGACGTTGCCACGATGCTGGGCCAGAATTTCAACAAACTGCAACTGTTCACGGGTCAGGCGGCTCAGCCGGCCCAGATTGAACTGGCCTTCAATCGCCGTGTTGCATGTCGCACACTCCAGCCGGGTGATCGCCATCTCGCTGGTACAAACCGGGCAGTTAGTCAGGATTTGATTCATCAACCCTCCTTGGTGATCGTCCAAACACTAGGCGTTAGTGTTTGGATTCAAAGTGTATCTGCTAATAAGTGTATATCAATTGATTATAAATGTCAACTGTATTGATATAAATTATTGATTAGAAACTATAATCCACTAATTCTCACCCGCTGTGTCCGCCGGGCGACTTCCCTGTATAATACCCAGAGCAAACATATGAGCGACAGCAAACATATGAGCGACAGCAAACATAAAACATATGAGCGACTGCCGCTAGAGGAGCATTCTGCGTGGAACCGACATATATCGCCCTAGATTTAGAGACCACCGGCTTAGATTCAGGGCGCAACGAGATTATTGAAATTGGGGCGGTGAAATTTCGCGGCACCGAGGTGCTGGAAACCTATCAAACATTGGTCAAACCACGCCAGGGGCTGCCGATCAAGATCAGCCGTCTGACTGGAATTCAGGCCAGCGAGCTGGTCGATGCGCCGCTCTTCAAGGCCATCGGCCCCGATCTGGTCCGTTTTCTGAAAAGCTATCCGATTGTCGGCCACTCGATTGGCGGCGATCTGAGCTTTCTAGCGGCCCAAAACCTGCGGATCAGCCAGCCATCCTACGACACCTTCGATCTGGCCACGCTGCTGGTGCCGCAGCTGGCGAGCTACTCGCTCAGCGCGCTGGCCGAGCACCTCCAGATTGCGCACCCCGACGCCCACCGCGCCCTGGCCGACGCCGATGTGAGCCGCCAGGTGTTTATCGGGCTGCGGGATAAGATGGCGGCGCTGTCGGTTGGCGAGCTGCACGAAATCGCCGAGATGACCAACAAGCTCAACTGGCCGACCGCCAAGCTCTTTGGCGAGC
>DAOTUS010000179.1:0-11732 GCA_034437415.1 Herpetosiphonaceae bacterium
GCCAATGTCACCCAACCTAGATAGGCCCGCTGGTTTCCCGAGACCAACCAGCAGTACGGGCCAATGCGCCGACCGAGGGTCAGGTGCAAGCCCACCGCCTTGGCGGGGGGTTGGTGACAATCGATTCTCCCTTCATCAGTGTTTAGTGATGAGTGGTCAGTGATCAGCTGGTTGAAGGATATTCCACGCCAGTTGATCGCTGACCACTTTCGGTTTACACAACCTCCGCGTTCCGCCTACTGCTTGGTGGCGGAGCCGATCAGCGCGTAGATGCCGCTGACGAGCTCGCTGGGGTTCGGGTGGAGACCCTCGCCAAGCAGCGCGGCGCCGTAGAGCTGCTCGATGCTGAGCTGCAGCAGCGGGCTCTGCTCGGCATCGTCGAGCATGGCCGCCAGGTTGTGGATAATCGGGTGGGTTGGATTGAGCTCCATAATCCGCTTCGGCACGGTGTACTCCTGGCCGAGCATGCGCCGAATCCGATCCATATCGCGGCCGCCGTCATCGCTGGAGGTGACCAGGCGCACGGGGTTGCTGCGCAGCCGATTCGAGGCCCGCACATCGCTGATCCGCTCACTGCTCAGGAGCGTTTTGATCGTATCGCCAAGCTGGCCGATCAGCGCCGACGAGAGCGAGCCCTCGGCCGCCTCGGCGTCGGAGTCGTGGAGATCGGCGTCGTCGACGTTGCGCAGCTTCTTGCCCTCGAACTCGCGCAGGGCGGTCATCAGGAAGCTGTCGATCGGCTCGTGGAGCAGCAGCACCTCGATGCCGTTTTCATTGAAGTAGTCGAGGTGCGGCGAGCGGCGGGTGGCCTCCAGATTATCGCCCAGCACGTAGAAGATCTCGCTCTGGGTTTCCTGCATCCGCTCGACATACTCGCTGAACTTCACCAGCCCCTCGCCGTGGGTGGAGTTGAAGCGCAGCAGCGGCACAATCTGGCTCTGGTTGGCCGGCTCGGTGACAATTCCCTCCTTGAAGTAGGGGCCGAACTCGCGCCAGAAATCGGCGAACTTGGCCGCGTCGTCGTTGGAGAGCGCCTCGATCTCTTTGGTGACCTTGCCGGTGATCACCTTGGCGAGCTGGCGGATGGTGCTGCTGCTCTGGACGGTCTCGCGCGAGACGTTCAGCGGCAGGTCCTCGGAGTCGACCACGCCCTGGACAAAGCGCAGATATTTGGGCAGCAGCTCCTCGTTGCGCTCCTGGATCAGGACTTTGCGCGAGTACAGCTTCAGGCCGGGGTCGGGGATCTGGCGCATCATGCCCTGCTCGCGCTTGGCGGGCAGGAACAGAATCGCGTGCAGGTCGACCGGCACATCGGTGCTGAGGTGGATCGTGCGCAGCGGATCCTCGAAGTTCATGGTCAGCTGGCGGTAGAAGCTGGTGTAGTCTTCCGGGGTGACCTCGCGGGGCTGCTTGCGCCAGATCGCGGTGCGCTGGTTGAGCGTGCGCCGGGCCTCGCCCTCGCCCGTGTAGATTGGGAAGGCTACAAAGTTGGAGTGCTGGCGCACGATCTGGTCGATCTTCCAGTCGTCCAGAAACTCCGCCGCGTCTTCTTTCAGGACCACCTCGATCGTGGTGCCCCGCTGCTCGCGCTCGGCGGCCTCGATGGTGTAGGTGGCCTCGCCGTGCGAGGTCCAGCGCCAGGCGGTCGCGTCGGGCTGATACGACAGCGAGGTTACGCGGACCTCATCGGCGACCATAAACACCGAGTAGAAGCCCACGCCAAACTGGCCGATGATCTCGCTGCCGCTGCTGGGGTTACCCGCTTTGATCTGCTGGAGAAATGCCTTGGCCCCTGACTGCGCCACGGTGCCGAGGTTCTTGATCATCTCGTCGTGGGTCAGGCCGACGCCGGTGTCGCTGATGCGAATGACGCGGGCGTCTTTGTCGACCTCCAGCGTGATCGCCAGCTCGGCCTCGGGGTCGCGGACCGTCTGGTTGGTCAGCATCTCGAACTGCACCCGGCTGAGCGCATCCGAGGCGTTCGAGACCAGCTCGCGGAGGAAAATCTCGCGGTGGGTGTAGAGTGAGTGGATGAGAATGTGCAGAACCTGCTGAATCTCTGCCTGAAACTGGTACTGTTCGCGCTCGCCGGCGACAGCTTCGTGCTCTGACATAGGGCCTTGCTCCTTGTTTAGTGGCTAGTAGCTGGTAGCTAGTAGCTCGTGAATTGGTTTATAGAAAAGCCTAAAATCAATAACGTACAACCTATTTTCTGCTAGCCGCTAGCTATTCGGCACGCCGATTCTACCACGAGCCGGGACCGCCGCGTGCTGGTCGGGCGTTAGATGTGTGTTGGAAAATGGGCGAGCCAGATCGCGCCCAATAGAAAATGGGCGCAGCGATGTGCGCCCATTCGGTCGGATTGTGAAGCTCTGGGCTAGGATTTCGCAGCCGCGTCCGGCGCGATCGCGTCCTCGTCATCGACCTCGGCCAGCGCAGCGTCGTCCTCGGGATCCTCAAAATCCTCGTAGTCGCCATCTTCGTCGTCGGCATCCTCGTCGGCATCCTCGCTGTCGTCCTCGGCGTCAGCGCTGGCGCTGGGGCCGAGGCCAAGCGAGGCTTTGGTCATCGCCAGGGCCACGCGGCCGCGCAGCATCAGGTCGTCGACGCGCGACGGGGTTTCCTCACGCGGCAGGGCCAGCACAAAGTGGTTGAAGAGATGGCTGTTCGCGCGCACGAAGTCGTCGCTGCTGCCCTCGGGGTGCTGCAGCTCCCACTCCTCGCGATAGATCGCCAGGAACTCGGTCAGCTTCTCCTGGGTGTCGGCGGTGGTGTGGGCGGCGGCGCCGGCGATGTAGTACTCGGCGGCCACCGGGACCAGATGGGCGAAAATCAGCTCGTCCTGCTCCAGCCGTTTGGCGGCGGCGTGGTCGCGCAGGGTGTACTCGGCCGCGCTGAGCAGGTCGCGCACCTTCACGCCCTTGCCCTTGATCACCTCGGTAATCAGGTAGGGGCGCAGGCGAGTGCCGACCCAGGCGGGCAGAATCTCCAGCTCGTACTGGTCCAGCTCCAGATCCTCGGGCGGGGCGGCGGCGATCCGCTCGACCAGGGTTGAGCCGTCCTCATCCGAGCGCACATCGAAGGCCAGCCAGGTCAGAAAGCGGTCGGAGCCGTGGTCCTCGTGGTCGTCCAGCTCGCCCATCTCGGCGAAGGTGTACTTGCTATCCCAGTACAGGCCCAGGGCTGGCCCGACCGTCGGCAGCATGGCCTCGCTCTGGGTCGCCTCGATCAGCTTGGGGAACAGCCGATCCTGGGCGCGCCGGAGCAGGCGGACATGATCCTCCTGCTCGCGATCGATTGGCTCGTGACACTGTTTATATTTCTTGCCGCTGCCACAGGGACATGGGTCGTTGCGGCCTACCTTTACCGTTGCCATAGATCTCCTTAGATTCGGGGTGAGATCGGCATTTCGATCTCACCCCGTCTGCTCCTACAAACCCCGATATTTAGTGGGTGGCCTTCTTGGATGGATATGGACTGTGGGTGGTTAGGCCGGTGCCGTGACAGTCGGGGCAGATCACATCGGCCAGGCTCTCGTCGCGGTCGTGGTGCAGGGTGCCGTGGGTAATGTGATGGGCGCCGTGAACATGGATAAAGGTGCGGCCGGTTCCCTGACAGTTGATGCAGCGCCGGGGACACTGCGACATGTGATGATGCTCGCCACAGTGACGACAGGTGCGCGAGCAATCCTTGGCCTCGTGCGGCCCAAAACAGACAGGACAAACCATAACGCTGCCTCCTTACCACTACAAATCGCTTTGCCGCCAGCCGCTAGGCTGGCAGGCTGAACGCGAAGGTGCTGCCCTTGCCGGGCGAGCTCTCGACCCAGATCCGCCCGCCGTGGGCTTCGATCACGAGCTTGCAGAAGGCCAGGCCCAGCCCGCCCAGGCGCTGCTCGCCAGCAACCTTGGCAAAGCGCTCGAAAATTCCCTGGGCGTACTCGGGCGAAATCCCCGCGCCCTGGTCGGAGATGCGAATCTGGGCCAGGCCGTTGGACTGGTTGGCCTGGACGCGGATAGTGCTGTAGGCGGGGCTGTGTTTCAGCGCGTTATCCAGCAGGCTGAGCATCACCCGGCGCATTTTATCGGAGTCGAACATAATCGGCCCGCCATCGCTGCCGTACTCCATCACCAGCTTGATCGCCCGCTGCTGGGCGGTCGGGGTGGCCTGGGCGACGCTCGACTCGATCAGCGGGCGCAGCGGGTGGGGCAGCCGGTGCAGCGTGCCTGGGTCGCTTTGCAGCCGACTCATCTCCAGCAGCGTGCGGACCAGGTCGAGCAGCCGGGTGGTTGAGCGGCGGGCGGCGGTGAGCACTCGCTCGTTGCCATCGCCAAGCTCGCTGGAGAGCAAGGTGTCCTGCGCGGCCAGAATCGAGGTGAGCGGATCGTGCATATCCTGGACCAGCAGATCGAGGAACTGCGAGCGCACCTGCTCCAGCTCGACCTCGCCGGTCTGGTCGTGGAACAGGCCGACCAGCCCAATGATATCGCCGCTGGTGCTGCGGATTGGAACCTGCAGCAGGGAGATGATATGGCCGTTCGAGCCGCCGGCCTGCAGCTCAAACAGCGTGCGCCGCCGATCGCCCTCGCGCTCGTTCGAGACCAGCTTGATCCGGCCAGGGATATCGCGGGTCCAGGCGCCCAGCTTCTGGCCCTCCAGGGCGCTGGCCACGGTCTCGTTGAGCAGCTGGCGGGCGGCGGCGTTGGCGCTGAGAATCGTCCCATTCGGATCGGCCAGCACAATTCCGTCGGGGGCGGCATCGAGGACGGCGGCGAGGCGGTCGCGCTCCAGCGCCCACTGATGGGTGCTGCGCTCGCTGCGCTCCTGCTCGGTGGTGAGCTTTTGGTTCAAGGTCGCCAGCACCAGCGCCTGCTTGCCAATTCGATACTGCATATGGCGCAACAAGGCGGTGCCGGTGCTGAGCAGCACGCTGAGTAGCGCCAGTCCCGCGCTCAGAATCAGCCAGCTCTCGCGCTCCTCAACGGTTGGGGCGGGCAAAACCAGCAGATTGACCAGCCAGATCGCCGCCAGGCTCAGTGCGGCCGTGCCAACTGTCGCCGGGGTCGGCAAAAACAGCATCGCACAGATCACCGGCAGCAGCGCGGCCAGAAACCACAGCGTGCGGCTGGAGTCGGCGAGCACCGTCCCGCCACTGACGATCGCCAGCGCCCAGGCCACCAGCAGCCAGCGGGCCAGCGCCAAGCCGCCCCGCCAGGCCACGATGAGTCCCGCCAGGGCCAATGTGAGCGCAATCCCACCAGTGACAAGGGCAATTATGGCAATGTCGGCCTGGCCTGACTGGCTGATTTGCAGCGAGCCAAGCGCGATCAGAGCAATTGCAATCAGACTTGCTACGCCGAGGTAGCCATACAAGAGTCGCTCAAATAACGACTGGCGCGTGGTAAAGGCTGCACCAGCGTGAGCTGACACGCTTGATTGATCAGCAGAGGCGAGGGACTGCGGCATCACATATTCCTTGTTGAAATGGATTTAATGCCATTATAGCAAAATCTCACGACTGTCTCGCTCACGGCCCACGCTGATAGCGATACTCAGCCAGCTCCGTGGTGCTGGCGCTGGCCCCGACCACCACCAGCACGGCGCGCTGGTTGGCCGGAATGGTCCACTCGGCCCGGCCGTCGCTGACCGGAAGCTCGATAACGGTTGGCGGCCCGGCGGCTGGATACAGCACGCCGCGCAGCTCCCACTCCTGCGCCAGCCGATTGGCGATTGCGACAAAGCCGGCCCCCTGCCAGCTCGCCTCGGCCACGCCCTCGATCCGCAGGTCGGCCAGGGCCACGCCGGAGGTGTTGTAGGCATCATCGGTGATTGTCCAGAAGCGCAGCTGAATCGAGCGGCCCTGCCACGGCTGGAGGCTGACCTCCTCATCGCGCCAGGCGGTCTGCTGGCCGGTCCAGCCGCCGCCAAGATTCAGCCCGAGCGGATCGTCGGCGCTGCTCGAGGGGGTCGGCAGCGCGATCCAGGTCGCGCCGCCATCGGTGGAGATCGTCAGATAGGCGTAGTCGTAGTGCTGCTCCAGGTCGATCCAGGCCCGGTAGCGCAGGGTTGCGCCCGCGGCGGGGACGGTGATGGCGCTGGTCAGCGTGCTCACGCGGGCATCGCCGCGCCCGCTCCACCAGACCTGCTCGCCCTCGGCGACTGGCGCGGCGATCACCGGCACGTTGGTGGCGCCCTCCCAGCGAATGCGCTGCTCGGTCGCGGTCGCATCCCAGGCCAGATAATCGACCCCCAGCTGATGGACGCTGGCCGTGGCAGCGTCGGGGGCTGGCGCAGGCTCGATTTTGCTGGGCAGGCCGGGATAGTCGTACTGCCCGCGATCAACCGCTGGATCCTTGAGGAGATTGGCGCTGGCCCAGGTGGCGTAGAGGTCGCTGAAACTTTCAAGCTGCGGCTGGCGGGCCTGGGCCACCGCAAGCAGCGGCTGCAGGGTGTCGCCAGCATCGGCCTCGGCCAGCGCGCCGATTGGCAGGCCGTCGGCGGTTTGGGCATCGAGATAGCGTAAAAATAGCTCGGCCGCGCCATAGTGGCCCAGCGCCGAGGAGGGCGATTCGGCCCAGGCGTTCAGCTGAAGGTCGGGGTTGGCGAGGTAGGCGTTGACCAGGGCGTTGTTGCCAAAGCCGCTGCGCTCCTCGCTGAGCATCGACGCGCCCTCATTGAACCAGGTGGCCGGGTGGGACAGGGCGTTACGATGGAGCAGGTGCTGAATCTCGTGGGTCAGGACGCCAATGTAGCCAGCGCCAGTGAAATCGGTCGCGCTGGCGTTGATGAAGATGATTTCGCGCTCGTTGGAGTAGCGATTGAGCACCCGTGGCAGCTCGTTGTCGGCCGCATAGTAGCCGCCCACGCCAGGAATATCCGCGTTCAACACCGTAATTGGGGCGCTGGGCTGCACCGACGCAGCGTACCACTGGCTGAACAACGGCCAGGACTCCGCTTCAAACGTCGCGGCGGCCGCCTGCAGCACCGCATCATCGACGGTAATCCCATCGGCGATATAGAGCAGGAGATGCGGGCTTTGCACCCGCAGGGTTGCAGCGACCTGGAAATGCGCGTCGGTCTGCACATTGGTGGCCCAGAATGTCTCGCGGTCGCCCACGTTGGCGGGCGGGCGGACGGGCAGCGCCACGGTCTGGGTGATCACGCCCCAGGCCTGGGCCAGCGCCACCGGATCGCGGGGGGTCGCCTCGCGGTAGGCGGCGAAAACCGCAGCCCGATCATCGGTCGGCGCTGGCGGCGCAGTTGGCGCGGGGCTGGGCGACGCTGGTGGTGGGGTTGGCCGCGGCCTGGGGCTGGGCGGCTGGGTTGGCGTGGGCGCTGGCGGCTTGGTTGGGGCCTGGGCGACCGCCGATGGCAGCGCTGCTGGAGCGGCAGGCGATACATCTTGGCCAAACGCAGCACACGCGCTCAGTGAGAGGATTAGTAGTAGTGCGGAAAACCGTCGGCGCATGGGCACAACTCCTCAGCATAATCGGCCAGCCCCGATTATAGCATTGCTGATAGTGGGATTAACTGGAGCATGGGTGCACGCAAGAGTTGGCATGCCGTCATGACCATCGGGAACGGTGAATACCTGGCCGCCGAGGGCCTCGATCCGACAGGCTTCAATCGCCGCCAGAAACGTTATGTGCTGATTGGCGTGCCCGGACGGTCGCAAGCTACTGGCCCAGGCCCGCCAAAGAATGTAGTTGGCTGGAGCTACTGCCCGCAACCCAGACGTTCCCTCGCTCGTTAACGTAAGTGAACCTCGACTGTCGCCCGTGAGCGAAATCAGTAGTGCTGGTTCGCCGCCATTTGCGAGGCCGCCACCACCCGCAACCCCAGGGTGAAGTTACGGATGAACGGGTAGAGGTTGACCCGACAGGCGCAGCGGACGTACTGAGGATGACCGCCCCACGAGCCGCCGCGAATAGAAACATCTGTTCTATACGTTATGTCTATACGTTTATGATCATCCTCAGATGTATACGGCACATAGGCCGATGCGGTCCACTCCCAGACGTTGCCACTCAGATCCAGCGGCCCCTCTGGCCAGGCTCCCTGCGGATACAGGCCCACTGGTGTGGTCTGGTTCAGCGTGCTCTCCTCCGTATTGGCATAGCCCGCCCGCCAATCAGCCCCCCAGGGATACTCGCGCCCGTCGCCGTTGCGGGCCGCCCGCTCCCACTCAAAGTCGCTGGGCAGGCGGAAGGAGTGGCCAGGATGGCGGGCCGTCAGCCAGGCGCAATAGGCATTGGCCTCCCACCAGTTGAGGCCCACCACCGGCTGTGTCGGGCCATTGAAGCGCTCATCATCCCAGAAATATGGTGTTGTGCGGGGATTAACCACGAGCGACGCCTGCTGATCGTTCCAATTATAACGCTCTTTGGCAAACGCATGTAATGCTGCCACAAACGCCGGATCGCCCCTGCGCCAGCGGCGGGCCTCCTCGGTCTGCCACCATCGTTCGTCGCGATAGCCGCCATGCTCCATAAACTGGCGGTATTCGGCGTTGGTGACAAGGTAGCGCCCCATAGCGAAGGCCGGCAGATCAATCGTGCGCTGTTCGCCATCATCGTTTTCGAGGTGAAAGGTGCCAGCGGCCAGCGGCACCAGGCGCTGCGTGATGGGGATGAGCGTGCCATCGGCGCGGAACAGGCGTGGGTCGCCCAGCTCGCCCAGGGCCAGTCCGGCGCGGAGGCGTTGCGTCTCAGATGGGAGCGCTGGGTCGGCGCGATCTGGCCTAATCCCACTCAGGACCTGCATCCGCTCAACCGCAGTGGCCCAAAGATGCTCACAGCCTTCCCCTACCACATATTTTTCGCCCAGGTGGGCCAGCAACTCCGCGCCAACCATCTGTTCGGCAGGCAAACCCGCTAAAAGCTTTTGGGCCACCATCAACACCCGGTCGATGGCATTGTTGTGGGGCGCGTAGTTCGCCATCAGATGGAGGCTGATCCGCCAGTGGTCATCAGTTGCCAGATCAAAACAATATTTGCGGCCCTGGTTGGTCTGAAGATACTTGCCTGCCAAAAACTGCTGGAACATACGATGGGCGAAGCCATAATGCCTATTTTCGGGATCGAGGTTGCTTTGTTCCTGGAACAGGCCGTTGCTGCGGAGCAGGCGCAGGAGTGCCGCCCCGGCCATGGAGCCAACCATGTGACGTTGCTCAAGCCGCGGATAGCGCTGCTGATAGTAGTGTTTTATCTGCTCCTCAATGACGCTCTCACGCAGCCCGTTGTAGGAAGCTCCTTCGACGGCTTCGAGCTGATGGGCAGCGAAAGCCAGGCGCGTGACCAGATCGTGGAGATCATCAACCGACACCTGGACGGTCTCTTTGGAGGGGCGGCGCTTGAGCAGCTCATCGACGCACTTGAAATACAGCAAGCCCTCCGTCTCGGGCAGGGGCGCGTGTTCGGTATTGATGTTCGCCATCAGGGCCAGCAACAGCGGCGATCCCGCCAGGCGTCGCAGGGTGGCGTGGGTCTGGAGGGCGTGGGCCAGGTGATCGTGGCGGGTCTTGATCTCCAGCGGCGAGTCGTTGGATGCGCGCTGGCGGCCCAGTTCGCTATACCAATTGGCGATGTAGTGCAGCTGAGTCGGGGCATCAAACGGCAACAGGCGCACGGTTGGCCAGCCCGCGAGCTGGCGCGACGGATACGAATCGGGCGCATTTTGATAATCGTAGACGCGGCAGCTCACCAGCACCCGGCTTTTGGGAAAGGCCGCGCAGGCGTGGAGCATACAGCCCTTGACCGCCGCCAACCGCTCCGGCGGCACCTCATCCAGGCCATCCAGCAGTAAAAAGCCCTTGCCCGCCTTCAGCAACTCCTCGACCGCCGCCCGCAGCTTGATCTGCTCCTCGGGATCGGTGCAGTTCAGCTCATTGACCGCCTGCCACAAATCCTCATAGGTCTGCTGATCGGGATCAGCCGCTGGCACCACGCCCTGGAGGCGCACCCGCACGGGCAGCAACGGCGGGTGGCTCCATCCCGTATGGGTGAGCAGATACGCATCATCATCGCCCACCGATTGGGCCGCCAGCGCCGCCGCCAGAAAGCCCACCACGGTCGATTTGCCCGCGCCCGGCTCGCCCAGCAGCACCATATGGCGATACCGATCCTCGTTGAGCGCCGCCAGCACCGTCAGCGTGATGGAGCGCTCGAGCATGCTCTCGCGATCCGCGCCATCAGGTTTGGCGGGGCGCTGGGCCTCAACATTCAGCATCGTAAAGAGATTACTGAGCTTCATCTCGCCCTCGGCGACAGACGAATCGGTGCCAAGCGCCACCTTATTGGCATTTTGTTTGAGCGAAATCGCATACTTGTAGAGGAGATACTCGGCGCTGCGGCCCGAGGCCGTAATCGTGGTAAAGGTCTGGTTAATCCAGACATGGCCCAAATTCGTGAGGATCGCCGCGCCGTGGACCTGGCCCTGGCCGCTAATCTCCATGCGGCCTGTGACCGGGGTGCTAGCGCGGCCAGTCCGCTTGCCAATCGATACATTGCTCGCCTCGGCCTGCAAGCGCTTGATATCAAGCTCAAGCTCAGTGATCTGGCGCTCAGTGTCCCGGAGACGCCTACCCTCAAGATTGGGCCGGTTGGCCTGCAACTCATCACGGTAGGCTTGCAAATCATCTAATTCGCTCATAACCGCTCCTCGCACAGCACAGGTGGATGGTGCGCATTCTACCATAGCGCGGCGCAGCAACCTCGGCGGCGCTGTGGTTCGGGGCATGTGCAAAGTCGTTTGGGGCTGCCTGCCATGAACACACCTCACCCCACCCGCACGCGGGTACCCGGCTGCGCGTCCACCCCTCTCCATCGCAATGGAGAGGGGCCGGGGGTGAGGTCAGAATCTGGATGTGCCAACAGACTTTGCACATGCCCTAGGTTCTGGAGTTCTGGAGTACTCGTATAGACAAGCCCTGATCCAAGCTCTATAATGCCCCTGCGCTCACTATAATTGTCAAAGGAGTACCCTGATGAAACACTGGTTACATCGCGCAGTCGCGGCCACTTTAGCCCTGGTGCTACTGTCTGGCTGTATCGCCTCGCAGACTGAAACCACGATCAAAGCTGATGGCAGTGGCACAAACACGATTAAGTTTGGGATTGAGGCTCAGTACATCGGAATGCTGAGCGGGCTGGGCGGTGACAGCGGCAGCGAAGATCCCTTCCAAAGCGCCAAAGACGATGCTGCCGAATTCCCCGCCGAGTGGGAGGCCAAAACCGCGGACTGGAAAGAGAAGCTTGACGGACGCGATTTCCAGGGCGTCCAGATCGATATGAAGTTCACCAATCTGGCCATGCTCAACGACCAGCTGGCTAAAATCTCTGAGCAGACCAGCTCGGACAACCCGGCTGGCGGCTCGCTGACGGGCCTGAAGGTTGAAGAGATCAACAACGAGTTTGTGGTCACCGGCACCGCCAACGCCACCGACCTGGCCGCTGAGGGCGACGCCGCGGCGATGGGTGGCATGGAGGAGCTGGGTAAGGCGGTGATTGTCTGGCGGGTGACAATGCCGGGCGCTGTCAAAGAGGCTCTGCCCGCTGAGATTACCACCAAAGAAGGCAACACCGTCATCTGGAAAATCCCCGCCAACAAAACCGCCACCTACGACTTGCGGATTGTGGCTGGGAAAACTGGCGGCAGCAGTGGCGGCTCGCTGCCGCTGATTCTGGGCCTGGTTGGCGGCCTGATTCTGTTGGGCGGTCTGGCGTTCTTCTTTA